>CAYNPS010000197.1:0-2261 GCA_964399125.1 uncultured Terriglobales bacterium
TGCTTCGCGGAATGCTCCGCATCATCTGCTTGGACCTCTAATTCACACTACATTCAATTTTTCCCAACACAATGTAAACACGGAGCTCCTAATGTGTGTGCGTCCTGCTCAAGCTTCAGCGGTTGGGCAGACCCGTTTCACCTGCCATGTTTCTTTCTCGCACCGCACAAAGTAGTCCCGCAGTTCTTCCGCGTTTCCTGCGGCAGCCCGCAATCATTGCTATGTGCGAACGCATGCCGATCCTGCGATATCGAATGGCGCACGGAAGTCTTTACGCTGTCGTGATCCTCGCCTTCCTGTTGAAATCTGCATATGGTCAAGTAGATCGTGCGGCTCTAAATGGGACCGTCACCGATCCAGATGGGCGCGTGTTGCCCGGAGTTGTCGTGTTGGCTATGCAGTCAACAACGGGACTTCATCGACAGACGATCACGTCATCGGAAGGAACCTACGATATCCCAGAGCTTCCGATTGGCGGTTACACGGTCACATTCACCCGCCGAGGGTTTCGATCACTTCACTTCGACGATGTCGTTGAGGAAGTGGGCAGAACCCGAACCTTGAATGTCAGACTTGCACTGGCCGAAGCTGCCGAGCAGGTCAATGTCTCGTCGGCAACCCAGCCTCTTGATCAAACTTCGGATTCGCTGGGAACGGAGATCGAGCAGAATCAGGTGAATGAGCTTCCATTGAATGGCCGTAACTGGGCTACGCTTACAACGCTTGCGGCGGGAGCGGTTGACACAGGCGGAAGCAATCAGCGAAGCATTCGCTTTGCCGGCAGAGGTCGTGACGACAACAACTTCACGTATGACGGCATCGATGCAACCAACATTATCAATCAGGCGCAACAGCCATACGTTCGTCTCGCGATTCCGCTCGACACGATTCAAGAAGTAAAAGTCGATTCGATGTTAGCCACCGCCGAACTGGGCGGCACCGGAGGAGGTCAGATGGTCGTGACCTCGCCCTCCGGCACAAATCAATTTCATGGGCGGGTATTCGAAGCGTTACGCAACAACGCTTTTGATGCCAGAGAGCCGATGGATGCCTTGAATCCGAGGCAGCCACCTTTTCACTTGAATGAATTTGGTGGATCGGTCGGTGGTCCCATCACTCGCGACAAAGTGTTTTTCTTTGCTTCTTATGAAGGCTATCGACAGAGCCTTGGACAAACGCTGATCGGCTTTGTCCCGAGCGCGGATTTTCGCGCGAAGGTTCTCGCTCAGTCGCCCGAGTTAGCTCCAATTGTGCGCGCCTATCCTGAAGGACAAACGCTGATTAGCCCGAACATCGCGCGCTTTGTCGCGGAAGGATCGCAGATTGTGCACGAAGACTCCGGAATGTTCCGTTTGGACTATCGCTTTTCCGACCGAACAACGGCTTTTGCTCGCGCGAACATCGACAGTGCTTTGAGCAACGTGCCGCTTGCCAGTTCTGGACAGTTCTTGAATGGACAGACGGAAAGCACCTCTGGACCGGTCAACGGCACGATCGAGCTGCTGCACATCTTCTCTTCGAGTTTGGTGAATGAAGCGAAGTTTGGATTCAACCGCAGCACGGCATTCACCACCAACATCAACCAGACTGGCTCGCTCTACGCCATTTCGGTTTCGGGCTTCACGACGATGAACAACAATCGCGTCAGTACCGGAGTAGGAAATTCCTTTTCGGGAATCGACAACCTGACATGGCTGAAAGGGCGGCACGTTCTTAAGACGGGTTTCGAAATCCGCCGCATACAGGTGAACCAGGGCAGCATGGCGAACGGCGCCATCGCCTATGCCTCAACGGATGCCTTTGCCGCGAATCAGATGAACTCAGCCACTCTGGTGGGCGCGTTGCCGGTAAACGGCCTGCGCAAAACGCAATACTTCGGATACCTCCAGGATGAATTCAAGCTGCGGCCGAATTTCACAGTAAATCTGGGAGCGCGTTACAGCTTCTTCAGCACATTCCATGAAGTGCTGGGTCGCGCGAATCCGTTCGATTTTGCGAGTTGCGGTCCTGCTGGGTTTTGCGGAATTGGGGCCAGTTTCGGGGAACCGAATTACGGCGACATCGATCCGCGCGTAGCTTTCGCCTGGGCGCCCACGGTGTTCGGGGGCAAGACCGTCATTCGAGCGGGATTCGGTATCTACCACGAAGACGGTCAACTGGACGACCAAAACCTGCCTGAGTCGAACGAGGTGCTTCGCTATTCGTTGTCGAAGAAGACAACTTCGAATCTGGCGTTTCCTATCGATCCATTTCTTGCGGGA
>CAYNPS010000197.1:2361-6328 GCA_964399125.1 uncultured Terriglobales bacterium
GTCGAAGAAGACAACTTCGAATCTGGCGTTTCCTATCGATCCATTTCTTGCGGGAACAAGCGGCATCATTTCTCCGCGCGCGGAAGATCGCCGCCGTCAGGATACGAGTGTCAATCAATGGGGCGCGTCGATCCAGGAGGCTCTACCCGGCAATTTTGTCGGAACGCTCTCTTATATCGGCAGCAAGGGCACTCATCTGCTTACGTTGTCGGAAGTGAACGTCATCAATCCCATTACGGGAACTCGGCCCTTCCCTGCTTTTGGACAGATTGATTGGCGAGGCAATACAAATAACAGCAGCTACAACGGGTTGTCTGCTGCACTGCGACGTTCCTTCTCACAAGGACTGCTGCTTGCAGTGAATTACATGTACTCTCACGAGATTGATGACGGTTCCGACGGCAGCGGAGACGGAGACTCGCAGGTCGCGCAAAACGTTGCTTGCCTCTCCTGCGAGCGGGCGAGCGGAGCCTTCGATGCTCGGCACGTTCTGAGCGCAAACACCGTCTACGAGCTTCCGTTCGGAAATGGAAAGCCATATCTGAACGCGCCAGGCATATTGCGCAGCGTTCTCGGCTCCTGGGAACTTACATCCATGGTTTCAACGCACACTGGATTCCCGATCAATGTCACCATCGATCGCGACGCGTCTTCTGTTCCAGATGGAAACAGCAGGAATCAACGTCCGAATCTTGTCCCTGGAGTTTCGCTTACTCCTCCGGGTGGCTCGACGATTGCGCAATGGATCAACCCAGCCGCATTTGCGATTCCTGCGCCCGGAACTTTTGGGAATGCTCCGCGAAATGTCGCGCGTGCCCCGGGGGTGTGGCAGGTCGATACCGGATTGGGAAAGCGTATTGCGGTATCCGAGCGCGTTCATCTTCAATTTCGAGCGGAGGTGTTCAACTTGTTCAATCATCCGCAATATTCGGCTCCACAAGCGAACCTTTCATCGGGACCAGGAATTTTCGGATCGATCGTCTCAACAGTGGACTCCGGACCGGTGGGAACCGGCACTCCTCGCCAGATGCAATTTCTGTTGCGAGCTGAGTTTTAGAGAGTCAGACAAGAGCTTTTCGCCGCGAACTCCATTTCTCGAAATGGGAACGGAGTCGCTGTGTCTTCAGTGCTGATATTCCGCCTTCCACAACATCCCTGACTGAATCCAGTTTGATCAGATTCAACATAGATTCACATGATCGGAACCATTTGGAAATGTGCGCTGCATAGAGTTCCTCACGACGGGAAAGATCCCATCTCTCGTCAATCGAAGGAGGAACGATGAAAACACTCGCTTCTGGAAAGAAAGGCTATCGACGCTGGCTGCGGCTTGCAGCGCTGCCATTGGTAGCCGCACTAGCACTCCCCGCGGTCGCGCACAGTTGGAAGGACGGCGACGACCATTCGAAACGTGTCAGAGGTGACGACGATGACGACCGCAATCAGAAGTCAGCGACGCCGCCGGGACTGTATATAACACCCACTGCGTTACCTCACGCTGTGCAGCAGATCTTAAATCCCGGTCTGGCGAATTATCCGAAGTTTGTCGCAGGCGAAGCAGTAAAAGCGGTTGTCAGTCCAGACGGCAAAACCCTTGCAATCTTAACGGCGGGAATGAACTCGCTGATCGACTCCACCGGTACAAAAGCCGACACGGCTGCTTCAACACAATTCCTCTTTCTTTATGACGTTGCGGGTGTGAACAAAACCAAACCTGTACTCAAGCAGGTGATCCAACAGCTCAACGCGCACGTTGGTTTGGTGTGGGCGCCAAACAGCAAGACGCTCTACGCGGCCGGTGGTTGCGATGACGTTGTGTACGTTTACAGCACAAGCGGCGGTGCTTTCGCTCCAAGCGGCAAAATCAGTCTTGGCCATGCGCCAAAGGGATGTTCGAGCAATTCGGGCGTAGGTCTTAGCGTTACATCCAACGCGTCTGGACTTGCGATTTCCGCCGATGGCGCAACGCTCGTGGTGGCCAACAACTATAACGATTCGATCAGTGTCATTGACACGGCAAGCGGAACCGTGCGTTATGAATACGACTTGCGTCCGTATTCCACATCGGGCGCGAATGGCACTAAGGGCGGCACCTTTCCATTCGCCGTCGCTTTGAATGGCACCACAGCGTATGTGGGCGCCGATCGCGATCGTGAAGTCGTCGTCGTGAACGTTGCCGGCCAAACCGGAGGCTCGCTGGTCACGCGAATCCAACTCGATGGCAATCCGAATGGCCTGACGCTCAGCGCGGATGGTTCCACGCTCTTCGTTGCGCAGGATAACCAAGACCAAGTTGCCGTCATTAACACACTGACGAACACGATCACTCATAAGATCGACACGCGTGGTCCGGCTCATTTGAACTTCCCGGCGAACACAACAGGCGCAGCGCCAACGGCAGTCGCGATTAATCCAATCAACAAAACGCTGTATGCGGTGAACGCAGGTTCGAACTCGATTGCAGTGATTCCGCTTACGGGACCCCATGCGTTCAAAACAGTTGCGCTGCTCCCAACTGCCTACGATCCCACTGACGTTGCCTTTAGTGCCGACGGCAGCTGGATGTACGTCGTCAATGGCAAGAGCGACACCGGCCCGAATCCCGGCTATGGCTACGGAAATCTGGCTGCGATCCAGTTCATTACCTTTCCCGGCGGCAACGCGGCCGAGTCAGCTAAGTTGAACGCGAACAACCAGTATCAATTTCAACTCGAGCATGCATCGCTGGTCAGCGCGCAAGTTCCGGATCAGGACGACCTCGGCCAATTGACCTTACGCGTGGCCGACAACAACGGCTACTTGCCAAGAGGCTCCGGACGCGATGAGGAAGTGATGAAGTTCCTGCACTCGAAAATCAAGCACATTATTTACATCGTCAAGGAGAATCGCACCTTCGATCAGATGCTTGGTGATTTGGGCAACGGTTCCAACGGCGATCCTTCGCTCACCCTTTTCGGCGAACTCGTCACGCCCAGTTTCCATCGCCTGGCGCGGAATTTCGTGACGCTCGACAACTTCATGGATCCCGGCGATGGTTCGATGGATGGATGGTCGTGGTCGATGCGTGGCCGTGTTACCAATACGGAGACCCTCACGCAACAGATCAACTATGCGCGCGTGAACCGCGGTCTCTCCTATGAAGGCGAAGGCCAGAATCGCAACATTCCCATCAACCTGAAGACTACCGCCGCACGCGACTTCTTCTTTGACCCAACCGGCGCAACCACGCCGTACAGCAAGAACACTTCATCGCTCAAGGGCGGCACTGCGAACATCCTCGCTGGTGACGGCGACCACGCCGCAACCGATGGCCCAACCGGCTATCAGCAGGGATACATCTTCAATGCCGTGCTGAACGCCGGCGGAACAGTTCGTAACTACGGCTGGATGTCCAACACTCCGGGCAGTATCGGAACCAAAGCCAACCCGATCTCCGATCCTTTTAAGGCCGGCGTGATTCAGACCACAACCGCCAACCAACTTCTCTTTGAAAACAAATTCTACGATCCCTACTTCCGCGCTTACGATCAGGCTTACCCGGATGTGTGGCGCTTCAACGAGTGGAACCGTGAGTTCCAGCAATTCGTTGCCAACGGCAATCTGCCGACGCTCGAGGTGATCCGTGGTCTCAGCCACGATCACACGGGCAGCTTCGGCTCTGCGCTGGGTGGAGTGAACACGCCGGAACTACAGCAGGCCGATAACGACTATGCTGTGGGGCTCCTGATCCAGGCGGTCGCGAACAGCCCGTACGCGAAGGACACGCTCATCATTTCAATTGAAGATGATTGTCAGGATGGAGCGGACCACGTTGATTCGCATCGCGCGACCACGTACTTTGTTGGCCCCTACGTGAAGCAGGGCGCGGTTGTGAGCACCCTCTACAGTCAACCGAACGTGCTGCGCACGATTGAGGACATCCTCGGCACCGAGCACATCAACCTGAATACTTACTACGCACAGCCAA
>CAYNPS010000198.1:0-6321 GCA_964399125.1 uncultured Terriglobales bacterium
TGATGATCGGCCATATGTCAGCCTATCCGTGGACGTCGATGAAGGCCTTACAAGACACACAGCTCACGACGTTGATGAAATCTGTCCCATTTGAATTCATGGGCGAACGCTCAACTTATTGGGATCTCTATTTTGGGTGGGGCGTTTTAGTTGCTGTTCTTCTTCTCGCATTAGCTAGCATTCTCTGGATCTTGCCGGTTTTCGCTATGTTTAGACCGCGAAGTGCAGGCGCCATTTCTGCGATCGTTTCTAGTGCGAGTTTGGTCGGGGCCTACCTTTCGTTTCGCTTTTTTTATATACCACCCTTCATATTGTTCTCGATAATCTGTGCGACTCTGACGGCAGCGACCACGCAACTACTGAGGCAACCGAACGAAGGAAGAGGAATTGGAGGAGACTCTCATGCTTGAAGTCATTCTGAAACGATTTGAGAAGCCAGACGAAGTCCGTACGTTTGAAAAAGGGAAGTTCGAACTGTTACAGGTCGGTGGCATGACCATTGGCCGCGCTACGTACGAACCCGGCTGGAAGTGGTCTGTACACGTGGGTCAGGGGCTAGGCAAGCAAAGCTGCGACGTCGAGCACGTCGGAATGGTTATTTCAGGACGAGCCACTGCAGCCATGGACGATGGACACGTGATCGAAATGACACGCGGCGACGTCTTCTACATAGCACCTGGCCACGATAGTTGGGTTGTTGGCGACGAGCCATATGTGTCCATACATCTTCTCGGTGCTAGCGACTATGCGGCACACAAATGAAGGATTGTCGAGCGATAGCGACCGGGAATCAAATCCATGTCGGATGTTTGTATGTTTGATCCACAACATCAATACCATCTAGGAATGAAGCATGATCGAAAATGCTAAGACCTTTATCGAGCAAGCGTACTCCGCATTCAACAAGCGGGACATCGACGGTGCATTGGCACTGATGACGCAAGATGTGAGCTGGCCCAAGGCGTCGGAAGGCGGCAAGGTCGTGGGCAAAGAGGAAGTACGCGCCTACTGGACTCGCCAGTGGGCTGCGTTCGATCCCCACGTAGAGCCGCTAGAGACCATCGATCTGGGAGGAGACAAGCTAGAGGTTCGAGTGCACCAGCTTGTGAAGAACCTTCAAGGCGACGTTCTCTCCGATAGCGAGGTTCGGCATGTTTTTTCCGTCAAGGATGGGCTGATCAAGAGCATGGATCTCAAAGGAGAAGAGGCAGGCTCATCTTCTGGCCCCTCCGCTGCGTTTGCGAATCATTAAGCTTGAACTCTGAGCCTTGACGGACTTCAGAATAGAACACTCAATATGGTTGTTCCTCGATTCTTTCGAGCAACCTCTTTTGTCAACACCAAGTCCCCGAGTAGTCGGCTACACGGAAGTCGGGATTCCCCAATTGGTACTTTCCGAATGGCTCGTGATACATCCGCAACGGACGAACTTGCTTTGGTGTTGTTGAGGGAATCCAACTGAGGGTCCCGTCACAGCGGGTTACAATCCTCGGGCGGAGTCTTCCATGGAAAAAAAGTCATGTTACATGTGGGTTGGTTTACCGACCCTGCTGAGCGTTCTATTTGTGACCGCCTCTGGCCCCCTTGCACAAGCCGCCCAGCCAGCGCCTTCCGACTTCAAAGTGACCTTGCTTGGCACTTCCACTCCAAATCCACTGCCCGACCGGTTCGGGCCGAGTACGCTTGTGGAAGCAGGCAGAGAAAAACTGCTCTTCGACTGCGGTCGCGGAGCGACCATTCGGCTTTGGCAATTAAGAATCCCACTTGGAACTGTCAAGCTGTTCATCACGCATCTGCACTCCGACCACACCGTCGGCATTCCCGATCTGTGGCTAACCGGCTTTCTGCCGTTGCCTTATGGTCGTCGAAACGCTCCCTTCGCCGTCTATGGACCAACCGGCACTGCCCAAATGATGTCCTACCTGGAAAAAGCCTATCAGGCGGATATCGAAAACCGCCGTGAATTCATTCCGAATTTCTCTTCACAGCAAGTCGCCATCGCGGCCAAGGACATTGAGGAAGGAGTCGTGTTTGACCAGGATGGGGTGCGTGTCACTGCGTTTAAGGTAACGCACGCCAATCTGAAGGATGCATTTGGCTTTCGAGTTGATTACCGAGGACATGCCGTGGTCCTTTCGGGAGATATGACGCCGAACGAGAATTTCATCAAATACGCCCAGGGCGCAGATGTGGTTATCCATGAGGTCGGAGTGGCACCCCCTGAACTATTGGAGCGCGATCCAGGAGTGAAGCACATGATTGCAACGCATCACTCCAGTCCGGAGGATGCGGCTAGAGACTTCGCTCGGATCAAGCCGAAACTCGCCGTTTATACCCACTACACCCGCCCGCGACGGGACGACATACCTGAGGTTTCCATCTCTGAGATTCTTTCACGGACGCGAGCGATATACTCCGGCCCCCTCGAAGCAGGAGAGGATCTCATGTCCATCTCGATTGGAGATTCGGTGACAGTTCAGCGACACGGTCAATAGCTCCGTGGTTGACTGCGATGCTTGGGGCGCGGATATTTGCCAGTCGAATTGTTGGTGAATCGTCGGCTACACGGAAGTCGGGATTCCCCAATTGGTACTTTCCGAATGGCCCGTTATCCGTTCTTAATCGCGATTCGCGAGTATTGTCAGCCCAACTTCTGCCGGACACTTCTAAGGATTTCGTCCGAGAAACGCGGATCCTGTACGGCGCGCGCCAACACAACGCCACCAACCATGGCCGCTGCCTTGAAGATCGCTTCTTTCCGGTCTCCCCCTACTGCGGAAAGGATTTCTTCAAGTCCCTGCTCGAACGCGGCTTTGAGTTCAGGCGTCGAGCGAGCCACTTCCTGGCCCAGTGCAGCCATGGTGCAGCCGTCACCTGGATTATCTCGGTGCAACGGGCTCAGGTATCGGTCAGCATACGAACCTTTGCTCTTCTTATTATGACTGCGCCGCACGCGCTCTAGCGAAATCTTCTGGCCGTAAGCAACGGCAGCTGCCTGCAGTTCCTCCTTCGAACCGAAATGGGCATAGAACGCACCGTGTGTCAGGCCGGCAGCTTTCATTACTTCCGCCACGCTTACGTTCTCAAATCCACGTTCACGGAACAGCCGCGAGGCCTCTTTCACGATCCGTTCATGTCTTGCAGCGGTCTCTTCGACGGGATAGCGCATAACTTTTCTGAATCCTCCATCTATGATGGTCATCATATCACAAGTATGACGGTCATCATATTAGATGGGCCGCCATACAAAAGGAGGCATTATGAAGCTCACAGGCAAAAAGGCCCTTATTACCGGAGGAAACAGTGGCATCGGTTTGGCTACAGCCCGTCTTTTCATCAAGGAAGGCGCGCAGGTTGCCATTACCGGACGTGACCAGAAAACCCTGGATGCAGCGGTCGCAGAACTCGGACCTAACGCTCGCGGCTACCGCGCCGACGTAACGATTGCGGAAGACCGCAAGCGCCTGTTCGCATCGCTGGCCAACGACTTCGGCAAGCTGGACATCGTCTTCGCCAATGCTGGTATCGGCGGGACGACACCTACTGGCCAGACGGACGAAGCCACGTTTGAGAATGTCATAAATACCAATCTAAACGGCGCTTTCTTTACGGTGAATTCAGCCGCTCCTCTCCTGAACGACAACGGCAGCATCATTCTTACTGGGTCCGTACATAACTACATCGGTCAAGCCGGCTACGCAGCCTATGCAGCAACGAAGGGAGGCCTTGTCTCGATGGCGCGAGCTATCGCCTCTGACCTCGCGCCACGCGACATTCGCGTGAATGTCGTTGCGCCCGGAGCAACGAAGACGCCCATTTGGAAGCGTGGGCCTCGCGCCGCCGTATCTGCAGAGCAGTCGGCGAAGCTGGCGAACGTTGTCGGTTCTTTAGTGCCACTGGGCCGTTGGGGCGAGCCGGAAGATGTTGCCAAAGCCGTGCTCTTCCTTGCCTCCGACGACTCCTCATATGTCAACGCAGTAGAGCTAATGGTGGATGGCGGAGCCACGGGTGCGCCTTACGGAGCCCCGATGCTTCGCGGATGAGCGTAGAGGAGGTTGCAGTCTTTCCGCCCCCTATCGCAAGAATCGCGTAGCGAAATGTGGGTGATTATCCGGACCAAACGGCTTTGGTCGGAAGCCGCGTGAAGTTGAGAAGTATTTAACTCAAATTAATTCTAAGGAGAAAACACAATGAACATCGTCAAGATGCTCGTCACAGTCGTAGCTGGCACCGTGCTCGCCACGGGCGCCTTCGCGCAAAGCGCCAAGGAAGTTCGCGGCGCCACACCGTACGTCGAAATCAAGAACGAACCCGCACCCAAGCTGATCGTGGACCCTCCGCTTCCTGAGGGGCTGCCGTTGGGCGTCTTCTGGGCCCAGTACCGAGTGGAGAACTTGCACATCGCACCCGTGTTCGGGGCGGGCGCCTTGCAGGTATCGCCGCGTGTCGGACATCTGCACATACAAGTCGATGACCTATGGTGGTGGGCCGATGCGAGTGACAGCAACACAATCGACATAGCTAACCTGGCGCCCGGCGAACACACAGTGAGGATCGTGTTGGTTGACGCCAGCCACAAACCGTTTCCCGGACAGGAGGTCACGCGGCGGTTCACTATTCCGGAAGGAGTGCCTGTCTCTCACTCGCACTGAAGGTCACGGGCGCTGGCAGCAGATCTAGAGCGCCCGAAACCCACACATAGAGAGGAGCTCATTATGCTCAATGGAAAAACGGCACTCATCACCGGTGGCACTTCAGGCATTGGACTGGCCACCGCAAAATTGATGCACAGCAATGGCGCCAAAGTCGTCATCACCGGAAGGGATGCAAGCAACCTGGAGATCGCAGAGGAGATTGGTAAAGACGTGCTTGCACTGCAAGTTGATGTGCTCTCCCGTACAAGCCTTGCGACAATGGCGTCGAGGATCAAGGAAGCATTCGGAGGCGTAGACGTGTTCTTTGCCAACGCCGGCGTGGCATATGTCACTCCACTTGCGACAACTACTGAGGATGCGTATGACACCCTCATGGATACAAACATCAAGTCCGTATTCTTCTCACTCCAGGTCGTCGAGCCGATATTGCGCGAAGGTGCGTCTGTGATCCTGAACTCGGCTTGGCTCAACCAGGTAGGCGTTCAAGGTCGCTCCCTGTTGTCGGCTAGCAAGGCGGCCGTGCGTTCGTTTGCACGAACCTTCTCGGCTGAGCTATTGCAAAGACGTGTCCGAGTCAACACAGTGAGCCCCGGCCTAATTGACACGCCCATCCTGCGCGGCGTTGGACAATCCGAACATCCAGGGCAGACTGGCTCTGAGTTCAAGGACTATATCGCCGCCGCCGCTAAGCAGATTCCACTTGGCCGTCTGGGGCGTCCGCATGAAATTGCGGCAGCGGTGCTTTTCCTGGCAAGTGACGCCTCGAGTTATATGTTGGGTTCAGAATTAGTGGTCGACGGCGGGCTAGCGGAACTTTGATGACTTAGTAACGGTATCTGAATGAATCGCAGTCAGACAATGGAGAGCTTCAAGAAATTGATATGCAATACGGGCGATATCGCCCTTAAAAGGAGAATGCAAATGGCAATCACACAGATCGACAAAATCATTTACACCGCAAAAGCGCATACTACTGGCGGCCGCGACGGAGGCTCATCGCGCACTTCTGATGGCGGATTAGATGTCAAGCTTGCTGTTCCAGGGACGCACGGCATAGGCACCAATCCCGAGCAGCTACTCGCTGTCGGCTGGTCGGCATGCTTTCTTTCGGCGATGAAGATCGTTGCCGCAAGGCTCAAGCTCAAACTGTCGCCCGATGTCGCGGTCGATCCCGAAGTGGACTTGGGTACGACCGATGGACACTACTTCATTCAGGCGCGGCTGAACGTTTTTCTGCCCGGCATCGATCGCGAAATGGCGCAGAAGATTGTGGATGGTGCTCACCTCGAATGCCCGTATTCGAAAGCGACGCACGGCAATATCAATGTGGTCACGAACGTCGTGACAAGCACTGTGGCCACAAACGTTGCGTGACCGCTTGATATGCGCGGCGACAAAGTGCGGAGTTGACGACTCCGCACTTTGGTTTCTCGCCTCGCCAACCGTGAACGCACAGTATTGATGACAGCGACAAGGTCCGTGCCGTTCTTAGATCAATGAGAATCGACCAAGTTCGTGGATGGTCGGCAAACTCGGAAGTTGGGATTTTCCGAATGGCCCGTCACCCAGAACTAGCGCTTTGACGCAACCTGGTCGAGCCCGGATGGAAAATTCAACGCCGAAGCGACGACAGCAATCTTCCACGCGGCACCGGCCTGATGCATCA
>CAYNPS010000199.1:0-4489 GCA_964399125.1 uncultured Terriglobales bacterium
TGGTAATCAGGTATTTCCCTCGTATAACTAAGAGCCCGACCAATTTAGCGCTTACGATGAGTGTGGTAACGTTAGCCCAACTTACGGAGTCTGCGCTGCCCGTGTGTCAACTCTGGACCCCGGTCCGGTCCCCATACGCGGCGTGACTGCCCATCCAATATGGCCCTTGGTTTTACATTCAATAAGGCGAAGGTCCTCAGCGCTGCAGAGAAGTATGTTCAGCAAGGCAAGCTGCAGAACGCAATCGCCGAGTATGAAAAGGTTTCGAAGCAGGATCCGAAGGACCTGACCGTCCTCAACACTATCGGCGACCTATACGCCCGCCTGGGCCGCAACGACAAGGCCACCGAATTCTTCAGAAAAGTTGGAGACGCATACGCCTCCGATGGCTTCGTCGTAAAAGCCATTGCGATGTACAAAAAGCTGACCAAGCTTGGCGCGACAACGCCGGATGCGCTCGTCCGCCTGGGCGACCTCTATACCCAGCAAGGGCTTTACAACGATGCGCGTGCCCAGTACATGGCCGTTGCCGATCAGTATCTGAAGAACAACGATAAGGAGAGCGCCACCGGCATCCTGAAAAAGATGCTGGATCTCGATCCGGACAACGCTGCGATGCAAGCGAAAGTCGCGGATTTTTATCAGAAACTGGGAAAGACTCAGGAAGCCCGAGACATTTATTTCAACGCTGCACAGGCGCTGTTTCAGCGCGGCTCCGCGCACGAGGCTGAAGAGGCGCTGCGCCATGTCCTCAAGATAGACCCCAAGTACGAGCCGGCGCTTCTTCTGCGCGGACAGATCGCTGCCGGTTCGGGGAAGTCCGATGCCGCAATCGCGAATCTCGGCAAGCTACCGGACCTTGATTCTCGTCCCGAGGCGCTGCGCCCGCTGTTACAGGCATACATAAGCAGCGGCGAATTCGAAAAGGCCGAGCCAATTGTCGACAAACTGGTCTCAGCTCACAACGACTCGTCTGCAATCACGTCCTATTCTGAGTCGCTGCTCGCTGCAAACCGTTCCGATCTCGCCGTCACGCTCTACGAAAAGTACGCCGACAAGTTCCTCGCCGAAAACAAGCAGCAATTTCTCGACAAGCTGACCGCGCTGGTTTCAAAAATCAAAGACAGCGAAGCTTCCTTGCAGTCGATGCTCGCCTTGCTGCGGAGGTCAGACGCTCCGGCTCATGCGATCCGTGAAGTACAGGAGCTGCTGGCGCATACCTACGTACAGCACGGCGAACTGCAGGCCGCTGCCGATCTCTATCAGGAGTTGGCGCAGGCTGAACCTGAGAATCCACTGCACGAGCAGAACTACAAGCAGGTCATTTCCCGGATGGGGGTGGATTCCGCTACGCGCGAGCTCTCAACCGAAGAAGCTGGCCAGGCGCTCATGGTCGATGAGCTCGAAAGCGCACCGGCCGTCGTGCAGGAATATTCGCGCGATCTCGCGGAGGAAATTACTTCAGCGCTTACCGATTCGGAACTATTCTCCAGCTACAACGTGCCGGAAAAGGCAGTTGTTCCACTGGAGAAGGTGCTAGCCAAGGCGCCTAACGACGTGCGCGTGCGCCAGCGCCTCGCCGCGTTGTATGCGCGTCTTGGCCGCTTCGCCGATGCTGCCGCGTGCTGCAATGTCCTTGCGGAAGTTCATACCGTTGCCGGCAATGCAGATCAGGCCAAGCAGTTCCGCGACATCGGAGCGCGATACGAGCAGCAGGCAGGAGGAGCCGCTCCGAGTGCGTCCGCAAATCCGGCGGAGGTTCCCTTGCCACCGCCTGCAATCGAGGTGGCCCCCGTCGAGCCAATCCCGTTTCAGGCCTCGTCAGTTGCCAATCTCGACGCGAAGAAGTCAAGTCCGCAAGCCACTGCGGCCGAATTTCAGATTGCTACCTCTCAGGCTCCCTTGGAAGCGCCGCCAGCGCAAACCGAGGCTGCCTCAGCAGCAGCGCCAGCGGCGTCGTCAGAAACCGATCATGGCGACTGGGAGGACATGCTCACCGTCGAGGCTCCGGCCGCTTCGGTACAGGAGGTTACGGCTCAGGATTCTCCGGACGAGATCGCGGAAGAAGCTCGCTTCTATATCGACCAAGGCATGCTCGCCGAAGCCAAGTCGGCGATTGCCCGACTCGAAGCAAATGCACCAACTCATCCAGCGCTAACTGAGCTGCGAGCCAAAGCGGCTCACGTCCAGACGCCTCCACAAGAGCCTCCGGCAAAGGTCGAAGTGGCGCCTGATCAGCAGCCGGTGAAAGAGACGCCGGCTGCTATTGAGCCCAAAATCACGATCTCGCCTAAGCCAGAAGTCAGGCCTGCTCCACTGGCCAAGGCACCCGCAGCGCACGAAGAAGCAGAAGAAGTATTGTTAGAAGATCTTCTTGCGGAGCCAAGCCCAACAGAAGTCGCGAAATCCGCGCCAAAACCGGTGGTTACACCGGCTCCTCAGCCGAAGGTCGCCGCCGCAGCTGCCTCCGCCTCGCATCATCCTGTATCAGACGATCCCCTAGCAGACATGCTCTCTGACTTGGAAGATGCGCTTGGCGACCTCGCTCCCGCACCTCCAGCGGCAAACAAACCGGCTGCAGTCGCGCAACCCGCGCCCTCTCCGCATGCGCCAGAACCGCAGCGGGTGTCGACACAAGCTGCGCCTGCTGCGCACGCTGTTCAGCCAGCGCCATCTCCTATCAGCGACGAAACCGCTTCCATGCTCTCCGATCTCCTGCACGAGTTTAAGGAGGAGGTCGAAGAGCCGGTTGCCGAAGCTGATGATCCGGAAACGCACTACAACCTGGGCGTCGCCTTCCGCGAGATGGGCCTGCTCGACGAAGCGATTGGCGAACTGCAGAAGGTCTGCCGCTCGCTCGACAATGGCCACTCATTCTCGCAGCCCATCCAGGCCTACACTTGGCTGGCACAGTGTCTCGTCGACAAGGGCGCGCCGCAGGCGGCCATCCGATGGTATGAGCGAGCATTAACCGTCAGAGGCATTAACGAAGACAGCCGTCTGGCCGTCTACTACGACATGGCAAACGCCTTCGAGTCAGCCGGCAACAAGAAAGCGGCTCTCGACAACTTCATGCAGGTGTACGGAGCCAATATCGACTACCGCGACGTAGCCGACCGCATCCGCAGCCTCAGCAAGTAGATGCTCTACAATCAGAACTATGGATCGCGAGGCCAAGGTTCTGAATTTTCCCGCGGCAACATCGGGGGACGAAAACCTCGCTGGCAAGACGGAGGGAAGACTGGCCACTGACGCTCAAGCGACCAACTTGGCTGCTCCGGCTAGGTCCGAAGCTCCGCCACCCATCTGGATGCAACGTCTCGCCATCATCAGCACAGTCATCATCTGCTGCTGGATTGGCTTCATCCTCGCCGCGCTGCCATGGCTGCCGCAGTGGACGGAAAACAGCCTGATCAACGACTTCCCCAACTTACGCTGGCTGCTTGGGACTGGATTCGTCCGCGGCCTCGTGACCGGAATCGGCATCCTCGACCTCTGGATCGGCATCTCGGAAGCGGTGCACTACCGCGATCGCCGCTAGCTGTTCCCGCCTCCCCTGCATCCTGTAATCTTGAACTCTTGACGTTTTCCTGCTGAATACTATTCCCATGGCACAAGACGATAAACCGATGCTGGCCAAAGCGCCCCTGGCTTATGAAAATCCCGCATTTCTAAACAGTCCAGAGGGACGCGCCCTGCGCATCCTCGCCGAGTACTCCGAGCCACTGGCGCGCTTCCGCCGCGAGCGCATCCAGGACACAGTCGTGTTCTTCGGCTCCGCGCGATTTGCAAACTTACGTTCGGCCCAGAGTGCTCTGCAGCTACTCGAAAAGCCCGGCGCGGCGACGCCTGCTCCCGAACACGAGCAACCGGCCACGCTCGATGGAGCGCTGCACGGACGCGAGAACTCGTTGAAGCTCAAGCGGGCAAAGGCTGCCGTCGAGATGGCTCGCTACTATGAAGATGCGCGTCGGCTCGCGTTCCTGCTGACGAAGTGGTCGATGAAGCTTCAATCCAAGCGGCATCGGTTCGTCGTCACCTCCGGCGGGGGCCCGGGGATCATGGAGGCGGCGAATCTTGGCGCCAGTGAGGCCGGTGGCAAGACCATCGGCCTGAATATCCGTCTGCCCTTCGAGCAATTCCCAAATCGGTACATCACGCCGGAACTCAACTTCGAGTTTCACTACTTCTTCATGCGGAAATACTGGTTCGCATATCTGGCGAAGGCGCTGGTGATCTTCCCGGGCGGATTTGGAACCCTTGACGAACTATTCGAGATCCTCACGCTAGCCCAGACTGAGAAGCTGGCGAAAAAGATCATTGTGCTGATCTACGGCCGCGAATACTGGAATCGCGTGCTGAACCTCGACGTCCTCGTCGATTCCGGCACGATCTCTCCTGAAGATAAAGATCTGTTCTGCTTCGTCGATACGCCGGAAGAAGGCTTCGAGAAGCTGCGCGAGGGTCTGACTAAATACCATCTGCAAGG
>CAYNPS010000199.1:4589-6310 GCA_964399125.1 uncultured Terriglobales bacterium
TTTGCCTGACCACCGCTCGCGGTCTGGAGATCACTCCCGCTCCGGAGATCACTCCCGTTCCGGAGCAAACAGGACAAAGGCTGCCGCTCTCAGATTCACGGTGGCCGAACGCATACGTTTGAGTGATCCATGCATCGAGGTCGTCCGCGAGCGCGATCACTGCAGTGTGCGACCTTGCTTCGGCGCGACGCACCGGCAAGCCGAGCTGCCGCTCATAGCGCTGGACTGTACGTACTCCGCATCCGACATAGGAGGCAATTTCTTTCCACGACCGCAAGATCCTCCGCTCGGATTTCTTCCCAATATGATCCATGTATGTGGTCCATTTCTCTTGTTTCGTTTGCAACACTCACAGATGTTTTGATTTTGATTTTTTTCGCAGCGCGAGGTCGGCGAGCATGAAATAACGACTCGCTGCGCTCGACAACTCGTCGTGAAGTACGATTTGTGGCGGTCTGTTCCGGTGCTTGCACAGTAGATCTACGTCCATCCAGAGCCCGAGGGGATGATCATCTTCTTGTGCTTTGATACTGCGTTTAGGACGCGCAGCCCGTTTTTGTACATTCGTCTTTACCGCAGGCGCCGGGGTTCTGCGCTCAGTCGTATCGACCTCCGCAGTAGCGGGAACCTGAGTCATCGGAATCCGTTCGAAGAGTCTCTTTCGCTTCTGCATGTTTCTCCCCTGCTTGCAAAGCTAGTCCTTCTCCGGCGACACGGGGAGAATCTTTAATTCGTCGACAAGCGATCTTTTAGCGGGCCAAAGTGCGATACGCCACCGCGCGAATAGTGCGCCGACATGCGCCAGGAGCACGCTACGGATGAAGAATGTTGCTGCAGAATGCGTCTAAGTAGATTATGTTATCGGTACGTTAACGATACGTTTGCGGAGGAAAACGTCGTTGGCACTCAAAAGCAAGCCTCACTTTGCGACAGTGGCACAGGTCGATGTGCCTCGCGGGCGGAATGGCAAACACAAAGGAATTGTGTCAGCGATCCTGGCCGAGCTCGGCGATTTGGAACAGGGAGACGCACTCAAAATCGCCCTGAGCGAACTGGGAGATTCCAAGGAAAATGTTCGCTCGGCGCTTAACCGAGCGAGTCATAAGCTCAATCGTCCGCTCGCCACCGCTGCCGATGCAAAGTTTCTCTACGTCTGGAGTACCACGCAAAAGAAGGCAGCCGGCAATCCCTGAGGACTTCGCTGCGGCTGAGCCTTGGCGAGCATTGTCGTATCGTCGTCTCATTCCCAGAATGGGCATGAGCCGTCCTTCGATGAGCCCTACGGATTCCGTAGGGTCACAACTGGAACCCCTTCCCTTTATCCGGGACAAATCAAAGAAATCGAAACTGTTTTTGATTTCTCCGTGTTCTCCGTGACTCCGTGGTGAAAACGCAGGTTAATATCGCTTCACACGCGCACTCGGCGGATCTCCTTGGCGACCGTTGAGCAGCCAATCCACAGCCTCCTTGACGTCTTCTTCATGTGCCTCCCCGTTAATAGCTCGCACGATCTCTCCTTTGTCGTCGATCACCAGCGTTGCCGGAACGACGTTCACTCCCGCAAGCTGCTCGAGTAAATCGACCGACGCGCCGGTAAGCACCGGCAACTTGATCCCATGTTCCGAGACATAGTCGCGCACGGCCGACAGCTTCTTCTGCTCGTCGATCGAAGCAAGCAGGAATGCCACGTTTCGATCGGCATATTGGCCGGCGATCTGTCC
>CAYNPS010000200.1:0-6303 GCA_964399125.1 uncultured Terriglobales bacterium
GCCAAGCTCCTCGCCGAAGTCGATGCCGAAGCCTGGGTGCGATTCCTCATCGCGCTGCTCGGGTTGCTGTTCTCGTTTGCTTTTGCGGTCCTCTCAACCAGTTTTCGCGATCAAGGCAATCTGCTTGGAACTGCGATCACAGCATCGCTCGCTCTAATTACCGCGGTAGTTGTGGGCCTCGCGACGATTCCATACCTCACGCGGCGAATCGCGGCCGAGCACATGCGCTTCAATGTGCGCTACGAGCTCACGCGCGAGGGAATCATTTATCTGCTTACCGTTCTGGTGATTGGCGTAGCTGCGCTGAATACCGGAAACAATCTTTTGTTCATCGTCGTTGCCGCGATGCTTGCAGCCGTGCTGGTGTCAGGGATTGCTTCCAGCATTGTTCTGTTCCGATTGAATCTGAAGCTCACGATTCCCGAGCACGTATTCGCCAACAGGGTCTGCATTGGGACAGTCACCGTGCGCAACGATGGCTGGCTGCCTTCGTTTTCTATCAGTGTCGTGCCCGAGATTCCCGATAAGAAACATCGCTGGAGATGGCAGCGGACGGAAATCGGGTTTCCGCCTTTCCGTTCCAGCAATCGCCAGTGGTTCCGAATTCCTGATTATCAGCTCAGAAAACTTCCTCCTGAGAAGCGCAAACCGTCGATCTTCAGCGGCACTGTTTACTTTCCCTATCTGCCCAGCCGCCATGCGGAGTCCGCAACTGTGGAGCTGACGTTTCCGCGCCGCGGCAGCTATGTCCAGAATGCCTTGGGCTTAGCCACGCGCTTTCCTTTCTCGTTTCTGATCAAGACGCGTCTAATGCCGTTTGAGCGTGAGCTCGTGGTGCTTCCCGAAGTAGAAGCGCGCGAGCAGACGCTTGCGATTCTGCCGGCGTTGCGAGGAGAGTTCGAGATCTTCGTAGCAGGCAGGAGCAACGACCTGTACCGCATACGCGAGTTCGTTCCCGGCGATGCAGCGCGCCACATCGACTGGAAGGCGACAGCGCGCTCGCAGACGGTCATGGTTCGTGAGTTCACCCGAGAAGACGAACGCAAGCTCAAGATCATCTTCGATAATCCGGGCCCAGAGGACATTGCGGAAGAAGAGTACGAAGCAGCGGTAAAGCTTACGGCTTCGCTGGCCTGGCATTTCGGCGGAGGTGATACTGAGATCAGCTTTGCTGCTCCTGGATATTCAGGCACTCGCGATGTGCTCGGGTTTCTCAAATATCTCGCGCTCGTGGAGCCACAGGCGCAGGCGCTTCCTCTGGAGTCGCTCATTACGGAAGGTGCTTACAACGTAGTGATCACGGCGCGGCCCAGAGGATCGATTCCCGCTCCGCTTTGGCCGGGCTCCTATTTCATCTTCGTTGGAAAAATTCGCTAAGTTTGCAGTGCAGCAGCTCCGGATTGGCATAAGTTGGCATCTATCCGTGAAATAGCCATGGAGCAGTACTTGCCTTCATTCCGCCTGGAATTTCCGGGAACTTATAACGAGTATCGAATCTTCGGCGGCCAAGTGCAGTTTCGTCCAAAGGATGGACATTGGCGCGAACTCGACCCTGGAGACCTACGCATGCATTTCGCATTGCGCACTCCGGTTGCGAGCTGGATTCGCGCCAACACGGAACAAGTCCGAATTGCTGTGTGACTCTGAACTGCTACTTCTTAACGTTCGTCGTTTCCGCTGGCTTCAAGTCAGTGATGGCCTTCTGAAGATCCTCGACAGCTTTCGAGTCGAGCACGTATAGGCTTGGATCGTTCTCGCGCTTAGCGATATAGCCATCGCCAGACTTCGAAATCTGCACCTTCTCGGTTCGTTTGCCGCCGTTCGAGGTGACATCCGCTTCCAGAATGGGAGTTCCAAATCCGGAATCGGCGAACTTCGTTGCCTGGAGATCGCGAAGTTTATCGAGCACTGATTCGGCGCTGGCGAGTTCAAGCTTTTTGCCATCACCGGACCACCAATCGTCGCCGCCTTTGGTGAGGAAGTATGGTTTCGAGTCGTTGCGAAGTGCGATCTTGTCGGGATCGGTGTAGCCAAAATCGAAGAGCTTCTTGTTGCGGAAGTCGTCAAGCTTCTTGTTGAGACCTTCCCCCACATCGCTTGAGACCTTGTACACGCCTGCTACAAGGCTCGATTTCGCATAATAGTCGTCTTTGTTCTTGCGGACCTGAAGCTGCTGATTTCCCGAATCGGTCGTCAGCGTTGCAGTTGCGACCGACTTGCCCGACGCAAAGGCGGAAGCCGCCTTTCTCTGGTCGTCGGAGGTGAGGTCCATTTTGGCATCAGTCAGCTTGCGAACAAGTTCATCGACCGCAAAGCTATCCGCGCGCAGCGGCTTCGGTTTGAGAATCTGCCATTGGTCTTTGTTGCGTCCGAATTCAAGTTGTTGGCCATTAGCATTGAGATCGACACGACTGACTTTGTCGGGTTCAGCTGTGACCAGGCGCTTGTCGCGCAGATCGTTGACGCTTTTGTCGATAGTGCTCTTCGTGTAGCTTGAGATGGTGAAAACGCGGGGATCGTTTTCAACCTTCGCGTATGCTCCGTTGCTAGTAGGAGTTTCGTCGCCGATCAGGAGCTTATGCGTGTCGTTCTTGGCCGTGACGTCAACCTCAAGCGAAGGCGATGACAATCCAAACTGCCCGAGGTTGTCTGCTTTATCCTCGACCAGACGATCGGAGCTAAGCGACGACAAGCTGGAAATCATTCCCGAAACGGCAGAGTCGTCTGCGCGCAGCTGCTGCGGTGAGGTGATCTGCCATTTCCCGTCTTGCTTCTGGAGCACAAGATCTGCTCCGTCTTTTTTCTTAAGCTCAACACGATTCACGTCAGAGTCGTTGAGCGAGAGAATTTTCGGCGGAGTGTCGGCCGAGGCCTGCACGGTCTCGGTCGGCTTGTGATGATTCGACCAGTACAGCACGCCCCCTAGCCCGGCGAGCACTGCTGCTGCAAACAATAGTCCACGATTCTTCATGAGCGTGAATTCAAAGTAAAGTTAGCTTGCGCGTTTCTCCCGACTTGCAACCCCAAGGCGCTGTCATCCCTCGCTCCGCCGCCTTGAATTTCCTTTATCCAAAGGTTGTTTTGCGGAGCGGGGGACCTGCTGTTTGCTGAGCATCGAAACAGCAGATCCCCCGCGCAGCAAATGCGAATTTCCGAAGTCCTGACGCAGCTCGTGGCGGCGCGAGGGATGACAGTGCTTGGGGGAGCGGGAGAGTGATGGCGACCCGAGCCTCCCAAGTGTTCCCATGTTCGCCAAAAAAACCACTGCGGAGCCTCGAAGCTACGGAGCCGCGAAGCGAAAGCTGTGCGGCTATCTTCTCCTCCACCACACGAAGACGCCTCCGATGATCATCACGAGCGGCATCAGGAATTGACTAGTGGTGCGCACCCAGCGAAGCTGGGCGGTCGTCATCGTGATGCGACGATCCTCCCGATCTTTCGGACGGATCGAGATCAAGTCTTCATCCGACGCGAGCCAATTAACCGTATCCAGCGCCAGGTCGCGATTGCCGTTGAAGTTGATGAACGAGTTGCCAACCCACATCGAGCTGCCAACCACAACAAAGCGCCCTTGCGAATTTTCTTTTCCGGTGTTGTAGGTTCCGGCAGCGGCGATGAGCAGCGGTCCTTTCTTGTTATTCGGATCGCTGGCTTTCACTTCCGGACTGCTCAGGTTGTTGGTCGCAAGACTTGTGTCGGAAGTGCTGAAAAGCTTCTCGACCGTGGTCTTATCGCCATTTTTGATTGTCAAAGACCGCGACAGCGGGAATCCGGTCGCGCTGCCTTTGAGCTCGCTCACGATCGGATGCGAGTCATAGCTTGTGACCAGCGCAACCTGTGGACCGAGACCGGCAAGTTGTCCGATGGGATTTAGATCAAGAATCAAATCCTTGTCCACTGTCACGCCCCAGCTCTGCAGCAGGTTCGTCAGCGCGTCGTTGTCGGCGATCTCAGATCGGCCGACCTTCAGCGGCGGATCGAGCATGACGAGCGCGCGTCCACCGCTCTCGACATACTTTTTGATGGCATCGACTTGCGGCTGTTGATAGTCGCCGCTCGGGCCGCCGATCACCAGCACCGTGCAGTCACTGGGCACTTCGGCTTTCTCAAGAAGGCTGATCGACTTGGCCGTGTACTCATCTTTGCCAAGCAGATCTTTGAAGCGCGAATAACCGTAGCGATCGCTGTTGTCGATCTGGTGCTCGCCGCTGCCGGTCACGAAGCAAACTGTACGCGTGTTGTTCTTGAGGTCCCGGATGAAGGCGCCGGTAATGCCTTCTTCCGTCATGCTCTTGGCCTCTTCCTTCTTCATCCCGAGTTGGACCAGAGCGGTGCCGTAATTCTTGATTCCGGCTTCACGCGCGAGCTGCGGCTTCTTGTCGGGATCGACGTATTCGACCTTAATCTTCGGCGAGAGATTCTGATACTGCTCGAGCAGGTCCTTGGCAGTCTGGAAGTGCGTCGACTGGTCGAAGTAGGTGATGGTCGCGTCCTGCTTCAGACCTTTGACGATCTTCCCTGTCTGCTCGGAGAGGCTATATCTCTTATTCGCCGTGCCGTCGTAGGTCTTGTTGTAGCGGTCGGCGAGGACGTTCGCGACCGCGACAATTGCTATGACAACGAGGATATAAACCGTCGCATAAGCGACGTATTTCGTTTGACGTGCTTTAAGAAGCGATGCGTTCACTTACGACCTCCAGCGCAGCGATTCCATCGAGCGCGCAGTAAAGAACAAACCAATCAGGATGAGCGTGGCGTAGTAGACGGCGTCTTTCAGTTCGAGCACGCCGCGTGCAAAGGACTCAAAGTGCACCGTTACCGACATATACGAGAGCACCTTGGCCCATGTTGCCGTCTCGTATCCGCTTACCCACTCGAAGACCCAGAACATCAGGCAGACCGCGAACGTTGCCGCGCCGGCGATGATCTGATTCCTGGTCAGAGTTGAAATGAAGGTCCCGATGGCCAGCAGGCATCCTGCTTGCAGCAGCAGGCCAAGATAGCCGATGAGCAGCGGCTTCCAATCCGGATTTCCGTATCGGAACAGGAAGATGAAATTCAGCCCGGCGAAGAACAGCATGGCCGCATAGAGCGTCAGCGCCGCCAACCACTTGCCGAAAATCACTTCCGCATCACGGATGGGTGAAGTCGTGAGCAGCTCGATCGTCCCATTGCGCTTCTCTTCCGCGAACAGCCGCATGGTGATGATTGGAATGAAGAACAATCCGATCACGCTTGCGTTGTTCAGCAGCGGCCGGATGATCTGCTCGTTGATGTTCATTGGAAACATCTCGCCGCGCATCTGCTGTTCCATGCCGACGTAGACGAAGTAGCCGAGTCCGTTCCAGAAAAAGAAGCCGAAGATCACGGCAAACATCGTCAGCAGCAGCCATGCAATCGGCGAAACGAAGTAGCTGCGAAGTTCTTTTTGAAAAATGATCCAGATGTTTCTCATGCCGTTTTCCCCTGGGCTACGGTCTTAGCCGACTCGGTGAGTTGCAGGAAGATTTCTTCGAGACTCATTGCGGTAGGTCGCAGCTCGTTCAGATCCCAGCCGGACTCGACAACAGCTCGCGCCAGGTCACCGCGAATGAAGCCTTTCTGGCTCTCGACTTCGAAGGTTGCGAGGCTGTCGCGAGTGTTTTTGAGCGAGACGCGGCTGACGCCCGAGATTCGCTCCAGACGCGAGCGCACTGTTGCGGAATCGAGATTGCCGTTGCGTCCGGCGATCTCGACCAGCATCGACTCGGCTCCACGAGCGCGCGCCTGCAGATTCTCGACCGAGTCCGTCGCCACCAGCTTGCCTTTGTTGATGATGATCACCTTCTCGCACGTCTGTTCCACTTCGGGAAGAATGTGCGTGCTGAGAATGATCGTGTGATCGCCGGCAAGGCTGCGAATCAGGTCGCGCGTCTCGTTGATCTGCTTGGGATCAAGTCCGGCGGTCGGCTCGTCGAGGATGAGCACGTCGGGATTGTGAATGATCGCCTGCGCCAACCCGACGCGCTGCCGGTAGCCTTTTGAGAGCTTGCCGAGAAGCTTGGTGCGCACGTCGGTGATCGAGCAGCGCTCGCACACGTAGTCAACGCGCTTGGAAAGCTCGTCGCTCTTAAGCCCCTTCAGCTTGCCGACGAACTGCAGGTACTCAACCGTTCCCATTTCGAGATAGAGCGGCGGAGTTTCCGGCAGATATCCGACGCGCTTCTTCACTTCGAGCGGCTGCTCGAGGATGTCGAAGCCTGCGACGGTGGCTGTCCCATCGCTCGGCGGCAGGAAGCACGTGAGCATGCGCATGGTCGTGGT
>CAYNPS010000201.1:0-2917 GCA_964399125.1 uncultured Terriglobales bacterium
GCCAGTTCGCGAGCGAAGTCGCGACTAAACTCCTTCGATGTGGCATCCACATACGACTTCTGAGCCGCCAGAAGTTTCCCGCGAATTACAGGCGGAAGGAAGGTATCGTTGTCGAGCAGAGGGAGCATGTGTTGTTCATGTGCAATCTTCAGCGCACGCTCCGGCGGCACCAGGTCGCTGGTGAGTAGCTGGGCTGCTTCAAATAGGTGCTCTGCCGCAAATGCAAGGGTTATCGCCGAATCCCACTCCACGTGGCGCGCTCAAGTTCTATAAATTTTTTCTGGTACTAAAACTTAGATGCAGAGCTTTGTCCAAAGCTGATGCTAAATGGCGCTTGGATCACAAAAAATCCAGCAACTCAGCTCTTGCGCAGCTTGACAGGCCATTCGCGCAGCAGCTCACGTGAAAGCCCTTCGAGATCGGGGAAAATGGTCGTTTCAGATACGCCGCAAGTGCGTAGATCGCTGAGAATCGCGTTCACGCACTCCTTCGCGATGATTATGCGAAAGAGAACATCTGGATTGCTGGCGGCGACGGTGATGAGACCGTTTTGATCTTTGCCGTGAATCGTAAACCTGCTGCGCTGCACAGCGAGTCGCCGAGATACATGGATTGGATCGACGGCGATCGGCAGCTCTGGCTTGAGTTCATCGCGCGGTGACTCGGGAAGATATCCAGCAGCTTGCGGTTCGTTGCTCAGCACCACCGAGTCTGTTTTGCAGACGATTTGATTCAGGCGCACGGGATTCAGAACCCAGACCGCCGGAGGAGCCTTCTCAGGCAACGGTGAGCGCAGCGCGAAATAAAGCGCGATCAGGGCGCTGTCGGTCCAGTCTAGCAAGCGCGTGGGAGCGTTGTTGTGACGCATGAGAAAGTACCACTCCCATTCGTCCTGCGGCTCGCGCTCAGAGAGCATGAGGATGCCGCGTCGGCGAAATTCGCGGCGAATCTCCCATTCGTCGGAGTTCTCGTATCGGAACAGACTGGGAATCGGATCGTGCTCGCGATCGGCGCCCCGAAACCAGAGCTCCGGACGCCGTCCTTCGCGCGCGGGCAGGTGGTCACGAATATGGAAGACAGCTGCGAGATAGTCGATCAGAGAATCAGCCTGGTGCTCTTCGATTTCGGCACGCACTTGCTGCTCGCGCGTGGTCTCCACCACATCGAATTCGGGTTTGGGCGTCACTGAGTTGTGAGATGCAGGATAGAGCAACTGTGGCAAACAGAACCGCGGGGTTAACACGGAGGTCACGAAGGTGAACGAAGGTCACGATGAAATTTCTGTGACCTTGACTCGAGTCCTCGTGACCTTCGTGTTAACTCCGGTTTCCGTTTACTTTGCTAACGGCAGACCGAATGAAAATACCGATCCTTGTCCCAACTGGCTGGTCACGCTGATGCGTCCCCCGTGCGCCTCGACGATTGCTTTAACGATCGCGAGTCCCATTCCGGTACCCTGCACGCGATAACGCTGGCTCTGGCCTCGGTAAAACTTGTCGAAGATGAGCGAGCGTTCGAGGTCGTCGATGCCGCTGCCGCGATCGGCGACACTGGTGATCAGCCGATCGCTCTTCACCTCAGAGCTGATGAAGATCGGTGATCCGGGCTGCGAGTACTTCACGGCGTTTTCCAGCAGATGGCGCAGGACTTTCACGATCCATGCCGCATCCATAGTCGCACGAGGAAGCTGCTCTGGAAGACGGACTTCAACAGGATTCTGCGCCACAACTTGCTTCGATTCCTCTAGAGCCTCGTCAATGACCTCGCGGATGGGATGAGGTGCGAGTTCCAGCTTTACCTCCTTGGCATCGAGCTGCGCCATCTCCACAGCTTCGCCGACAAGACGGTTCAGGCGGTCGCTTTCTTCATCGATCACGGTGAGCAGCTCATTGCGCTCTTCAGTTGCCAGTTGATCCTGGCTGAGTAGGCTTGTGATCGACGCTTTGATCGAGGTAAGAGGGGTGCGAAATTCGTGCGTCACGGAATCCAGCAATGCCGAGCGCAGACGTTCGCTCTCTCGCGCGGCTTCCGTGCGCGTCAGCTTCTCGACTGCTCCGGCGCGCTCAATGGCTACAGCGATGAGCCCGCCAACGGCTTCGAGAGTCTCCTGCGAGACGCCGCGTACTCCCAAAACGAGAATGCCGAGGGTGCGCATGCCCATACGAATGGGAACGAGGCTCATCCCATCTTTTCGCTCAAGCACGAGCTCGGAACGGGAGGCGGCGATCTTCAGGTCTTCTTTGCTCAAGCCGCGCTCATCTCCGGCGGAGCGATATATGCGGTCACGATCGATCACGTAAATGGCCGCGTCAGTTGCCGCAAAGGTGTTGACCAGGTACTGCGGAATCGCGTTCAACAGTTCGACGACGTTTTCAGTAGTCAACAATTGCTGACTGAAGGCGTAGAGTCGTTCGACTTCGTGTCGACGCTCATCCGCTTCGCGGGCTTCGCGTCTTACGCGTTCGGAGAGATTACTGGCGATTACCGCGGTAAAGAGAAAAGCGAAGAGTGCGACCCAGTTTTGCGTGTCTGCGATGGTGAGTGTTCCAATGGGAGGCAGGAAAAAAAAGTTAAATGCAAGCGCGGCGACTAGGCTCATGAATACAGCGACTGTAAGTCCCCAACTCGCAGAGACCACCAGCACCGCCAATAAAAGACTGAGTGCAACGGTCGTCGGATTCACGTGCACTATGCGCGTGTAGAACAGAACGATTAACGCGATGATGCCGACAGCAGCGGCGAAGCGAAGAATTTTGCGCGTGGGAGGTTGCACGCGCCGATTGTAGCCGAGTTCGACAATTCAGCAGCTCTCCCGCACAATGTTGCCAATGCCCAAAACACCTGAGGATTGGCTGGAGCAAACTGCGCCCGAAAAACGTCAGGGTGTCTTCAAGCTAATTCTCGGCTACGCTCCCGG
>CAYNPS010000201.1:3017-6301 GCA_964399125.1 uncultured Terriglobales bacterium
CACACGAATGTTGAAGGCAGCAAGCATCGCAAGCGGTATGAAGATGTTCTGGAACTGCTCGACAACAAAATTGACGTGATCTCCACAATGAACATTCAGCACCTCGAGAGCATGAACCCGACCGTGCAGAGCATCACAGGAATTCAGGTACGGGAAACAGTTCCCGATTGGGTACTGCAACGCGCAGACGAGATTGTAATGGCCGATCTCACGCCGGAAGCCCTGCAAACACGAATGCAGCGCGGCGATATCTATCCACTGGACCGCGCAGAGAAGGCGCTGAAGAACTTCTTCCGCCGCGGCAATCTCATTGCGCTGCGCGAACTCGCCCTTAGACAAGTGACGCACGCGGTTGACCGTAGCCTGGACGAATACCTCAAGAAAAAGAATATCGATCAGAATTGGGGCGTACGCGAGAAGATTGCCGTCTGCATTAGCGCGCATCCTGAGTCACAGCAGCTCATTGCTCGAGGCGCAAGAATCGCGGATCGAATCGATGCCGATTTCTTTTGCGTTTACGTGGAACAGGAGAAGGATCGTGATCCAGAGAACGCACGCAGCTTGAATGCCAATTTCCAATTTGCGGAAAACTTGTCCGGAAAGATTGTGCGGCTTAAAGGAAAGGACATTGCTTCCGCAGTGGCTGAGTTCGTACGCAACGAGCACATTACGCAGGTCGTATTCGGGCGCTCGGCAGTCGGCGGCTGGCGCGAATATTTATATCTGGGAGCCATTCAGCGTTTCATGCGCAATGCTCCACCGGTCGACGTACACATCATCACGCAGAGGGCAGACTAGTGGCCGGGCGCCGCATATTGGTGGTTGATGACGAACCACAGATCACGCGCGTGCTTCGCACCACTCTTTCCAGTCACGGCTACGAAATTCGGGTCGCCAACGACGCGGAGGCCGCGCTTGATGTCGTCAATGATTGGCCGCCCGAACTGATCATCACCGATCTCTCCATGCCGAACATCAGCGGAATTGAGCTCACCAAGAGAGTGCGTGGCAAATCGGATGTCCCGATCATTGTGCTGTCCGTGAAGGGTGAGGAGCGCTCGAAAATCGAGGCGCTCGACGCGGGCGCCGACGACTACGTCACCAAGCCATTCAGCATGAATGAACTCCTGGCCCGCGTTCGTGCGAATTTGCGGCGCTTCTCTCCACCTCCAGCGGAAGAGCAGGAAATCGAGGTTGGGGATTTCAAAATCGATCTCGCGGGACATCGAATCTTCGTTCGCGGCGAGGAAGTCAGGCTTACTCCAAAAGAGTTTGATCTGCTCGTCTACTTTGCACGTCATCCGGAAAAGGTCATCACCCATGCGGTGCTCTTGCGTTCAGTGTGGGGAGCACAGAGTGTGAATCAGAACGAATATCTTCGTGTCTTCATCGGCCAGCTTCGCAAGAAACTCGAGGCCGGTAGGGAACAGCATTACATCGTCACCGAGCCGTGGATTGGATACCGCTTCACTCCCGGCGAGTAGTTCCTGCTTACCGATGCGGCTCCCATCATTGTTGATTTCGCTCGACAACCAACTCGAGTGATCCAAACTTTTGCGATTCTTCTCACTGTTGGGGAAAAGGTTCTATTTCCGAATTCCATTCAGCAAGTCATTGATTTCGATGGAGAGGTTCAGATGATCGCGTCGCTGCTTCCAAGCCTCGTGTCCGAACGCACATTCCGAGTTTTACGAAGCTCTTATGAGGCTCTTAGCGCGTCTTTAGGGACCTAAATGTCTAATCCTCTTGAAGGTAAGTTGTGTTGGCGCTCGGTTGGCTCCTACGATAACCGCCACCACGATTATCGCCTCTTGTTTCACCAGCTAGTTTGACTTCTAGCGATGCGGCGACAACAGAGAAAAGCGTGGAGAGTAACTTGGCTGCTACTTATCTGCGCAGGCTCGGCCGCTCTTAGCGAAAGTTTTATGACCTTCTTAGCCCAATCTTACTGCTGAGTTCGGAAATTGATACTGGATAGAAATGGATGTGACGGCGCTCACAGACGCATTCGCAGAGAGACGCATTATGGAATCGGTAGTTTACAGAGTCATTTATGGCATATGCGTCTTTGGCATTCTTTTTCTTCTGCGCTGCCTGTGGGTGTTTTGCACGGATGATCCAAGGAAATGTACAGCAGCAGTGATTCCCAGAATGAAGCGAAAGATTCCGGGAACAATGGCGAAAGTTATCGAAATTCCGAGTACGAGAGGCGATACCATTAAGACCTCTGCGCACAATACGGCGCTGATTATAGCGGTTGCGTTTTCCTTTTTTGCGCTGCCCGACGCGCGCAGTCAGAATTCGCCAGATCCCGCAAAAAGTGCGGGCAGTGACGCGAAGAATCCTGCCGCACCTCCGCTCGCTACGCCCAGCATTACGGGACCCCTTCAGGCAGCGCCTCCCATCGTCTTTGAATGTGGGCCTCTCGGCAAACTTAACTTGGACGGGATCGTCAGCGGGATGGGAGTTTGGCAGGGGAATCACGCACCCGGCGATCACTCGACGCAAGCCGCTGTTAGCAATGGCCAACTATTTCTACAGAAGACCAGCGACTGGTGGCAGTTTTACGTTCAGGCGGGCGCCTACAACATTCTGACTCTTGGCACTCCGTTCCTCTCAACCGACAAAGCAATTTCCAATCTTTTCGGCCCAGTTCCGGTTTGGTACGTGAAGCTAGCGCCGGAAAAGAATACGTCGGTGATGATCGGCTCCTTGCCCACCTTGATGGGCGCGGAATATACGTTTGATTTTCAGAACATGAATATTAGCCGCGGCCTGCTGTGGAACCAGGAAAACGATATCAATCGCGGAATTCAGGTGAACCAGACACTCGGCAAGTTTACGGCTTCGTTGAGTTGGAACGATGGCTATTACTCGAATCGCTACTCGTGGCTGAGCGGTTCGCTAACTTACGTCAACGGTCCACACAGTGTGTCGTTCGTTGGAATGGGCAATCTCGGACAGACGGCGTTCCAGACTCTTGCAACACCTGTGCAGAACAACAGCGTGATGTACGCCGCGATCTACACGTACACGAAGAGCGGATGGATCGTGCAACCCTACTATCAATACAGCAACGTTCCTACGAATCCTGCTGTCGGTGTGGCGCGAGGAGCATCAACGAACGGCGGCGCACTGCTCGTGAGCCGCACATTGAAGCGTGGGTTTTCGCTCGCAGGCCGCGGCGAGTATCTCGCAAGCACCGGCAGTAGCGCAGAAGGCTCCGTCAATTTGATGTACGGTCCGGGCAGTTCGGCGTGGTCGATCACGCTGACTCCAACCTT
>CAYNPS010000202.1:0-3575 GCA_964399125.1 uncultured Terriglobales bacterium
CAAAGGAGGCTCGCGCATGACAGAGCCGAAATCGGAGGTGTTTCAGGGCACCCTTGATCTGATGGTGCTCAAAACGCTGGAAGCCATGGGGCCGTTACACGGCTATGGAATCGCCCGCCGAATCGAGCAACTGAGCGAGCAGTTGCTGCGCCTGAATGAGGGCACCGTCTATGCCTCGCTTTTGCGACTCGCGCAGAAGGGCTGGATTCGATCTCAGTGGGGGACTTCAGAAAACAACCGCAAGGCGAGGTTCTACTCAATTTCTGCTGCTGGTCGCCGTCAACTCGCGCGCGAAGCTGCAAATTGGGAGCGGTTCTCGGGAGTAATCGGCCGCATTCTCCAGATGCAAGGTGAGGGTTAGATACATGCTAACTGCGATGCGAGTTCTTGTGTCTCGATTCATAGGGCTATTTCGCCGCGAGCGTTTCGATCATGTAATGGATGAGGAGTTCCAGTGCCATTTTGAAATGCTAGTGGACCGGTTCGTGACTCAGGGGATGACAAGAGACAAAGCTCTGCTGGCTGCGAAGCGGCAATTCGGAAGCGTTACTCACATACAAGAGGCGCTTCGAGAGCGTTCCAGCCTCCCCTTTATCGAGTCGTTGTGGGCAGACGCGCGATACGCACTTCGGCAAATGCGAAAGTCTCCAGCGTTCACAGCAACCGCTGTCATGACGCTCGCGCTTGGCATCGGAGCCAATACCGCTATCTTCACCTTGATTGACGCGCTGATGTTGCGCATGGTGTCGGTCGAACGGCCGCAGGAGCTTTACCAGATACAGTGGCTGCGTCCGCAGGGCGGAGAGCCTGCTACTTCGCTGACGAACACACTTTGGGAAAACTTGCGCGGGCGGCAGGACGTGTTCTCCTCCGTCGCCTCGTGGGGACAGCAGGAATTCAATCTTGCCACCGGCGGTGCCATCCAGCGCGCGAACGGTGTCTGGGTGAGCGGGGAGTACTTCGGCATGCTGGGAGTCGCGCCCGCAGTAGGCCGACTCATCACCACGGCAGACGACCAGCCTGGCTGCGCCGGCGTGGCCGTCCTGAGCTATGACTTCTGGCAGCAGCGCTATGGCGGCGCGGCGGCGGCGCTCGGGAGTACCCTCGCGCTGAATGGACATCCGTTCACGATCATTGGCGTGTCCGCGCCCGGATTTTACGGACTGAACGTTGGTAGCAAGTTCGAAGTCGCGGCGCCGAATTGCTCGACGCGGCTGCTCGATGGCGACCGACCCCGACTAGCGGAGCGCTCATATTGGTGGCTGCGCATTGTTGGACGCATCAAGCCGGGAGTGACGCCGCAGCAGTTGAACGCGCGGTTGGGCGCGCTTTCGGCCCAGGTGTGGGAGGCGGCGCTGCCGCAGGATTGGGACAAAGATGGGCAGAAGAACTTTCGTCATCGCACCTTCTTCGCGGTCCCTGCGGCAACTGGGCTGAGCGATCTGCGGCAAGATTTCGGCCAACCGCTGGCGGTGCTGATGGCGGTGGTCGCGGTCGTGCTGCTGATTGCGTGCGCGAATGTCGCGGCGCTAATGCTGGCGCGCGCGACGGCGCAGCAGCGTGAGATCGCGGTGCGGATGGCGCTCGGAGCGAGCCGGCTGCGGCTGATTCGCTATCTGCTGACGCACGCGATGCTGCTCTCGGCGGCCGGAGCCGTTGCAGGATTACTGATCGCACAATGGGGAACGACAATGCTCGTCACGACATTGGCGACGCGCGGCCGCACCGTCTTCCTCAATCTTTCGCTCGATTGGCGTGTGCTGGCGTTCACCAGCAGCATCGCCGTCGTAACAGCAATGCTGTTCGGCATTCTGCCCGCGTTTCGATCGACCCAATTGCCGCTGACAGCGGCGATGCATGGCGCAACGGCTGGGCGGACGGAGCGTACCTCGCCGTTGCGACGCTGGATTGCTGCGGCGCAGATCGCACTCTCCCTCGCGCTGCTCGTCACCGCCGGATTATTTCTGCGCAGCTTCGCGAAACTGGTGCAACTCGATCCCGGTTTCGATCGACACAACGTGCTGCTTGTCAACGCGGGCCTGCGATCCACCAATTTGAAATCTGACCAATACATCGCGACATTCGATGCCATCCAGGAGCGGCTGCGCGCACTTCCCGGTGTTGCCGCCGTGTCGCGCTCGCGCATGACGCCGCTGCAAGGCGGCCAGTGGGATACCCTCGTCTTCGCCGACAGCGACGCCGGCATGAAAGCGCATGACGATACTTTCCTTAATGCGGTGACGCCCGGCTACTTCGCCATCCTGCGGACGCCGCTGCTCTCGGGTCGGGATTTCAGCGCACAAGACCGAGCGGGCGCGCAGCAGGTCGCGATCGTGAACCAGACCTTCGCCCAGCAGTCGTTTCCCGGGCAGAACCCAATTGGCCACATCCTGCGCATCTCTCAGACCGACGGTACCAAGGGCCCGCCGATCCAGGTGATCGGCGTCGCCGCTGATGCGAAATACAACGATTTGCGCGAGCCGATGAAGCCGACCGTTTACCTGTCCGTCGCGCAGCTCACCGCCCAGCAGAGCACGAACAACAGTTTCGAGGTACGCACTACGTTACCGCTCGCGACGATGCGCGGCGCGATCGAAGCCGCCGTTGCCAACGTGAGCCGAGAGGTTCCGCTCGAGTTCTACACGCTGGCCGAACAAGTGGACGATACGCTGGTACAGGAGCGCCTGCTCGCGATGCTGTCCGGCTTTTTCGGCGCCGTCGCGTTGCTGCTGGCGATGGTCGGCTTGTACGGTGTACTCACCTATCTCGTAACGCAGCGACAAACGGAGTTTGGCATTCGAATGGCGCTAGGCGCGAAGCCGAGTTCGATTCTGCGGCTCGTCATGAGCGAGACCTCTGCTGTACTGACCGGCGGGATTATCGTCGGCAGTGTCCTGTCACTTGCAACCGTGCAGCTTCTGCAGAAGATGCTGTTTGGTCTCTCACCGCATGATGCCACGACCATGTTGATCGCAATCGGCGTACTAGCAGCGGTCGGATTACTCGCAGGATTTCTGCCGGCGCGCAGAGCGACGCGCGTAGATCCGATGGTAGTGCTGCGCTATGAATAGGTGAGCAGATGCAAGCTCGAAGGGTAAACACATGCTGATTGCAATGCGAGTTCTTGCGTCCCGATTCTTAGGGCTATTTCGGCGGAACAACTTCGATCACGCAATGAATGCGGAGTTCCAGTCCCATTTTGAAATGCTGGTCGATCGCTTCGTGAGTCAGGGAATGAAAAGAGACGAAGCTCTGCTGGCTGCGAAGCGGCAATTCGGCGGTGTTACGCAAATACAAGAGGAGCTTCGAGAGCGTTCCAGCCTTCCCTTTCTCGAATCGTTGTGGGCAGATGTACGATACGCATTTCGGCAAATGCGGAAGTCGCCAGCTTTCACCGTCACTGCTGTCCTGACGCTCGCCCTGGGGATTGGAGCGAATACCGCGATCTACAGTTTCATGGAGTCGATTCTGTTGCGCTCGCTGCCGGTGACGGATCCCGAATCACTGGTGGTTTTGAATTGGCATAGCCACTCGCCGCAGGACGCGAGCGGGCAATGGGTCCACGTCATGCACGG
>CAYNPS010000202.1:3675-6301 GCA_964399125.1 uncultured Terriglobales bacterium
GCAGGCGCAGCGCCGGTCGCAGTAATCAGTTTTGCTGCAAGCGAAAATCGCTTTGGAGGACCGCAGAATGCGATTGGGCAATCGATTCTTGTCGATAACATTCCTTTCACGGTGATTGGGGTCGCGCCGCCGGAATTCTTCGGAGTCGATCCTGCGATGTCGCCCGACCTCTACCTTCCGCTGCACACGAATCTGCTCGTGGATGGGGCGCGGGCGGCTCGCATGTATCCCGACGGAAACTTCTACTGGATCGAGATGATGGGGCGCCTGCGTCCAGGTGTAACCATCGCCCAGGCGCAGGCAGCGTTGGCTCCTCGTTTCCATGAATGGGTTGCCACCACCGCGACGACCGCCGGTGAGCGCGCCAAACTGCCCGTGCTGACGTTGAATCCCGGCGCCGCTGGTCTGGGTAGTTTGCGCCGCAGGTATTCCAAGCCTCTGTACGTCCTGATGATCATGGTTGGGCTAATCCTGGCAATCGCGTGCGCGAACATCGCCAATCTGTTGCTGGCAAGGGCCGCCGCGCGACGCAGTGAAATGGCTGTTCGGCTCAGCCTGGGAGCAAGACGATTCCGTGTCGTGCGCCAGTTGCTTACCGAGAGCGTGATCTTGGGATTGCTCGGCGGAGCATTAGGCGTCTTGTTTGCGATCTGGGGCGTGCGATGGCTGACATTTCTGCTCTCCAAGGGGCAGGAGAACTTTACGCTGCACGCGGAATTAAACTGGAACGTGCTGGGCGTGACTGCGGCACTCTCAGTTGTTTGTGGCCTGCTATTTGGTCTCGCTCCAGCGACTCAATCGACGCATCCGGATGTGATGCCTGCGCTGAAGAATGGCCTCGGAGGCGGATCGCGCCGGCGCGCGCAGCACGTTCTGGTGGTTGCCCAAATCGCGCTCTCTTTTCTACTACTGTTTACGGCGGGTCTGTTTGTCCGCACACTCAACAAGCTGCATTCCGTTCCACTGGGATATGCGCGCGAGAACATCCTTCTGTTCTCGTTGGGCGCGCGCCAGGCCGGGCATCGCGACCCGGAGATCGCCACTTTTTATACGGATCTGCGGAACCGCTTCGAATCGATTCCCGGAGTGAGCAGCGCGACGCTCTCGCAATCCTCGATCATCAGCGCTGGCCATGCCGGGGCAACATACAGGGGCCCAATCAAGGTCGGCTCTGTTACCCTCCAAGGTGCAGGCGTCATGGTCGTCGGACCGCGTTTCCTCACAACCATGCAGATTCCCATTTTGGAAGGTCGTGAGATCGACGATCACGATCAACCGGGCTCCACACCGGTTGCAATCATCAGCGAGCGGCTCGCGCGGAGTTATTTCGGGAACGAGAATCCGATAGGCCGGCGCATCAGCTTCGTGGACGAGAAGCGCGATCTCGAAATCGTCGGCGTGTCGGCTAATGTGCGCTACGGTGATCTGAAAGAGGACGAGAGTCCCATGACTGTGTTCGCGGCGGTCAGCCAGACTTCTCCCGAGGGAGTGACGTACGCGCTGCGCACTGCGGGTGATCCGCTGAGTTATGTCGACAATGTGCGCGAGATCGTGCGCGAGGCAGATTCACGCATTCCCGTCACAAACGTGATTACGCAGGCTGCAGAAATCGATCGGACGATCAGCCAGGAAATCACATTCGCGAAGTTATGCACGGGTTTCGCGGTTCTCGCTCTGCTGATCGCCTGCGTGGGACTTTACGGGACGATGTCATACAACGTTGCGCGCCAGGTCGGCGAGATTGGAATTCGTATGGCTATGGGAGCGCAACGCGGCGCCGTGGTATGGATGGTTCTGCGCCGCGTTTTACTGCTGACCGCCGTGGGACTCGCGATCAGCTTGCCTGCCGCGTTGAGTGCGTCCCGGTTCGTTAAATCCTTCCTGTTCGAGACCCAGCCCAATGATCCGCGAACCCTGGCGCTGGCCGCTGTCGTCCTCGTAAGCGCCGTGATTCTCGCCGGCTATGCTCCGGCAAGGCGAGCGTCCCGAATTGATCCTCTGTCGGCTCTGCGGAACGAGTAAGACCTGGTCCTTCGTGGCGCCACGAAGGATGAAAACGTTCGACGCGCGCGTACCTCTAGTTAGTGGCCTTTCGCGATAAAGGCGCCGATATAATTCAGAAAATCAGTCGGGTGCGAACAGTCTGAAAGCCGAGCGGCTGAATCAGATCATCTGCAACTGAGACGGGTCGCAGAAACATGAAGCCAAAGAACACGATTTGCCTCTGGTTCGACAAGGAGGCGCTTGAGGCGGCGCGCTTCTACGCCGCTACCTTTCCAGATAGTAAGGTAACTGCTGTTCATAAAGCACCCGGTGATTATCCAAGCGGCAAGGAGGGCGATGTCCTGACCGTGGAGTTCACCGTCTTTGGCATTCCGTGTCTCGGTCTCAACGGCGGCCCGGCGTTCAGGCACAGTGAGGCCTTTTCCTTCCAGATCGCGACGGAAACTCAGGAAGAGACGAATCGCTACTGGAACGCGATCGTCGGCAATGGCGGCCAAGAAAGCGCGTGTGGCTGGTGCAAGGACCGCTGGGGCCTTTCCTGGCAGATCACTCCACGCGCGCTGACCGATGCGCTTGCGGCTGGTGGCCGTGAGGCAAAGCGCGCCTTCGAGGCAATGATGAC
>CAYNPS010000203.1:0-6205 GCA_964399125.1 uncultured Terriglobales bacterium
GAGAACAGTTCTCGTCAACAATTGCGCGGTTTGGATTTTTTCAGGGTGAATGGATTCAGCGTTAGGCTGCTGAATATCGATCTCGGGATCGTGCAATGCTGCGTTCCGCAGTGACCAGGCCGAACATAGCAAACTGGTACACTCTCCTTTCGCAGCACACCATACCAGTGCGTCCCCGCTCAACGACCAGCATTCTTCTTCTCTCCATCGTTTCTGCGCTCTTGTCGGGCTGTACGCAGAAGGTTCCCGACTATCCGCCGGCGTATCGCGCATACGCGTATGTCACAAATGCGAAGAGCAACAGCGTGTCGGTGCTTGATACGCGCAACTTTCGACCCCTCACCACGATTCCGGTGGGAGTGAATCCCACCGGTGTTTCGGTCAATCCGAAGAAGAACGAAGTCTATGTCGTCAACACTGGATCGAACTCTCTGAGCGTGATCGATGCTGAGCAAAACAATGTCGTAAGGACTATTGCGCTCGGCCGCACCCCTTACTTCGTCGATGTTGCGATCGACGGCACTCGTGCCTATGTCGCCAACGCTGGATCGAGTACGGTCTCTGTCATCGATCTTGCGAACCGGCGCGTGCTGCGCACAATCGCGGTGGGAAATGGGCCAGGGATCGCGCGCGTGTCTCCTGACGGCAAAGTTGTCGTGGTCGCCGAGAGGCTGGGAAATTCCATTTCGGTCATCGACGCCCAAAGACTTGCGGTGCGCTCTTCGATCTCCATTTGCAAGGAGCCAACTGACATTCAGATCCTGCCGGACTCGAGCAAAGCCTTCGTCGCTTGCAGCGGATCCGGACAGGTCGCGGCGGTAAGCTTGGATGCTGCTTCCCAAAATAAATCTTCACCGCCGGATCAACTTCTTGCATTGCTGGATGTGGGAACCACTCCGGTGCAGCTCGCCCTCAAGCCCGACGGCGGTGAAATCTTCGTGAGCAACTTTGGAGCCGACAGCATTTCTGAAATTGCGACCAATACAAATGAAGTCGGCGGAAGTTATGTAATCGGAGCTGGGCCGGTACGAGGGGTCGTGAGTGCCGACAACACGATTCTGTACGTGAGCAACTTCAAATCCGACACGGTCGCGATCTACAGCATCGATGATGGAAAAGTGTTGGGATGGATTCAGGTCGGCAGCCGTCCTGATGCGCTCGCTCTCTCGCCCAATCAGAACTTCCTCTTCGTCGTAGACACAGGAGCAGGCGACGTAAGTGTAATTCGCACTTCAATCCCGCTGCGATCAAATGTTCCACGCGAGCGCTGGTTCCCCACCCTGACCATCATTCCCGTGGGACAGCAGCCAAACGCAATCGCCATAAAAGCGTTCATCTCCTCGCATACACCAACTCTGCCCTGAGCTGTTAGGTTGGCCGGCAACTCTCGATCGCCGCCCACATTTTTTGAAAAGCATGCATCGAATTTCTGCAATAAGCCACACAGCCTTAACTCATGCCTACAATCACGCGCAGCACACGAGGCATCGCCGTATTCTTCGCACTCCTCATCGCAAATCATTGCTGCGCTGCTGAATCGAGTTCTATTTTGGAAAATGCGGCGCGCGTCCGAGCGGCCGATTCGGTGATCGCGATTGGAATGCAGTTTCAAAACACCTCGCTCGACTGTTCACATTTTGTGAATTCCCTGTTCCAGCAAGCAGGCCTTTATTACAAATACGAGCCCTCACGCGTCCTTTATCGAGGAACAGCGGCATTCAAACGAGTGTATCGCCCTCAACCGGGAGATCTGATCGTCTGGCCCGGCCACGTCGGCATCGTTGTCGACCCAGAGCACACCACTTTCCTCAGCGCACTCCAGCGCGGAGTGAGGATCTCTTCCTATACCTCGAGGTATTGGCGGCGGCGCGGGCATGCCCGTTTTCTGCGATATCGATTTTCGCCTGGCGACTCTCCATTCATCTGGGAAGCCGGGATTCCCAGCGGAGCGAGCCAGACATTTGTAAATCCCGGAATGCAGTAGCCCGATATAAACAGAGGGCTCCCTTCACTCGGACGAGCTCTGCGTCTCCTGATCCGGACGGAAGTTGTAATTCTTGAGCAGCTCTCAACGCTGCGCACGAGCTGATGGCTCACCATGAGACTCAGAAGCAGGACCTGAGCTTGTACGTCTTCCGTTACGAATCTGGCGAGGTACGAAGAGAATTCGAGAGGAGTTTGCGGATCCTTGTAGCGAGTTCGGTGTGCGCGAACGGTTTTTGCAGGAAGACGGTATTGGACTCAGTTTTATCGATTGCGGCCGTGCCCACAGAATGAGCATGCGTGTAGCCCGACATTAGAATCGCTTTCAACCCAGGCTGTGTCTGCCGCAGATGCTGAATCAATTCAGCTCCTCCCATGCGCGGCATAATGGCGTCGGAAAGAACCAGATCGATGCTGACGCGCTCCTTATTCACGATCTCAAGAGCGCGAACGCCGTCATACGCTTCGAGGACGTGGTACCCCAATGCCGATAAAGATTCGCTGAGCGCGTGGCGCAGACTCGCTTCATCCTCAACCAGAAGAATCGTTGCTCCATCTCGCGAGGGCTCCTTAGAATCGTGCACAGACTCTTCCACATGCTCCACAATCGGAAGCCAAATGCGGAACGTTGTCCCTTGCCCGACTTCACTGCTGACTTCGATATACCCACCGCTTTGTTTCACGATGCCATACACCATCGCCAGGCCTAGCCCGGTGCCGTGGCCGGGGTCTTTGGTGGTAAAGAATGGATCGAAAATTCGCGCCTTCACCTCTGGTGACATGCCGCGTCCCGAATCGGTAATCGAAATCTCGACGTACTCGCCTGGAGGCAGGTTAAACGGAGGACGCACCGATTCATCTTTGTAATAGCGGCGAGCTGTGTGAATCGCCAGTCGCCCCTCGCCGGCCATCGCATCGCGCGAGTTCAAAGTCAGATTTATCAATACTTGTTCGAACTGCGCAGGATCGATCTTTACCTTGGCTTGATCACTGTCGAGTTCCAGAATGAAATCGATATCCTCTCGCAGTGCTCCACGCAGGAGCGGCTCTGAATTGCGGACCAGAGAGTCGAGATCGACGACTTGCGGTTGCAGCGTCTGCTTACGGCTGAATGCAAGCAGTTGCCTGGTAAGACGCGAGGCCCGCTGTGTAGCTCCCGCAATTGCGTTCAGCTTTCTTTCGACACCGGCATCTCCTTCGAGTTCCTGCAGTAATAACTCCGTGTAGCTGCTGATCACCATCAGAAGATTATTGAAGTCATGCGCGACTCCGCCGGCGAGTCGACCGATTGCTTCCATTTTGACTGCGTGCTGAAGCTGTTGCTCGAGCAACTTCAACTCCTCTTCTGCCTTCTTTTCTGCAGTGATGTCCTTAACCACTGCATGTATCCCGCGCAATTTCCCAAGCTGTACGGGGTATAAGCTCAGTTTTACGTGCCGCATTGCCGAACCGCCGGGGGCTGCAGGGCCTTCGAGTTCAACATCGGTCAGTGGTGCGCGAGTGGTGAGCACGCCGCGAAGAAGAGGAGTGACAATCTCCACAATCGATGGCGAGAGCACTTCCGAGATGTGTTTCCCAATGTGGTTTTGCGCTGGAACACCGTTGAACCGGGCGAGAGTCTCATTTACGCGCAGATAGCGGAGGTTCTCATCGAGAAAGGCCAGTCCCACTGGAGCGCTGGAGTAAATTTGCTCGAGTTCCACCTGCCGAGCTTGGGAGAGCTGATAGGTCTCCTTTGACTGGGCCAGAGCACGACGGTAAACCTCGCTCATCGCACCTGTTGCGATCCCGATAAACGCGAACAGGAGCGTAGTAAGTGTGTTGTGCACGTCCATGCGCAGAGACCATGCCTTCTGCGGCGCCATGAACAAGTAATTGGTGGAAACAATTCCGAGAACGACTCCGAGTATTGCTGGGCCTAAGCCTCCGATCCAGGCGATCAGCACGATCGCAAAGTAGAGCACGATGTACGGCAGCTCGGTTTTGAAGACTGGATTTAACAGCCACCGGATCAGCGTGGCAATGGCGATAACGGCTACGCAGAGAAGATAGCGTCTGCGTCGAGACAGATCGAATGCGGTCATCAGTTGAGTTTGATTCTCGAGCATAGCCACTCGTCTTCGGCGGTTCGACGCACTTGAGAGTGCGCAAATCTCGCAGCTTATATCCATCTGCAATGGCGACAGCAGAAGGAATTAGCCGGGTAAATCCAAATCAGTACTGATAAAAGCCGCGGCCGGATTTGCGCCCGAGCCACCCGGCATCGACCATTTTCACAAGAAGAGGGCACGGGCGATACTTGGGATCGCCGAGTCCCTCGTGGATTACCCGCATGATATCGAGGCAAACATCAAGACCGATGAAATCGGCGAGCGTGAGCGGCCCCATGGGATGTGCCATTCCTAATTTGAAGACCTCATCCACGGCGGCGGGCGTGGCCACCCCTTCCATTACCGCATAGATGGCTTCATTTAGCAGAGGCATCAAGACGCGATTGGACACGAAGCCTGGGGCATCGTTGACTTCGACCGGCGTTTTTCCGAGCTTCTCAGCAATCTCTTTGACGGCCTGAAATGTTTCGTCGTTTGTAGCCAACCCGCGAATCACTTCTACGAGCTTCATCACCGGAACGGGATTGAAGAAGTGCATGCCAATTACTTTGTCAGGACGTCTTGTAAGAGCAGCGATTTTCGTGATGGAGATTGATGACGTATTGGTGGACAGTATTACTTCGGGACGGCAAATTCGGTCGATGTCGCGAAAGATTTCGGATTTGATTTCAAACTTCTCGGTGGCTGCCTCGATCACGAAATCGCATTCAGCAAGAGCATTGCGATTGAGCACTCCTTGGATCCTGCCTATTGCGGCATTGCTCTCTTCCTGGGTGATCTTGTTCTTGTCGACTTCTCGCTGCAGGTTCTTGCGGATAGTCGTAATCCCCTGATCGAGAAACCGCTGCGCAACCTCGCACAGTACTACTTCGTATCCACTGCGCGCGAACACATGAGCAATTCCATTGCCCATAGTTCCTGCGCCAATTACACCGACTTTGCGAATCGCCATCTGCAACCCTTCGCGACAGACAAACTGTCGAGTTTAGCAAAGTCGTTCGCGCGGAGGACGGTGGTACCCGCGGGTACCGGCATTGGTCCGTTTTGCGCGATTTTTGATTAGGCGATCTTCTGCGCGACTTTCGCGTATGTTCCCATCAGCTCGGCTTGCTCGATGATTTTACCTTCCATCGCAGCGATCACCTGGCTGTAAGTCGCACCCGGTCCGAGATCGAGGTTGTTCTTCAACGCATACAGTCGGAAAAAATAACGGTGCGTTCCCGAGGGAGGGCATGGTCCCATGTACGCTGTTTTTCCGGCATCATTCTGTCCCTGCAGCCCTATTCCGGAGTTCGCCGCAGTGTTGAACGCATCTTCGTCGATGCGAGCAACCGACGCAGGCACGTTGTAAAGCACCCAATGGACAAATCCATTCAGCCGTGGGGCGTCCGGATCGTGGACGATCAGCACAAACGATTTCGTCTCTTTGGGTGCGTCCGTCCACGATAGGGCCGGCGATATATTCTGACCTTCACAGGTGAACTGTTGAGGAATTTTCCCTTCGTGGGAAAAAGCTGAGCTGGTGAGTTTCATATCGTCTCCTTCATATTGTTCGAGCCGCTCTGGGCTACTAAATACCGCTTGGGTATGGCACAAAGGAATTGATCCTGCTCACAACCATCCGAATCACAATTCCTCCTAAGCACCTTGTGGAGCATTGTCTGTACAGCTGCGTGAGAGTAGCGTCCGCACCTCGTCGTCGTTCGTTTGCTCGAAGTTGCGGTAGAACATGCCAACTGCATAGAACGGTTGTGGCGTAATCGCGCAGACGATCTGGTCCACTTCGCTACGTAGTTCTCGACATGTCGATTCCGATGCCACCGGAACCGCAACGATCACACGCTGCGCACGAGGTCTTAGCGCACGCGCGGCCACACGCATGCTTGCGCCAGTGGCCAAGCCGTCGTCAATCAGTATGGTCGTGCATCCTTCAACCTTCAAAGGAGGCAGACCACTGCGATACTCGTTTTCGCGCCGTTCGATTTCCAATTTTTCACGCTTTGCCACGGCTTCAATTTCTTCAGAGGATATGCCGAGTTCGTCGACTATTGATTGATTCAGCACTACAGCTCCGCCGCTTGCGATCGCTCCCATAGCCAACTCTTCCTGGC
>CAYNPS010000204.1:0-6178 GCA_964399125.1 uncultured Terriglobales bacterium
GGAGCAAGAGCCGCGACATAATTGCGCTCCATCCAGGAAGAGGGCAGAGTCGCTGCATGGTGCCCTCGATAAACGGATAGATCGCCGCTGAAGCTCAGGGAAACGGCTTCGTTTGATCCAACGGGAGCTTCGACATCGTGAATCTCCACTGCCGGAAGCACTTGCGCCAAACGATCGCGAACATAGCCGAGCTTTGCCTCGCGCACCTCTAACTGTCGCCGCAGCTCCGGAGCATCCTCGCCGCGCACATAGGTAGCGCCGGAGAAGTGAATCGTGCCATCCGCGTCGAGCTGGGCATTGATGGTTCGGCGCGAGTAGTTGTCCTCCGCAGTGGAGCGCGGAGTATGTCGCAGGATTGCATTTCCATCGAGATCGACGATTAGTGCGAGTGCGCCTTGGTCCGGGACCGGCAATTCACGTAACTGCGCAAATTCTGCGGTTCCGTCGAGCCAGAGGTCGAATTCGGGAACATAGACGATGGCGTGGTCGAAGACCGCCGCTGACGCAGGCTGCGCCAGGATTTCTCCGAGGCGTTGTGTGCGTACGAGTGCGATCTGGGCATTGATACCTGCCGCGCGCAGCAGTGCGACCATTAAGCTCGCCTTGTCCTTGCAGTCGCCAAAGCGGCGGGCGTAAGTCTGTGCCACCGGATAGGGCTTAAATCCGTACACTCCAAACTCCTGGGCGACATAGCGAGTGCTCTTGAGCACAAGGTCGTCTATCTCGGCAACGCGGTCGAGCTTGTTCGGATGGTGCGCAACGAGTTCCGAAACAACATTCTCGAGTTCCGGACTCAGTTTGAACTGCGGCTTGATCAGCTCCGCATACCACCGCCCCAGTTCTTCCCAACTCTGGAAATTGGAAACATGAACGTATGCGCCCTGCTCACTCCAGGACGGCGATCGAGGTTCGCGCACAAGAGCGGGAACTGCGCGCCGTTCCCAGATGTAAGCAGTTTCGTTCGATCCTTTGTGGATCTGCGGCGCTGCGAGAAGGTGTTGCCCGCTACTCAGATTGATCCCACGAGGGACACGGACGATGTAGCGCTGCAGATTGCACGAAAGAGGTCCGCCAAAGGGGACAAGCTCGGCGAAGTACTTTCCGTAAGGGTTCTCGTGCGATGTGGGTGTCAGTGTGTAGTCGAGTTCGACCACATCGCCGACGCCAAGGTCACGAAAGCGCAATTGGCGCGTGCGCAGATCGTAGTAAGCTGCGATCGAAGCATCTCCGACGGCGCTGTCGCCCTCGTCGTCTGCATCCGACGTGCTTCCATTTGCATGATAGACGCGAGCGCGTTTGATCTCGAGCTCCTGCGTCTGTGGGGAATATTGAATGGCTCGAGTGCGATAGCTCTCGACATCGGTTTGCGACGACAGCGCGAGAATGATCTGCGTATGCTGAACCGCCTGATAGTCATCTCGAACCTGATCGACTCGTACGTTGGCAAGAACGCGCGATTCATTTCGTTTTGCCGCCGGCAAAGCTCGCCATTTTGCGATTACTTGCGCAGCGTCGACGAAGTAGGGAATCGGGTTAGATTCTTGCTGCTCCTTTTCCTGATGCAGGATGCGACGCAGGTGCTCCGATTCCGAATCAGGAATCGGAGCGGTCTCGGCTTCCTCTCCATCATCATCTTCGGCCTGAGATGGCGCGCCAGAGACATTCTGACTTTGGGCAGAGAACGGGAGATTGGCATTGGGTGAGAAAGCCGAAGCTCCTGCACGACTGGCCAGCTCTACCGCCTCTTTTTTGAATCCCAATTGCGCGTAATTTTCGGCAAGCATTTGGGAAGCTGCGCGCGACAGCGGCTGCCCGCGCATGGCCTTCATTCGTTGGAATGCAGCGGCGCCATGGCCCTGATTGATGTCCAGTCGCGCGAGTTCTGCCGCGAGCAGTGGCTCAGCTTTGGTCTGAAGCGCGTCGGCGAGAATTTTTCGGGCGAGAGTGAGTTGACCTCGCGCCGAATACTGGCTGGACAAGTAGGCTATTGCGGGAACGTACTGCTGATCGAAGTCCAGCGTCTTTCGCTCTGCTTCAATCCGCTTGTCTTCATCTTTCGTTGCGCGTGCCGCCCGGTACCACGTTTCGGCAGACGGGCTGAGTTCCGCAACCTTCTCGGCGCTTTCGTAGGTCAGCCAATTGTGATGGAGTTTGATCGCCGCAGTGGCGTTCAGAAGCTCAACATCGTGCTCGTCTGCATTCGCGACAGATTCAAGTAACGTTTTCGCACGAACCTCAGAAGATCCAGATATGGGCGTCCACACAGTCGACGCAGTCCACTTCGTCCACAGTGGACTCGGTGGACGCCGTGGACTATTTGTGCCTACTTGGAGGTCTTTAGCTTCTTCACAAACTGCAATCTGCGCCTGCTGATCGCCGGCGATCTCGCGAAACAGGTTCTCAATTCGGGCGGGATCGCTTACGTGATCGCGAAGGTCCGAAATATCGTCGAGCAGCGCAACTCCGAGGATCGCGCTGCGCGTTCCATTTGAATGAATCTGCGCCTGAAGAAGCTGGATTATGCTCTCAAGTTGCTTATCGAACCAGGATTGGGTCGATGGCGGAGCGGACTCGGCAGCCATCGAGAAGCAAGCCGCGACAAACGGGAGCGCGCACAGGAATACCGGCCGCAACTTGCGCAGAGTAGCCATTGTCCCATTACGGCTTAACTCCGGGCTGTGCGCTATTGCCTAAAACGGAACTCCCCGGAAGTCGTTTAACTCTCCGGGGAGGCCGTTACCACTTGAGTTCGCGTCCGGACAAGCATCGTTTCCCCCAGGATTTTCGTTGCTTGGCCTGCCCGCGAACTCAATTGATCGGGGTTAAGGTAGGTTGAGTATCGCGTGCGGGTCATTTTTTACCAATGGAAAGAAACACCTAAGTAGCTGCCTAATAAGACCTTACGCGACACGAGGGGCCTAGCACTTTAGTTTGATTTGAGCTCTGGCGCAGCCCGGCGCGCGACGTCAGCAGGTGCTTACATCCATCCGAGCCGGAGAGTACATCTCAAGTCTTCGACATCGATGAAGCTGGTGCGCACTTCCGGACTGCTAGGTCTGACTTTGTGGGGTCTTTCCATAGCGGCACAAAATCCTACCGACTTCACCTCTGTCCCGATGTCTTCATCGAATTCCCACGTGCACTGGTTGGTCGGAAGTGAACGTCATCTGCAGCCAACCTCAGTCGGCGCCCTCTTTCTTGACTCAGCATTCGCGCACGGATACCGGCACGGATACGACGAGGGCTTCCATTTGGGCGATCTCGACGTACAAATGGGACGCTTAGCTCGGCCGCTGACGAAGCACGACTTTCGCCAAGCCGGACACGAGTACAACAATTCGTTCGGCAACAAAGCTCATTTTCAGCAGGGATACGAAGCCGGCCTCTCCGCCGGATACGCTGACGCACTCGCCGGACGCGAATACCGCGCCAGCGAACGGGCAAAGCTCGCAGCGTCAGGACTCTCCGACGCCTTGCCTCCAAACCGCCGGCAGAATTTCGACGAAGGCTTTGCCAGCGGATATGCGAGTGCGCAGAGCGAAAGCGTTCCCGCAAAGGGAATGAGCCTGGACTATGTCGAGCAATACTGCCAGGAGAAACTGCCCGGCAGCCATCCCGCCGAATACTGCGATGGATTCAGCCGTGGATTTGTTTTCGGCTCTTTGAGCTCATCGGTTCAGAGTGGAACAGAGGACGCGGCCAGCGCCCGCTTGCCCCGCTGATCCCACTTTTGCAACTCCGTTCTAGTGTTGACCACTTCAGTACATGTCCTTTAGGTCATTGCACTGATAGTGCTTTCGTGCGAAATCAAGGTATGCTAACCGCCAGTACCGTTGTGACTAAAGACATGAAAGCAGCCCCCGCTAAGAAACCAGTGATTCATATCGCTGTCGTTGACAGCGATCCCCTACGCTTTATCGGCCTTCGTTCCCTTTTTGACGAAGAGCCCGATTTGGATCTGACCTCGGCTACTCTTGAGGAACTCCCGAAGCTCGAGAACGTTGACCTGATCCTGCTCGGCAACCGCGGCAGCGGTAGCTCCAGCGTCTTCGACGTGATGGCGAGCCTCAAAGCCGCGCGTCCTGACCTGCGCATTATCGTCACCGGAACAGGCGCAGATGATGAGTCGATTCTCAAGGCTCTCGCTGCCGGAGCGAAAGGTTACGTTGACGAGGGCGCCAGTCCAGCAGAGTTTGTTCAGGCAATCCGTATCGTGAATCAAGGATCGGTGTGGGCGCCGCGACGCGTGATGTCGATCTTCATCGACCGCGTGACGTCATCGCCGGGAAAAATATTCCCTGCAGGACGCGTCGAGTTCACCGATCGGGAGAAGGAAGTGCTGGCGCTACTCGTTGCCGGACGTTCCAATCGCGAGATCGGTCAGTCACTGCAGATCGAAGAGCGAACAGTCAAAGCGCACGTGGCGAAACTCATGCGCAAAGTCGGCGTGCAGAATCGCATCGCGCTTTCGGTACACGCGATCACCCACTCATTGGTCGGCGGCGAAGAAGAACCGCAGTAGGATCTTTCAACCGCCTTCACAGAGGTGATATGGAACTCCTCTGAGAAAGCACGGGTTTCAACCGTGCCGTTCAGAACGAATTGTTTGATATTGCCCGCGTTCTGACGCAGGTCAGTTCACGTCACGAGAGACACGCCGCAGTGCCGCGATCAGGGCTGCCGGACCGTCCTCGGCGAATACCGTTTCATCAGGAAATATCTTTTTATCCGCGCGGCGACTTTCCGAGATGGCGATCAAGGGGCAGCGAGGGCAATATTGCCGAACCTGTTCTGCCAGTTCCTCAACAACATCGCTGGAAAGCGTGTAGCTGAGCACGACTATGTCGAACTCTCTCCGCCGTATAACCTCCATTGCGGCTGCCGGTGTGCTTGGGATGGTGACGCTGAAACCGTACATGCGCAGCACCTCAGCACGATAGAGCGCCAGTTCACGCAATCGTCCGATCAGCAGCACCCTACGCCCATCCGTCCTCCGGTCTCTCGCGCGCTCTTTGTGATTACCGTCCGCAGGAGGCGGAGTGCCTTCGCCGTCTGCGCTGCAAACGTGTGACGATATTTGCTCAAAAGGAATAGGCGGCGTTTCGCCTGCCAATGCAGCAGCAACCGAAGAGTGTCCCATGGCCCAATTCAATTGTTTGGATTTAGCTCGGAAATGATAGCAGACAAATTCTCCGAAATTGGGAGCATGTTTCACGCTCCCACCGTTCATGAATGAGACGTCACTTTGAGACTGCTTGCTCGACGCCTTGCGGATTCTGCAACTCTCGTGCCTGTGCGATCAATTTCTTTAGCCTGCCCTCTATGGACGCGTCCCCTGTTTTTTCTTCTCGAAGCACGCCGTCCGCGTCAATGGTGAAGGTGTGCGGGATTGCAGTTACGCCAAACAGACGCGCCATGGGACCATCCCATCCACCATCGAAGTACTGCAGCCATGTCATCTCATTTTTTTCGATAAAGCTTTTCCATGTATCCTCATCCTTGTCAATGCTAATGCTGAGCATCACGAACGGTTCGCCGGAGAACTTCTCGGCGATCTTCTTCATATGAGGCAGAGCCTCACGGCAGGGGCCGCACCAGGTTGCCCAGAAGTCGAGCAGGACGACTTTCCCCTGCAGATCGTCGAGCGAGACACGCTGTCCGTCTTCCGTCCTTAATGCGAACGCCGGCGCCATGCGCTCCCGAGCCAGCTCCGGACGCGCTGCAAATCGCAGCGCTCGGGCTCGATCTACGCTATCTGATCTTGCGAGCTCAGCCATCTGCGTGAAAGCCATCTTGGCTTCATCATCGCGTTGCAGGCGGGCCAGCGCCAAACCATCAACGTAGAGCGCATTTGCATCCTTTGGATTCGAAGTCAGGCATAGCTTAAACTCCCGATCAGCCTCGCGCAGAAGATCCTCTTTCTTCTTCGCGGATCCCTCCTGCAGCAGGAACGTGCCACGCTGGTAATGAGCGCGCGCCACCTCGGCCGGATCATGAGCGTTAGCGATTAACAACTGCGAAGCCGACTCCGCCGCCTTGAAATCTCCCACTTCGATCGCCACCTTCATTGCCTGTTCTTCGCACGCGGTGCAGTGTCCGCCATCTTCTTTGTCAGCCTTCTTGAACTTACTCAATGCATCGAAGTAGCGACGTATGCGCAGATCCTGTAGCGCTTCGG
>CAYNPS010000205.1:0-4287 GCA_964399125.1 uncultured Terriglobales bacterium
TTGCGCATGCCGTGGAGCACGCTGCAGTCCTGGACATTGGAATACGCGCCGATTCGAATGGAGTGCACATCGCCGCGGATCACTGCATTCATCCAGATGCTAGCCTGCTCGCCAAGCACAACATCTCCGATAACTTGCGCCGATTCATCTACATAGCACGTGTCCGGAATTGTCGGCGTGATTCCCTGATAACTGCGTATCATTCCTCTCCTTATTAGTAAGCAGTTCCTGACTTGTTTGCGAGTAAGCCGAAGAGCAGCGGCATTCCTGAATGGAATTTTGAACCGGCAATTCACCAAGGATTCGCGTCGTCGTTCGGCACCAATGCCGCTATAGGTGAGATACTACTATGGCGGTAGTTGTGCTATCCGATTGTGCTTGACTTGCATAAGAAAGACTGCAATAACTACCCAATCCAAACAGGAAAAGTCTGGGGGTGTAGGTATTGGCGGAAGTTAGGGTCCAAGAGGGTGAACCGTTGGAAAACGCCCTCCGCCGCTTCAAACGCAAGGTCCAAACGGAAGACATTATCAAAGAGGTAAAGCGGCATTCTTTCTATCTGAAACCCGGCGAGAAAAAGCGCGTGAAACAGGCGCTGGCTCGCAAGCGGAACCGGAAGAAGGTTCGCAAAGAACAGGATTAACAGCCTGTACAAAGAGGGCCGCTCAAGAGAGCGGCCCTTGCCGTATCACCAGACCGGCAGCCGCCACAAGAAGTTCAGTTGTAAGCCGTTCCCGAAATGGGAACGGAGGGCCGAACCTGAGGTTGGGAACAAGTCCTGCGAGTGCCTCCCCGCTCGCCTGCGGAGGAGTCACTGCAATTCGCAGGAAGGACGGGGGCTTCTCAAATGGAATTCCAGGACAGGCTGCTCAAGTGCATCGATTGCGGCTCTGAGTTTCTCTTCACCGCCGGCGAACAACTTTTCTTCCACGACAAGCAATTTAAGAACGAACCCAAGCGCTGCAAGCCCTGCAAGGCCAAGCGCATCGCTGCAGTAGGCGCGACTCCCGTGAACAGCTATCAGAAAGTGGAGACGCGCACGAACTGCTCGCATTGTGGCAAAGAGACCACCGTCCCCTTTAAGCCAACACAGGGACGCCCGGTTTTTTGCCGCGAATGCTTCCAGCAGCGTCGTGCAGCCGGCGCCACCGCTTAAAGCAAAAACACGACACAGATCGCACGGATTCTACGGATCACACGGATACTTCAGATTGGAGTGTCGGTGCTTGGCAGCCCCACCGGGTACGATTGCTGTTGCGCCTTCCGCAACATGGCTCGCAGGACACACTGGCATCATCCGGAATGGTCGGGATCTGCAGCCGATGTCGGAGCTCCTGCAGTATCGTGAAATCCGTGCGATCCGCGTGGTGTTTTGATTTTGGTTTTTAGCCGAAAGCCGATGGCCGAGAGCCGACAGCCTGTTCCTACGACTGCCGCGCTACCGCGCTTCTAGCCTCGCGGATGCCGCTAACCGACTTTTTTTTTAAGGCAGCGGTATTGTTCTGGCGGTCCTGACGCTTATCTTCGTGGGCTATAAGCAGGGCTTCGATTTGGCGGAGCAGGTCGTTGGTGTTCATGGGCTTCACCAACATAGAATCGGCGCCCTCTTCCTTCCAGTCACTGCCCAGCAGCGGGAAGGCGGTAAGGATGGCAACGGCGGGGTCGTAATCTTTCTTCTTGGCTTCGCGGATCACGTCATAACCGGCGGTTTCGGTCTCCATCCGCATGTCGGTGATGACCATCTGGTAGGTGTTTTCCGCGAGGCGGCTCTTGGCTTCTTTAGCTGAAGCGGCCGTTTCCACTTCGAATCCGTTGATTTCGAGAATAGCTTTCAGCGTGAGCAGAATTGCAAGTTCGTCATCAACCAGCAGGATGCGACGTTTCATCGAAGGCTCCAGGGGGATTACCGGTACCCAGCCGATCGTGCGTACCGTGGATCGCTGCCGATCCAGAGTAGCTCTGATGCAAGTTACCGCGACAAAGGTTGTGAGGTGGAGCAAGCACCCCGTTACAGAAGCTATGATAACACCGTGGCCGGTTACTACATTGTGAACTTTGGTTGTCGCGCGCAGCAGGCCGACGGTTCCGCCATCGAGCGTCAACTCGCCGATCATGGGCTCGCACGTGTAACCTCCCCCGCGGAAGCCGAAGTCGTAGTTCTAAATACTTGTACGGTCACCGCCGCGGCCGATCAGGATGCCCGCGCCGCAATCCGCCGCGTTCAGCGCGAACAACCGGCAGCCAAAATTCTGGTTACAGGCTGCTACGCGCAGCGCGCGCCGAAAGAGATCGCGGCACTCGATGGCGTGACTTGGGTCGTAGGAAACTCCCACAAGCACCAGATTGGGAACATCCTAGCGAGAGAACATTCGCCGAACTTTCTGCCTCTCGGAGACTTCGATCTTGGATCCGGTGAGTCGAGCTTTCGCGGAACGATTTACGCCAGCGACATCTTCGCCCACACCCAGCTCCAAGCCGCTCCGGTTTTCGATGGCATCGAACGAACCCGTCCAAATTTGAAGATTCAGGACGGCTGCGACAACCGCTGCTCGTTTTGCGTGATCCCGTTCGTGCGCGGCCAGAGCCGATCTTTGCCAACCGAGGTGATTCTCCGGGAAGTTGAGGCACTGGAGAACGCCGGCTATCGAGAGATTGTCATTTCGGGAATCAATCTCGGCCGTTGGGGACGCGATTTCGAGAAGCCAGAGCGCTTTCCCGATCTTCTGCGGATGATTCTGGAACGTAGTTCAATTGAAAAGCTGCGCCTGAGCTCCGTTGAGCCGATGGACTGGACCGACGACCTGATCGCCCTCATGGCTTCATCGCACCGAATTGCCAAGCACGCGCACGTTCCGCTGCAGTCCGGCAGCGACACGATTCTTCGCAAAATGCATCGCAAATACCGCCCCTGGCACTATGCAGAGAAAATCGAAAAGATTCGCCGGGCAATGCCCGATGCGGCTATCGGCGCCGACGTGATGGTCGGATTCCCGGGTGAGACAGAAGAACTATTTCGGGAATCGCTCGACTTCGTGGAGAGCCTGCCGTTTACCTATCTGCACGTCTTCACGTATTCACCGCGTCCTGCCACTCCCGCTGCAAGCATGCCCGATCAAATTCCGATTCAGGTGGCCCATGCTCGCAATCGAATCATGCGCGAGGCGGCTGCGTCGAAGAATGTGGCATTCCGACAGAGCTTCATTGGGCGAACTCTCCGCGCGATCACCCTCGCTCGCACCAGCGACGCCGAAACCGAAGCGCTCACAGACAATTACCTGAAGGTGCAGCTTAAGGGCCAAGTGGAGCCAAATCGCTGGATCCAGGTGCGCGTGGATGCATTTACGGCGCAGGCTCTTTCAGGAGAAGTAATGAGCCGCTAAGCGCGTGTTTTACAACATGAACAGCCCGATGAAAAAGGCTCAGCCAAGGCGCAGCCTGAAATCAAAAGCGAAGAATCGGGCAAAGACGGTGGACGAATATTTCGGGAATATCGAAGGTCCCGCGCGCGAGATGTTAAGCAAAATGCGCGCGACCATCCGCTCCGTCATGCCGGCTGATACCACCGAGGTAATCAGCTATGGCATCCCAGCCTTCAAACAGAAAAGGGTACTGGTCTGGTATGCAGCGTTTGCAAATCACTGCAGTCTCTTCCCTGGTGGCGCTGTGCTCAATGCAATGAAGAACGAACTCGAGGACTTCAGCACATCAAAAGGAACAATCCAGTTCCCGATTGGGAAGCCTCTACCGACTGCACTGGTAAAAAAGATCGTCAAACGACGACTGGCGCGGCTCGATCAAAAATCGTGAATCTTTATAGGCGATGGCATCATCATTTCAGTAGGCCCTTGATGCAGTATCCCACTCTTCCGATTCTCAGCCTTCCCCTCGAAGAACAGATCAAAGAACTTGTCGATTGTTTTTACTCGCGGGTCCGCCAAGACGAGCTTCTAGGCCCGGTTTTCGCCCGCGCTATCGGCGACCACTGGGCGGAGCACCTGACCAAGATGTCTGATTTCTGGTGCACCGTAGTGCTTGCCTCGTGCCGCTACAAGGGCAATCCCATGCAGGTGCACATAAACCTGCCACGGCTCAATCAGGAGCATTTCGATCGCTGGCTCGCGCTCTGGAGAGTGACTACTTTTGAGCTGCTCGACCAGGTGCATGCTCAAGTCTTCATAAAAAAGGCAGAATTCATGGCTGAGCGTCTGCTTTCAGCAATCGATCTCTACCACGATTCCTCATCCACAAATCCTGCAAGTCTCAACTGAACTCTTCCTTTTTCCGGAT
>CAYNPS010000205.1:4387-6166 GCA_964399125.1 uncultured Terriglobales bacterium
CTGAAGGATTTCCGCGCAAGCCAGCCGCAAAAGCGGTATCAGTCAGCCAACCGAACTCTGCTCGGCATTCCTCCCGTTCGGCGCGACCTGATCAAACGGCATTTGTATCTAGTGCCAAATTCAATTGTGGTTTCGCGTGGATGCCCTTACGTCTGCGACTTCTGTTACAAAGAAGCTTTCTTTCGCGGCGGAAAATCGTTTTACACGCAAACCGTGGATGCGGCACTCGCAGAAATCGAGCGGCTGCCGGGCAGACATCTCTATTTTCTCGACGATCACCTCTTCGGCAACGTGCGCTTTGCCACTGCGCTCTTCGAAGGCATGCGCGGCATGGGGCGATTGTGGCAGGCAGCAGGGACTGTCAATTCGGTACTCGCGCCGGAGTTGCTCGAAAATGCCGTGGCTTGCGGTTTACGGAGCCTGTTTGTTGGCTTCGAGACCACGAATGCCGAAAACCTTCATGAGCAACGAAAAGTACAAAACATCCGCCGTGATTACAGCGCAGCCATCCGGCGCCTGCACGATCTTGGCGTGATGGTAAACGGCAGCTTCGTTTTTGGCATGGATCACGACGATGCGACTGTTTTCGAGCGCACGGTCGAGTGGGCGATTACTCAGGGAATTGAAACAGCGACGTTTCACATCCTCACGCCGTATCCAAGCACAGCTCTGTATCACCGGATGGCCGGCGAAGCACGCTTATTGCACAGCAATTGGGACGACTACGACACGCGCCACTGCGTCTTCCGTCCGAAGCACATGCGGCCGGAAGAATTGGAAGAGGGATACTGGCGTGCCTACGAGTATTTCTACAGCTGGGGCTCGATCCTTCGAGGCGCCTGGACCAAGCCTTCATGGATTCCGCGCCTCCGCCATCTTGCGTATGCGGGAGCTTGGAAGAAGTTTGAACCATTATGGGATCTGATCATTCGCGCAAAACAGGTCAACCGCGTGCTTCCGTTCTTGGAATCAGTTCTGGACCATTTCCGGAACGAGCGAACGACTTCCCAGAACGGTACCCGAGCTGATTCCGCAAATTCCACTCCGCAATTCGCTGCGGCGGAGTGGTTTGATTGAAGGAGGCTTCTAAGCTGCTGAGCTGCTAAGCTCCGACTTGGAAGGAATGCCGATTTCGGCTATCCACTTGGGAAAGTTAGCAATTCGTGAATTGAAGGCGTGAAATCGGTGAGCAAAGGTTTGCGGTACTAGCGGAAGAATCTATTGACGCAGGCTGGTCGCAGTGGGAGTATTGCCGTCCGAAAGGAGATCGCAATGCCCCAATATCTAATGCAGGTTGCCTATTCGGCCGAGGGCTGGGCGGCTCTGGTGAAGAATCCGCAGGACCGCACGCAGATCGTGCGCCAGCCAATCGAGAACTTGGGAGGCAAGATCCAAAACTTCTGGTTCAGCTTCGGCGGATATGACGTGGTAGGAGTGATCGAGTTCCCTGACAACGTGAGCGCGGCTGCTATTGCGATGGCATTTGCGGCTGGCGGAGCTTGCAAGACGGTTCAGACCACGCCGTTACTGACGAGTGCCGAAGCAGTCGAAGCGATGAGGCGCGCCAGCAAGGCTGGATACAAATCTGCGGTCGCTGCTTAAGCATTTTCCAAGTACTGAAAACAGAAATCCGGAAGCGACATTCTCGCTTCCGGATTCTTTTTAGCGGGAGAAAATATAGCGGGAGGAAACTTCTTACGCGATTGTTGCCGGGCGTGTAAGACGGAATGTCAGCCGACGCTCCGCGCCAAACCCTACATCTTTCTTGCCCGTCGCGTA
>CAYNPS010000206.1:0-2450 GCA_964399125.1 uncultured Terriglobales bacterium
GGCGTATATGTGAAGAAGTAGCCACTCTTAGGCGCAATGTTTGAGTTCGCCATGGTGTCGTCGAGGAGGCAAGCACTGGTCAAGGTTGGGGGACTGCAGTTCGTCCCGCCCAGATCTTTCAAAAGATTGGAGAAGCCAATCGCAGTGGGATTATTCCACCCCTCAGCGTCGTAAGCAGCTTCTGCGCTGAAGATGGCGCGCATGCCCGCAACCGCTGCAGATTCGTTGGCCGCCATTCTTGCGCGCATCATGTTCGGGATGGCGATAGCAGCGATTATCAGTATGATCGCCACTACGATCAACAGCTCGATCAGAGAAAAGCCTTTTTCGCTCTGCATGATACGCGGCCTTAAGGTCCTTTATGCTTTGCAGATCTTCCGGATTGAGACGGCACTTGCGCTTCCAGAACGAAATGGGTTTGTAGAAGGTATACGAAATCGGCGCAAGTTACTTAAAAGAAATGGGAAATCTGCGGGTGGTCGATTAGCGAGCTAGAAAAAAAGGGCATATCGATGCTCATGGAATGACATTTTTTGTCATTTCTAGGCCATGGATTTGTCATTATAGCGCTCGCGACAGGCTTAATTTTCACAAAGACTGGGATGAATCGAAAGTTCGATGAAAATGTTGGCCGTGAGCAGCGATAAGCCGGGCGGGCCTGAGGTGCTGGAAATTGCCCGCGTTGCCAAACCCTGTGTCTCAGATTGTCACGTCTTGGTGAGGGTCCGAGCCGCGGCGTTGAACCGAGCGGATATTCTCCAGCGAAAAGGAAAGTATCCTGCGCCTCCTGGCGCACCAGCGAACATTCCTGGATTGGAATTCGCCGGCGAGGTCGAGTCGATTGGTCCTAGTGTCCAGCTCTGGAAAACTGGCGACCGTATCATGGGACTGGTCGGCGGCGGAGCACACGCAGAATACGTTGCGGTCCACGAACGGACCTTAGCACGGATCCCGCCGGACCTGTCGTTTGAGCAGGCTGCAGCGATTCCCGAAGCTTTCATCACCGCCCACGACAGCCTCTGGGTTCAGGCTGCGCTTCGACCCAGCGAGCGCGTGCTTGTTCACGCGGCAGGTAGTGGAGTTGGCCTTGCTGCAATCCAGCTCACGCGCGCCATGCATGCTATTCCCTTTGGAACCACTCGTACGGCCGACAAGCTGACGCGCGCCAAAGAGTACGGGCTCGATGGCGGCTTCGTCGTTTCCAGTGCACCAAGCGCGGAAGACGGCAAGCGGTGGGCTGGTAGTGGGCCGTTCGATGTCGTGATCGATTTGGTTGGGGGAACCTACACCCATGCGAGTCAGCATGCGCTAGGTCAACAAGGACGAGTGATGCTGGTCGGCACGATGGGCGGAGCGAAAACGGAACTCGATTTGTCTGTCACGCTCGGCAAGCGCGCTCGACTTATAGGCACTGTGTTGCGGGCCAGACCCATTGAAGAGAAGATCGCCGTTACCAGACGATTCGCCGCAGAGGTCCTGCCGTTGTTCTCCTGCGGCATTCTGCGTCCCGTAATCGATAGTCAATTCGATCTGCGCGATATTCGCTCTGCTCATGAGCGCATGGAATCCAATCAGAGCTTTGGGAAGATTGTTCTTTGCATTGGCAACTAACCAGCTGTCGCAACTGCATTGCGAAGTTGGCGCTTCCGTGACACACTTTTGCGCGCACGAGGAGAGTTCCCGGTTTCTCTCCACCGGCGCCTTCCTCGCGAGGAGGTGCCATGCTCTCTCCACATCAGGTCGACCGCCTTCAAGACCAACTCGATAAATACGTTGCTGTGCTCGTTGTGGGAAGTCTGATTTTCATTGTGGGCTCTACGATGGGCATCTTTGCCAGCCAGGATCTGTTGTATGGGACCAATTTCATGATGCGACTTGCCGGTGCTGAGCAGGGGCTGGGAGTGCTGCTGATCGCGGTGGGTTCGATCAAGGCGCATAGCTTACACAAGCAGCTAAATCAGCCTGCGAGCGCGCAAGTCTCTTCGCGTGCGACCGCGGCTGGCACCGGGCACTAGGCGCAACCTCCAACTGCTGCGGTCCGCGATGGTCGAGGAGGTTGGCAGCACTTCTCGCTATGATTGGAGTGTGCGCCCGGAATCGAAGCCCAAATCCAAGCCGAGAATCGCGCTCACTTCCGTCGACCAATGGGAAGATGGCGCGCTCGCCCACGCTCAAGACTACCTCGCCGTAGAAGAGCCGCTCGAGATCCGAATCGGGAAGACTCCTATCAGCGTGACAATGCGCACGCCAGGTCACGATCTTGAACTGGCTGCAGGATTCCTGTTTACGGAAGCCATCATTTCCCAACGTGCCGACCTTCTTGCCCTCGAAATTGGCGGAGCAAACACTGTGCTGTCGCAGATCGCCGAAGGCGCCGAGATGCGGCTCAACTTTCAACGTAATTTCTTTGCAGCCTCCAGTTGTGGCATCTGCGGTAAAGCAACGATCGA
>CAYNPS010000206.1:2550-6162 GCA_964399125.1 uncultured Terriglobales bacterium
GCGCCTTCCAGCCTGGCGGTTCAGATCGCGCGTGAATTTGGAATGACGATGGTTGGATTCCTGAGAGGACGCAGATTTGTGGTGTATTCCGCACCATCGAGAATTACAGAAAAGTGAACCCGAAGGTTCCGGGGATGACGCAAGAGGCGACGAGTAGAAGAGATACGCTTCTATCGTCGCCCTGTGAGCTGCGCCAGGGAGACAGGCTGGTCGAGGCGTATCTTCAGCTCGGTATTCTCCGGAAGTTCCACGTCTTTTCCTCTTGTCGCGAGAATGTAGCCGCCTCCTGCGATTGCTCCAATCGCCAGTCCCTTGAATGGACCGCCGAAAATTAACCCAGCAATCGTTCCGATTCCTGCCCCCACCGCTGCCCCCTTCGCCGCGGTCGAGGCGTTGGTGTTCGACTGTACCTCGCCTTCGGAGTTGACTGAACCATTGCCACCAGTTTGATTGACAGATAACAGCGTTGCCGAAATGGGAATAGTACTTCCATTCGGGAGCGCGACGCTGTTAAAGCGCAGATTGAGTTTGCCGCGTCCCCGCACAGAGGGAAGGTTTTTGCCTTCTTCCGATTCGGTCACCTGGCCATTGATGCGCGCGCCGACTGGGATCACGATCTGGTCGTTGAAATCGCGGACAGGCTGTGTGACTGCAGCAGTAAATTGCTGACCAGGAGTCGATGTCTTTGTCGAAAGCGCAGTTTCGAGGCTGGCGCTGATTTCGGTACCCTCTGGAAGTTCATTCTGCCCAGCGTGCTCGCGCCGCGATAGTTGCGGCCCGGAGTTTGGTGACGTTGCTGACGAGATCGTCTCCGGATGCTGATCGTAGAGCGGCTGCGCACCTGCAATGACCGTGGTGAAGCTCGCAATTGGCTGGGAAGAGGGCTCGTCAAGCTGGAAGTAGTAGCGAGTGCGCGGCTTCAGATTCGAAAGATGGATCCGATGCTCTGTGGAGTCTTTGAAATCTCCGCCCGTGTAAAGGAGATTGTCGCGATCAGTTCCGTAGTAGAGCGTGTTGCTCGCTGGTACATTCGTCGTCCAGGAGATCACAGCAGTTGTGTCGTCTAAATACTGGATCGAAGGCCCACGAGTCACGATGATGTTGCCGAAATTCGCAGCTTGTGCCGTCTGCCCGGTTGCCGGATTAGGCTTCGGCTGCAGCGATCCTTTGAACGGCGGCTGATTGCGAATTGGGTTTGCACCGAGCGCCGTGGTTTGAAACCCGTCCACACCATCGGAGGAATTTACCGCAGCGGTACCTTGTCCAGTATCGATGCGGAAGTAGTAGGTCGTGCTCGGCTGCAGGTTGCGCAGATTGATCTGATGCCGCAAGCTGAGCGATTTCGTGTCTTCAGAAACCTGATTCAGATTGCTCGGATCTTTGCCATAAAACACGCGGCTCGCAAACGGTTGATCGGTTGTCCACGTGATCACGGCGAACTGATCATCGGCATACTGAATCGTCGGCCCTTGCGTGATGTTTGCTCTCGCAGGAGCTTGCGCAACATCGCTGTCGTTTGAATTCTGATTTGCCTGCGCGAAAGCGGTGCTGCCGATAATAAGGAATAGCGAAAAGAACAGACTCAAGCACTTGGAAATCGCAAACCTGATGAACAACTCTCTCCTCCTGGACTGAAACCAGAGTTCAAGGTTTCTCTTTGTTGGACGCGGCGCTCACCTCATCGTAATCCAGAGCACCACGCGATTGCGATGATTTCCAAGCAGGAATTCGTTGAATTAATGTCAGGCCGGGATTTGGTATTGCGGAGAACCTTGCGATCTTACTGCGCGATCAGTGCTTCCACAGCTTGCGAAATTCCGCAGCAGTGGAGCGTCCGAGCACAACCACCAGAGCGAGGCCAAGAGCGACGTCGATGGTTTGCAAAATCGTGAGCATAGATACGCTGTAACTTAGCGTGAAAGCTCGCCGGACGCAGCATTACTTTCGTGTGGGTTCCCTGATGCATAACCGCAACTAAAGAATCTGGCGTGCAGGACGAGTGGTCCGGTCAAGCTATTTTCGGAAGCACGACTGCGGTGTAATCTGTCTGTCCCGTCTTCATTTCGCTCGGCTCGATCAGCAGCGAATGGACTTTGGAGGAACTCCATGGCTGACGCCCTCTCCCGCAGGCAGTTTCTCGCATCCGCAATTTCAGTCGCCGCCGCTTCTTCTCTGTCAGGCGCGAGTGCATTTCGGCTAGATACTGCCGAGTTTCCGCAGTCTGGAACCGAAGTGCCATTGCAGTCTTCTGACTGGAAAAACCAGGGGATCGAAAACCTCGCCAGGTCTCCACATGCCAAGTTGGGGCAAGTTCCAATTCGCGCCGTGACCATCAACGATGGTTTTTGGGGAAAGCGGCGGGAGGTGAACGTCACCAAGAGCATTCCTTCGATGCACGATCTACTCGAAGCGAACGGACGCATGAACAACTTTCGCCGACTGGAAGGGAAGAGCTCCGCTCCGCAAATTGGGCCTGTGTATTCCGATTCCGACGTGTACAAGTGGACCGAAGCGGTTGGCTTTGCTCTGCAATCCGGCGATCTGCCGCAGCTCCGGGAAATCACGGAGCAGGTCATCGATCTAGTGGTGGCAGCGCAGGAGCCGAGCGGGTACCTGAATACCTACTACGTCCAAGACCGCGCTGCGTTGCGAATGACCCCGCAGACGCAGTCCACCGGCCACGAACTGTACTGCATTGGACACCTGCTGCAAGGCGCCATCGCGTACTATCGCGCGACCGGCGAACGCAAGCTCCTCGATGCCGGCATTCGGTTTGTGAACGATTTCCTGATTCCGAACTATGGTCCCGCGCCGAAAAAGCCGATTGTTTCTGGCCATCCTGAGATCGAGATGTCGTTGATCGAGCTTTATCGAATCACGGGCGACAAACGCCAACTCGACCTCGCCGGATACATCCTGCAAGGCGATTCGCGTGCCGCGTTTCCTGAGCACCGCACGATCTACATGTTCAGCGGCACTCCGTTTACTGCGCGCACCAAGCTCGAAGGCCATGCGGTGCGCGCTATGTACGCCTGCTGCGGCGCGACCGATTACTACTTGGAAACGGGTGACGAGTCCTACTGGCGCACTCTCAACACGCTCTGGAACGACCTGGTCTCGACCAAGATGTACGTCAGCGGTGGCGTCGGCTCGCGAGCCGAAGGCGAAGCTTTTGGCGATGCTTACGAACTGCCGAATTTCCGCGCGTACGGAGAAAGCTGCGCCGCCATCGGCAATATGATGTGGAACTGGCGCATGCTGTCAGCGACGGGTGATGCAAAGTTCGCAGACGTCATCGAGCGTGCGCTTTACAACGGTATCAATTCGGGAATGTCACTGAATGGGACTCTCTATTGTTACCGCAATCCGCTGGCCTTCGATCCCTCGACCGGCGACAAGATTCGCAATCCTTGGTACGACACTACCTGCTGCCCCCCGAATCTGGAGCGCATCCTCGCCTCGCTGCCCGGATACTTTTACAGCACGAGCAGCGACGGGCTGTATGTCCATCTTTACGATAATTCCGAACTCAAGTGGCGCCTCGAAGATGGAACCGGCATTCAGCTCACTCAGAAAACCGATTATCCCTGGCAAGGCGTCGTCGATATGTCA
>CAYNPS010000207.1:0-6139 GCA_964399125.1 uncultured Terriglobales bacterium
CTTGTGCGCTATTTATTGCCTCGGTGGGTTGTCGATTACGCAAGTTGGCGCCTGTACTTTGCCTTAGCTTAGAAGCTTCGAAGCTCAGAAGCTCCTCTCCGCATGAAAGCAGCAGATTTTCGCCGCATTGCTCTTAACCTCGATGGCGTCGAGGAGTACTCCCACGCCGGATCACCGGCCTTCCGCGTAGGTGGCAGAAAGTTCGCCTCGCTCGCCTCGCAAGCGGAAGGTTACGGCAATCTGATGCTCACGCTTGAGCAGCAAGCCGCATTCGTCGAGGAAGCACCGGAGATATTCCTTCCCATTCCGGGTGGTTGGGCAAGGATGGGACATACCCACATTCGCCTGGCCGCCGCTACCGAGGACGTACTTACCGGCGCACTGCAGACCGCCTGGAAATTGCGCGTTGAGAAGAACGCCAAAACGAAGAGAAGAAGCAATTCGTCGCGGCGCGTGAGAAAGGCGTTATGAGGCGTGGCGGTGTAGCTTAATTATGGAAGATGCACATCTGAATCGGTCGTTGAAGAAAGGACATCTACTGCGCCATGGAATTCAGACAGCTTGGCAATTGTGGGTTGAAGGTTCCGGTTCTCAGCTACGGCACCGGCACGTTTGGTGGCCGTGGTGAATTTTTTAAAGCCTGGGGCAGTACCGATGTAAAAGAAGCTACGCGGCTGGTGGACATCTGTCTGGATGCAGGTGTGAATTTCTTTGACACGGCAGACATTTATTCGCAAGGCGCGTCGGAGGAGATTCTCGGCAAGGCGATCGCCGGGCGTCGCAGCTCGGTGCTGATCTCCACCAAAGCAACCTTCCGCATGGGAGATGGTCCGAACGATATTGGCTCGTCGCGATACCACCTGATTCAGGCGTGCGAGTCGAGTCTGCGCCGGCTGGGTACGGATTACATCGACGTCTATCACCTGCACGGATTCGATCTGACAACGCCAATCGAAGAAACGCTGCAAACCCTGAACACGCTAGTGCAGTCGGGAAAAGTACGCTACATCGGATGCTCGAACTTTTCGGGATGGCATTTGATGAAGTCGCTGGCAATTGCCGAGCGATACGGCTGGCCGCGATATGTTGCACATCAGGCCTATTACTCGCTGGTTGGACGCGAGTACGAATGGGAGCTCATGCCGCTCGCCATAGATCAGAAGATTGGGACGATAGTCTGGAGTCCGCTGGGTTGGGGACGCCTGACAGGCAAAATTCGCCGCAACCAGCCGCTGCCAAAAACTAGTCGCTTGCACGTGACCGCAGAGCAGGGACCGCCTGTCGACGACGAATACCTGTACAAAGTTGTCGATGCGCTGGACGAGATCGCACACGAAACGGGCAAGACGGTTCCGCAGATTGCGCTGAACTGGTTACTACAAAGGCCGACAGTCGCGAATGTCATCATCGGCGCCCGGAACGAGGAACAACTGCGGCAGAACCTCGCTGCAGTTGGATGGAACCTGAGCGTGGAGCAAGTGGAACGGTTGAATGCTGCAAGTCATAAGGTCCCGATCTATCCGTATTGGCATCAGGTGCAGTTTGTGGAGAGAAATCCCCTGGCAGCTTTCGCCGCGGGAAAGGAAGCTGCTTAGCCGCGTTCACGAAGGCGGCAAACGATCAATACCGTAACCATAACCTCAGCGAGCGAGCAGCAAAGCTACGAAGCTCCGCAGCCACTATCTGATCCGTGTGGCTTCGTACCATCCGTGAGATCCGTGTCGTCTCTTGCCATCAATTTTGGCGCTGCTGTTGATTTTGCTTTTGCCGTTGCGGTTGCTTTCAGCTGATAGCTGGCAGCTTCTCCCTCCAGCAGCTCTTCCTTAGCAACGCCGTGGATGTTGGCAGCGTCTTATGTTTATTCACCGCAATTCAGCAACTCGGAAACCAGGCCCTAAATTTCAAATATGCACGATCTCCAAGGGTCAACCGCAACGCATTTACTTTCAGTACCTGCTGCCGCAGAACAGGATGAGGACGAACTCCTTCTCCTGCGTGCGCTCAACCAAGAGCTCACAAGCGAGCTGTTCCAGACTTGCTGTGACATACAGCGCGATCCTTCCTCGCTCCAACCTTTAGAGCTTTCAGCTCTCGTATACACGCTTCAGATGATCAGCGCGAGACTCCGCCAACTGGGTCCTGCTCAGCTCGCAGCCTAGGAGCCGCGAAGTTTCGTTCCCCAGATCGCTCCGGTCTCTGTGATCCGTGTCATCTTTTGGCCTTCCCTACTACGTTCCCGAAATCGAATACGAGCAGCTCGCAAAAGCCGGAATCCAAAAGGAACGTACGTCAACAAGCGAATCAAACCGAAGTAATCCGTATCGATAGGCAACTGCGTAAAACCGAAGGATTTCCGGGTCACTTGATTTTCCCGCAATGGTCCAATATCCAGAGTAACCACCGAGGCGGTAACCTGTGTTATCCCGAACGACCTCTAAATCCTTTGCTATCGGGGGCTTCCCGCCTACGCTACATTGCAGGAACACACACTCGGGGACATAACCGGGATCTGTAGTTTGCCAGAGAGTTCGCGGCCGCCAGTTTAGCGCGTTGCCGATCGAAGCTCACCGAAAGGGAGAGACGGCGCAAACTACCCTTCGATTTCTGCTGAAGGTGCAAGCCGGCTGCACGCGTCCTAAGACGTATCGGTGTACGTGTCCCAACAAATTAAAAGGAGCGTTTGGCCGAGTTAGCGGGAATTCTGTGCCTCAGGCGCATGACGACGAACGGGAAAACACGTTGGTGGCTGCTGTTGGTAGCTTCCGTTCTCGCATCTGCCCAGACGTGGGCGCAGTCGGCTTCTGGCCAAATTTCACTCAGTCTGACAGTGCAGTCGTCGATCAATCTCGTGTTCAACAACAATCCAGCCGTGGGCACGACTGGGTTCTGTCCGTTGACCAATGCCGGAACGAACAACGTCGGACTTGATCTGGGAACTGCTTCTTTTCCTGGTAATAGTCACAGCCTTGCATGCGTGGCGTACTCGCACATCGGCGGGTCAACGTACCAGGTGAGCAGCGCCTTTGACGTTTTGGTCACGAAATCGAACAGCACCAGCCCCGGCTATCGCCTGGCTGCCGAGATTTCAACTGCGCCACCGGCTAACGTTAACTGGCTCGTAAGTGGCGTCACGCTGTCAAACACGGCATTTACGCAACTGGATGCGGCGGATTCGTATGGCACTGCAGTGACCAAATCGCTCCAGGTGCAGGTCAAGAACAACGTACCGGCTCAGGTGCTGTCCGAAACGGTGACGTTTCTGGCAACAGCGAATTAAGGAAGTCCAGACGATGCAAGGAAGATTGCTAATTCGAGGCGCCGCACTGGCAATCGTAATGTTGCTGGGCGCGGCTGCGTTTGCGCAGACGGCGACCGGCACGATCAACGCTACTTTGATCAATAAGAACGGCATCAGCCTGATATTTGATTCCGATCCTGGAGGCGTGAGCCTGGGCAGCAACGGGAGCTCGACGGCGAGCGTGGATTTTGGAAACGTTTCCGCATTTGGAACTCTTGCTGCCGGTGTTACGCGTCCCACGGTGACGGCGGCCAGTTACGTCGTGCAGACGCTCTTCGATGTTCAGGTCATCCAGTCGGGTTTGACGAGTCCGAGCTATACGTTGACGGGCCAGTTGGCAGCAGCTGCGCCGACCGGGCTCACGTATGGAGTTGACGCAGTCACCTTGACGACGGGCTCGCAAACGATTTCAGCGATTGGGGCGTACAACGCCGACGTTCAGCACACGTTGAAGTTGACAGTTTCGACTGCCGCACCGGGAAGCGGTGGTCCCAATACGGGAACACCTTTAACGGCGACCATAAATTTTACGGCGACGTCGAATTAGCTAAGTTGCAAAACAGTACTTTAAAAAAATGCAGTACTTGGGAGGAGAACAACAATGAAGAACCTTAAATTAGTGATCACAACAGCAGCCATGATCATCATGGTTTCGTCGATGGGAATGGCGCAGGCCGGCAACACCGCATCGGGAACACTGACGGTATCTGCCACAGTGAACTCTTCGATCAACCTGGTTTTTAACTCGGATGCTGCCGGTGTTGCCCTGTCGTCAGGTGCAGGGACGAATGCTGCGACCTTGGCGTTTGGCAACGTCTCAGCTTTCGGCGCAGTGGCCGCAGGTGTGACACGCACCGTCGTTCCCGGAACCAGCTTTACTGTCAGCAGCCCGGTTGATGTGTTGGTGAGCAAAGCCAATAGCAGCAGCGCCAACTACACGCTGAAAGCGCAGCTGAACAGCGCTGACGCGACCAACACCTGGCAGGTAGCCGGTAACACGATCAACAACGCCAGCGCAACGACGATCACCGCTACCGGAACTTACGGCAGCAATGCCGCGGACGCGGTTGCGATTACGGTCCCGTTCACCACGGCGAGCGGCACCAACATCAGCAACACCATTAACTTTACCGCTACATCGAACTAGTCTTTCCGAGGATAAAGCTGGATAGTTTGTAAGGGTTCTGCCGGGGTCGAGAATGGGCCAGGAGGTGTCACATTAAGCCGTACCACGTCCTGCCATTCCTGATCTGTGCCCTGTTGCCGACGACTAATGGGCTGGCGCAATACAAGGCTCCTGCGAAGCCCGCCGCGAAAGTGGTGGACATGGCGGCGCGGGGTGCAGGCGGACTCTCGCTGACGATCGTGAATCCCAGCGACGGCGGAAGAACCGCGGGCGGTGGAGTGCTGGACCTGGGCTCCGTTTCCTACGGAAGCGCCGCGCGAAGATCGAACGTAGAGGTGCGATCGTCAGCCGGACGTATGGTGGTCTCCACGAAGCTCGGATTATCGCTTGTGGATCCAGCCGGCCATATCGGTGCTGCCACGTTGCTGGCCTGTCTGGCTTTGCCTGAAAGGGCGTTCGTCCTGCGGCTCGACGGCGTCCGATTGACAATCACGCCGCAGATTGTCCAGAGCCGGGTGCCGGTGGGCAAAATATCGTCGCACCAGGTTGAAATTGAAGTGCCCAGCTCGGTGACGGAGAGAAATCCGGCCCTACATAACTCAATCATTTTTCAGGTCGTACCAAATTGATGATGCTACCGCTCCCAAAATCGGAAAAGAGTCTCTCGATCCACCGTCTGGGCGTCTGCGTATTGTTGCTGCTCATGGCTGCTGTATTGACGGCGCAAACTACCCAGCGTGCCGGCGATCAGCAGTCATCTGGTGCCCAAAATGGACTTGCAACGGTCTCGAGTCCGTCGGAGCAGTCGAGCGCCCCACCCTCGATCTCGCTCAGTCCGGCCGTCATCATGGCGAAGGGCAGCAATGGACAAGGTCTGACGCAAACCCTCAGTCTGAACAACAACACCAGCGCAGAATTTGTTTTCGAGATGGAAGGGCAGGATGTGATCGTCCGGGACGGCAAACGAGTCTTTGTGGCCGCCGGAGAAGAGCCGGGAAGCATCGCTGCAACTGCCGTGTTTTCTCAGAAGCAAATAGTGATAAAGCCGCACACGGTGGGCAATGTCGAAGTGAGGCTTACGATTCCGCAGGAAACAAAGATTCGCGCGATGGTCGCGATATTCCGCGGAACAAACCGGATTGCGTCAAGCTCTAGCGCAGTCGGCATGACGGCCTCTCTTGGAACCCTGATCACTTTCAACCTCTCGAATAACGTCAAGCTCGAGCCCGAGACTTTGCGCGTTGCGCCGCCGACAGACAGCACCAATCTCACGGTTGGCGAGTGGGTGAGCAACGTAGGCACTGAGCCTGCTCTGCCCGACGGCGTAGCGGTAATTCTCGACGCAAAAGGAAATCTCGTTGCGCGCATTCCGGTGGCATCGCAACGCCTGTTGCCCGGCGAGCGCCTCGAGTTCTCCGGTGAATATGCAAGCCAGTTGCAGCCGGGAGACTACAAAGCAATGTGCACGCTGCAGTTTGAAGGAAGGACTCTCACCAGCGAGACGAGCTTCAAAATGCAATGAATCGATGGGCGAGATGTATCCTCCTCTGCGTCGCCTTAGCTGTTACCGCCGTTGCTCAAAACGGGATCACTGTTGGCTATCAAAAAAAGATTGAGACTACAGTCTCCGGAGCCACGGCGGCCTACTCGATGGATTCGCTGATTGCCGATGCCAGTGCCGCAAATGGAACTGTCGTCATCGAGGGCCGCGCGCC
>CAYNPS010000208.1:0-6039 GCA_964399125.1 uncultured Terriglobales bacterium
GCCGCGCGTTGCTGTCCCGGAGCAAGGTCTACTGTTCAGCTGAGATTCAGCGACATGTTGCCTTTGCGGCATCAGAACATGAGTCCGCCCGGAAAATGCTGGGAGTTGACGGCAGGGAATATACAAAGGACGGCAGAATCGGCCCTTGCCCTCCGGTATGACCTTTATGTCGATTCTTGATGGAAAACCCTTGTTGTGTTCTTGCTTTGTGGAAATCCTCGCCGGAGGAACTATGAATTACACTTATGAGATGAATAACAAACAAGTTGGGAGATTTAGCGCCGTCGTGACTCCCAAGCTTGCAGATTATTTTGCCTGCCTGGCCCACTACGTATTCCCGCTGGACGCTCCGGAACTCGAAGACGCATATCGCGCACCTGAGGACGTCATGTTCGCGCAGTGCCTAGGTCTGTTCTCATCTTTAAAAATGGGACGCAACTCCGACAGCCCAAGCCCAAACGGAGCAAGTGGCAAAGTACTACTATTCCACTTGAACCTATACACATAATGTTTAAGCTTGCGGCATTTTCCGTGCGGCTCCTCACGTGGGAGGCCCTTCTAGCATGCTTGTTCTCCTGGGCATCTCCAGCGATTGCTCAGATTTCTTCCCGGTACGGACAATCGGCAGGAACGGCCAAGGCCGTGGTACGTTCGGGAACTCTATCAATATGGAATGAGTTGATGAGTGCGCATTGGTCTTTTGCGGATGGCATGTTCACTGGTGTGTCGCTCACAATTCGCGGAATGCCGGCAGAAATATCTCTTCCGAAGGATTCTTTTACTCTCATATTCAGGGACGGTACGTCGCTAGCGGCTTCTAAGATGAGCATTATGGGTGCGCCGCGGATTGTGGGCTCACATGCAAATCCGTTGGCATCGCGAAGAGCCGAACGCCTGGACGGCCAAAGCATTGTGCTGCGCCTTCAGGATCCCCGACGAAGGGTGCTCGTGATTTGGCGAGGGACCATGCGAGACGATTCCAATTACTTTCGCGAAGAAGTCGCCATCTCGGCAACTAAAAGCGATCAAGTAATTGCAGAAATCCGTTTGTTCGATTCGAGATTGCCAGGTGCGAAGGTAGCGGGGACGGTCAGAGGTTCACCGATCACCGCCGGCGACGTATTTCTTGGTTTTGAGCATCCCTTAGCACAATGCGAAGTGCCCGGACCTGCCGTTTGCAGCATCAAAAGGGAGTTGCCACTGAAAGGTGGGAAGACCGTTCGCTATTCTCTTGTTGTCGGCGCTTCCCAGCCGGGCCAAATGCGTCGAAGCTTTTTATACTATTTGGAACAGGAGCGTCCGCGTTCCTACAGCCCATTCCTTCACTACAACTCATGGTACGACATTGGATACGGCAAGTCCTATGACGCTGCCGCGGTGCGGGATGTTATCGAAGCATTCGGAAAGGAATTAGTCCGCAAACGTGGAGTGAAACTGGATTCTTTCCTCTTGGATGATGGTTGGGATGATCCGAAATCTCTTTGGCACTTTAACTCCGGTTTCCCCAGCGGGATTGCTGCACTCAGCAACGCTGCCCAGAAATATGGCGCGGGAATTGGCGTGTGGCTGTCGCCTTGGGGTGGCTACAGCGAAGCCAAAGAGCAGCGCCTCAAATATGCTGTAAAAAATGGTTTCGAAACCACCGAAGGGGGGCTTGCTCTCTCAGGGCCAAAATATTATGCAAGATTCCGAGAGGTGACCCGCAATTTTATTCAGAAGAACGGCATCAATCAATTCAAGATTGATGGCACTGGTAACGTAAACACGGTTTTCCCTGGTAGCCGTTTCGACAGCGATTTTGCCGCTGCGATCAACCTGATTCAAGAATGGCGTGCGATGAAACCTGACCTCTACATTAATCTTACGACTGGGACTTATCCTTCCCCGTTTTGGCTCCTGATTGCGGACTCGATTTGGAGGGGAGGAGAGGACCACAGTTTTGCAGGTGTGGGGAGCTGGCGTGAGAGGTGGATTACCTATCGTGATGGGCAGACCTACCGTGGGGTGGTAAAAGCGGGTCCGCTGTTTCCGTTGAATTCTGTAATGCTGCACGGCTTGATCTATGCGCGGCGGAACAGCTTGACAGCGATCCTGAAAATGATTTTAAGAACGAGATTCGGTCATACTTTGGAAGCGGAACACAGCTCGAAGAGATGTATATCTCGCACAATCTGCTTTCCCAAAGCGATTGGGACTTGCTCGCGGAAGCAGCGAACTGGTCTCAGCGCAACGCCGACGTATTATAAAGATACTCACTGGGTGGGCGGAGATCCTCTGGCGCTAAAAATTTACGGATGGGCTGCGTGGTCACCACGGGAAGGGATTCTAACCCTGCGCAATCCGAGCGATCGTCCGCAAAGCATCACGCTAGACATCGCTCGTGCGTTCGAATTGCCCCGGGGGGCGCCGCAACACTTTTGTGGATGCAGCCCCTGGTCTGAAGATAAACATCGGCCCATGGTCCAGCTATCGGCCGGGCAACCACGCAATTTCTTACTGGTGCCATTTCAGGTGGTTACGATGGAAATGGTCCAATGCGAGCCAAGATCTCCGTAGCAGAGTCTCATGGTCCTCGGGCACTTAGGATCGCACTCGATTGCCTCCAGATGACATTCATTTCTTCGTTTTCAGCTTTTCCCCGGAGCTGACGATATAAAGCATGAAATGCTCTTTCCCAAGTTCTGCACGAGAAAGACGGATGGTCGTTAGACCGGGCTGTCTACACTGGTTCAGTTTGTCATCAAAGCCTCTCAAGGAAATATCGTCGGGAACGCGAAAGCCACCTGTAATTGCGCGCAAGGCGCCGATTGCAATAAGTCATTAACGTGAGCACAGCTGTGGGAGGATCGGAGCGAATAGAGACTGGATCACAGCATATGATTCGGGATCTAGTCCATTCTGTGAGCCACAGACGATGTCGAAGTTGGCAAAGGGCCGGCCAAACGGCCAAGCTTATGGCTCCATGCGACCGTCGTTCCGTCCACCAAAATGCGAAGCCCTTTTCCTCGGCCGTAGTGCTTTCCGTTGGCGTCGTAAAGAATCGAGACTTGATGGCCATGGTAGGGAACCGAGTCGAGCGCGAAATATTCCCACCTTCCGGGGGGCAGCAGTGGATTGACTTCAATGATGTTGTCGGGCCGGGGCCGTAGTCCGACCAGGCCAGTTATAATGAGATCCGCAAAGCCCGAATGATTGTAATACTCGCCGCGATCCCGGTCGGGGCGGTTCTCGCGTTGAAGGATGCTCCGCGCAATCCATTCGCCAGTATCGGAATTTAGATCTTCATCAATCCATGGAATTGACGCCCGTCCGGTGAGTTCCAGCTTCTGTGACTCTGAATAGGCTTTCAAAAGCCGGAAATATTCAGTCGCGTCCACATATCGTTGCTTACGCGCATTCAAAAGATTTGCCATGGCGACCAAGGTCTGCGTTGTTGCGAAAGGCCATGACGGCCCGTTCCATAAACATTCGTGCGGATCGGAAAACATGAACCGCGAACTCCGCCGCTCTGCGGTCGTCGGCCCAAAGGTGCCGGCAAAACCAGCAGAATCAAACAGCTGCTTCCACGCGACTTCGTGTCCAGGGCCGGGCAAGTTGAAGTACCATGGAATATAGCCGATCAACTCTCGCACCCCTGCGGATTTCTTGCTCTCACGCGAGCGCGTTTCGTAGAAACTGTCCGCCGGATTCCAGAGTTCCCGCTCTATCAGTCCGCGCAGCGATTCTGCCCGCCTTTTAAATTTTTTTTCGGTCTTGGTGTCGCCAGCGAGGTGTGCGATTTTTTCTATCGCAACCGCATCACCATACATGTAGCTGTTGATCGTCGGCCGGTATCCGCTGCCCCCGATCGATTTCTCCATTCCATCCCGGTCATCTTTTTGCCAAAATAAACCATTTGAATCGAGGTTTGTTTTCTCCCAGGCTTCGTAGTTTTTGACCAGCGCCGGCAACAGATCTAAAACGAAGTGCAGGTCCCCATTTGCGAGATAACGTGCATAGATCGCATCTGCGGCCCAAAAACTATAACGGCGCACGTCGCCACCCTTCTCCAGCCAGAATTTTGAATAGTCATCCAGATAGGAACGATTTTGCAGCCATCGGCCCTCATATATATGATGACCGGCTGCACAATTAATCGTGTTGTATTGACCAGCCCATGGAACGTTTGGAAGAAATTCCGTGATAACGTAACCAGCCGGTGTGCTCTTGATATGTTTACGATAGCTCCACCAACGGAAGTAATAAGTTTGAACGAGCTGCTCGTCTGGGGCGTCAAATCGCGGGATGTTCTCCGCCATCCACTTCCATGCCTCGCTATTGGGAATCGTAGAGGGAAATTTGCCGTCGTCCTGCAGATTAAAACTTTCTACGTAGGGCCGGAAGGCTTCGGGACTCAAAACAGAAATTATAGGAGGACGAGTTGCTCGTCCCAATGAGGGAGCTGTCCCGTTGCTAGATGAAACTCCTTGTGCCTCCGGAGTCCCATACGAGTTCTTCGATGGTCGCGAGGTTTGATGTACAGGAGATCCAAATCCTAGGTCCTCTCTCGAGTGAATGGCCAAGCCAATCTGTTCGGTGTCACCGCGCCGTCCGTTGTACCACAACAGCCAGCGATGACCATCGAAGATTGCAAACGGTTTATAACAAGCATCCGCGTCCCAAGCGTTCTTCCCCGGACGAATAATCGGGTTGTCCGGAAGGCGTTCCCATCCGGTGATTCCATCGCGAGATCGAGCGATCCCAATCTGTGCATGGTCGATGTCGCGGAAGCCGATGTAGAACATATAAAACCAGTCTCCGTGCTCGAGCACCTGCGCGGCTGTGACCTTCTGCTGTTCCCACGAGATATTGGGATTGGCTTTGAATATCGGGTTGGCAGGAAATTTTCTCCAATGAATACCATCTTTGCTCGTTGCATATCCAATCGCATCTGGCTCGTACTGTTCCCCGCCGGAGTACCACATCCGGAACTCATTGCTTGTTTTATCCCAAACAACTTGCGGGCACATCACAGCCACTTTTTCCCAGGCTGTGTCTGCGGACAAGACCGGCGAACTCCCTACGCGCCTCCAATTCACGCCATCGGAACTAATCGCGTACCCGATCCACGAGTGCCCGCTTGCCTGGCCCGTGTACCACATGTGATACATCCCGTCTTTTTTTACGACGCCGGGCCGATTGATGTCGTCTTCCCAGCCGGTATGCGTGGGGCCGAGCGCGATTCTCGGGGGATCCCAATGCATGCCATCGACGCTTTGGAATAAAGCGATGCTCTTCCTTGGCCGCCACGACGCCCACATTCGATATTTATTCCCGTCTTTCAGAACAGAAACATCGAAGACTGTGCCCAGCTTGCCGCCAATGACTGGATTCCCTTCATACTTTGTCCAGGCTCCCGATGTTTGCGCTATCTCTGCTGTCTCTGCAGGAAGACTGCATGCAAATACGCTAAACGCAGCCACGAAGATCAAGAGGTTTTTCATGCGGTTTTATCAAATTTCAAGCACAAGCATGCCGGTAAATACGACTGATCGTCCCATCTCCCTCCTCACACATCAACGATGTAAGCCGCTATCATACCTGAGTTCTGTGTGCTCACGGGATACATCCCTTTGCGAGGATTGGCCGGATCAGGCAGACAGATTTATTTCAAACCTTAGCGTGCGCGGACAGGTCGCGACTGCTGAACTCGGTGGGGGCTGTCGAGCAATGCGCTCGCTAAGCTCGGCGAGATTCGGGCGCACTCACAGTGCCTCAACCAGCAAATCTCAAATCTCGAACGCGACGCTTATTCGGCCGATCCCAACCAGCAGACCGCGATGGTTGAATACATCAATCCCATGTGGCAAACTATAGGGAGAAAATGCCCAGATGAGAATAGCGGGAAAAAATGAAATTCTCTATGAGCCTTAAGCAGCTGAAATCATTCATATCCGAGTACGATAGCCTTAACGCAGAGAACGCCGAAGCCGAAGTAATCATAGATGCCAATACGCGCACGATCGAGATCCACGAAAACGGTCAACTTATGTCTGTTAC
>CAYNPS010000209.1:0-6017 GCA_964399125.1 uncultured Terriglobales bacterium
TTTTCCACGGCGTTAACGCCTGTCTCATCGGCGTTTAACGCCTCTGAGACAGATGCGCGAAGTCGCACAATCTTGGCGTCTACCACGATGCTCCGACAAAGTTCCGACCTGAAGTTCCCCGAGTGCATTACTGTATCTACTGCTACTACGGCCCCTATATCTGTGCTATCCCGAAACGACACGAGAGTCAAGCGAAATAGTTTCGGGAGATCATTCTCCGATTTGCTTTCGATAATGGCATTGTGATTGCTTCCTCAGCAATCGCGTCACCAGATTGGCACGCGAAGGACGGGCTTCAGTCTTTTCCGTAATCGCGTCCCGCCCGATTCCCGCCGGCTGAGGCGACTCACACGATGGAGGTTGCTTCAGCGTTCGTTTCCGCCAACGCAAAGCGCTGGCTGAAGACGGACGCAAAACTGAAGCCTGCAACTTGCCAGAACCAAACACTGGTCACTAGGAATCCGATGCCAAGCGCTAGCACTCCCAGGAACGACAATGCGAGCGCCGAGAGTGCGATTGCCCAAGCCTTCCAATAACGTTCGCCACCCTGAACAACCCGGCCAAAGGCTCGAAAGGGATCGAATATTTCTCGCGCGTCGTAGTTGCGACAGTAGTGCGTCATGTATCCAGGGATCGCGATTGTCGATCCCGCTAATAACAAGAGTGCCAGATATAACAGCCACCGGATGCGGAAGTGAAAAGCAAGTATGCCCAGGACTGCCCCTGGTAAGTAGTAATAAATCATTCCCAGGAACGTGACTGTCCCGCTCTTCAGCAATCGGGCATAACCATTCCAGCTTGGCCATGCGGGTTGACCTTTGTGCATCTTGTGGACCATCTCGATGCGATGGCCCATGTTGAGCAGCCACCCGAGTACAGGAATGAGAACGAGCACAGCGCCGATCAGCACCTCCCTGCGAGCAACTGGATCCTGTATCGGAAACCTGAACGAGTTCCTAAATGTCAGCTCGGATTGAAGATCTATCAGCATGCGTTTGCGGTTCCCCAGCCCGCTCCCGAGTTCTCGCAGTCTTAAATCTCCGAGTCCTCGCCGTTACCAAAGACACTGTGCGTGGCGGCGGCCGCCGGTGTCAAATCAATCGATGGCTGATCGCCTTATTAAGCGGCAAAAGTTGACACGCCTGATGGTAGGACTGGCAACGACTGCTGTTGGGGCCTTGGGCATCGCACTGGCGTACAAGTTTTCTCCAAGGCTCGCTGCAGGAGCTTTGATGGGAGTTGAAACGCCGCTGAAAGTCGGAGCAGTAGTATGTGTCTTACTCGCACTGCCACTGTTCATCGGGTTCCGTTTTGATACACCGCTAACAAAGAAAAACTGGTTCGGAATATTTCTCATCGCGCTCGCGCTTGCGGTTCACGGGGCGTTCGAGGTATTTCTGGGATCGAGTCCTCGCTCACATTTCAACGGGTATGTTCTCGGATGGGAAGGGGGAACCGAGAGCGACGACAGCTCACTCTGGATTTACGACCTTGGCTATCCTCCACGACAGATCACAACGTTTCCCGATGCCCCAAGCCTCGAACTCCATCTCCGGCACTCGCGCAGGAACGCCGTGCCAGAGGCGTTTTGGCGATCAGACACTTCGTCCTACTTCAAGATTGAATACCGCTTGTGGGACCTGCAAATCATCCACGTCGAAGCCGTTCCAGTGAGCAATTTACCTGGAGTGCGCGGCTGGACCTGGAGTTGTGGTTCAACGGGCCGGGGCTGGCCGTTTCTGGAAGCAATGCTCGGACTCTTGCTGCTTCCTCTATGTGCAGTTTTCGCGCAAAAGAGCAGTTCTCTTCAGAGTGCTTCTTTAGAAAAGTTCGCTAATGGGAATAGGTGGGCGCTTAGCATCTATGTCGGAGTAGCGATTTTAATAGTTTCGTGGGTGGCTTTTGCAAGATTGGCCAACTGTGTCTTTCAGTATCGGGCCGAGACGCTGCTGCATGAAATACAGCGCCTACAAGTACAGAAGAGCACCTGGCAGGATACTGAACGCCTGCGATTGAAGTATGTCGATCATCTGACTGTTGAACAGCCCTGTTCGAAAGACTATTGCGATTTTCGGATTCGGCTTGAGTATCGGACAGACCTCGCGGCAACCATATACAAGTCTGCTGTCGGAAGAACAGTTTGGATATTGTGGAGACTTGCAGGCGGACGATGGGCAATGGCCAATGCAACGGTTCGAGTCAGAAACGGAGTGGTTTGGGGCAAGGGATTCGAAGCGATTGCGCCGCACCGTGAAGGTTACGCCTTGATTGCTAGAGTGCGCACAGTTGATGACTTTCCCAAGGCCGCTGTATCTAACAATCATGTAAACCTCCGATTTGGACGACCGGGAGGCTGCGAAATCTGTCAAATGCTCTGGGCGGAAGTCACACCATACGCCAACGATGCCGAGTTGCGACAGGCGTTCTCAGTCGATCTTTCCTGCATTGGAACAAAGCTGCGGACTTGTACGGATATCGCCCAAATGATGCCCATCGCTGCCCGCGCTGTTGCAGAGGAATTAGACCAGCAGAAATAACCTGGGCGTTGTTGAACGCGAAAGGTCACGTGCACGAGTATTACCCATGTTCGCGATTGGCGGGCAGAGCTCGTCGGGAAATACGCTCGGCCGCCGGATCGAGACATCTTAGGTATCAGCAGTGAGCTTTCTACGCTGTTCTTTCTTCCTCAACGCCGTCATCGTTCCAACTGTGGCCGCAGGTATCGCAGTGCCATTCGAAGCTGGCATCGGCGATTTCTGGGGCGGCGCCGTCGAGGCCTTCGAAGACTATTTCGGGGGAGTGGCATTTTGGGCATAGGGCGATGTAGTCGGCTTCTTCGACTTTTTCGGGGCTGTCAGGAGGTTGATCGGCTGCCGAGTTTGCTAGCGCTCGCGCGGCCTGGTCGCGATAGCGACGAGGGACTCTCACATCAATCCCCACTTCATATCCGCGCCTGGCGGCTTTGGTTGCGGCGACCGCAAAGGCCGGGCCTAAGGCCTCGATGTCTTCCACATTATCAGGACCATAATAGGAAGGAACGCCGTGGCCATCCAGAATCGCTTTCGTTCGACGAGCATCCTCGATGTCCCACACGGAACTCATGTTTACTAAATCCAACTCTTCCGGATCGAAGTCGGCGTTCTCGGCGATAGGAGCTGAAGCCGCTGCGGTTACTGTGGGCGGTTCCGTCAACACCTTGATCTTCAGGTTGCGACGCGCGATCTCGCCCTGCAGGAGTTCCTTGGCCATGTCGGTAAGGTCGTAGCCTTCATTGGCGAGTTGCTGGATCTCCTCGTCAGTCATCTGCTCGTAGCGTTCGGAGAGTTCCCGCCATTGCTGGTCCAGGTCCTGCATGGCGCAGAATGATACCGGAGCGGTGGCGAAATGACGCGCAAAAAAGGTTTGGGTCTGACAAAATCGATAGCACCACCCGAGCACCTTTCGTCACGCAAGCTGGTACGAGTGGGAGAGAAATCTTCATCCAATCCCGGTTTGAGACATCAGTAACCAAGATGAATTGTTAAAGCAGCATTGCAAAGGAGCTTTTGATGAGCACAGCGGTGTCTGTTCCAGATCTCAGTTATCCGATTGGTAAGTTCCGATATGAAACTCCAATGAACGCAACACAGCGCAAGGCCGCGATCGACTCGATCGCGCAGACGCCTCCGAAGATGCGCGACGCCGTTCGCGGACTTTCGGCGGGGCAGCTCGATACGCCATATCGTCCTGGTGGATGGACTGTGCGTCAGGTCGTGCATCATGTTCCGGATTCGCACATGAACGCCTTCATCCGTACCAAATTGGCACTTACGGAAAACGAACCGACGATCAAGCCCTATGACGAAAAGGCGTGGGCGAATCTAGCTGATGTGCCAAACACGCCGATCGAGACATCGTTAACTCTGCTCGAAGCTGTGCATGAACGCTGGGACCACATCCTCCGCGGCTTGAGCGATGCAGACTACTCCCGCACCTTCCGCCATCCGGAACATGGCGTGCGCACCCTCGACTGGATGATCGCGCTGTATGCCTGGCATGGTCGTCACCACGTGGCGCATATCACGAGCTTGCGCGAGCGGAACGGCTGGTGAGGAACATTTCGTGATTTCCTGATTTCGCGATTTCGTGATTTAGACTTCGGGTAGACAACAATCACGCAATCGCGAAATCGCACAATCACGAAATCCTCGATGTCCTTCTCCTTCTCCATAGAAGACGGTCCCGCACGGCTGGGCCGCATCGCCACGCCTCACGGCGAGATCGAGACTCCTATCTTCATGCCTGTGGGCACCCTGGGTTCAGTAAAAGGTGTGCCGCAGCATATTCTCGAAGAGCTCGGCGTAGAGATTCTTCTCGGCAACACTTACCACCTTTATTTAAGGCCTGGGCACGAAGCCATCCGCGAGATGGGCGGGCTGCACCGTTTCATGTCATGGGAACGCAGCATTCTTACCGATTCCGGCGGATTCCAGGTCTTCAGCCTCAGCGACCTCCGCAAAGTAAGCGAGCGGGGAGTTGAGTTCCGCTCGCATCTCGATGGATCGACGCACTTCTTTACCCCTGAACGATCGATGGAGATTCAGATTGCCCTGGGTGCCGACATCATCATGGCGTTTGATGAATGCACCGAGCATCCGGCAACGAGGGAGCGGGCACAGGAATCGATGGAGATGACGTCGCGTTGGGCGCGGAGGAGCAAGGAATACTTTGATCAGCATAAGGATGAGGTGCCATGGGCTGCGTGGCGAATGGACGATGCAACACCTTCCTCAGCGGCTAAAGCCGAGAATCAAAACCCTTCCGAAACGGCACGACTGAAGGCGTGCCCTTCCCTAAACCGGCAGTCCCTTTTTGGAATTGTGCAAGGCGGCATGTATCCCGATCTGCGGCGTGAATCGGCCGAGCGCCTGCTCGAGCTCGATTTTTCCGGATATGCGATTGGTGGACTGAGTGTGGGCGAGCCGCGGGAACTCACGCGCGAGATCATCGAGAGTACGCTCCCGCTTCTTCCCAAAGACAAACCGCGCTATGTGATGGGCGTCGGCTATCCCGAGGAGATCGTCGATTATGCCGCCATGGGCGTGGACATGATGGATTGTGTGCTGCCCACGCGAGCTGCGCGTCATGGCCTGCTGTTTACCTCAGAGGGACGGATGAACATCAAGAACGCTCGCTACTCTCGCGACCAGCAGCCGCCGGACCCGAAATGTGGGTGCATGGTTTGTTCGCGTTACACGCGTGCGTATCTCCGCCATTTGTTTGTCTCTGGTGAGGCGCTTGCCGGCGTGCTGAATACCATCCACAACCTGGCGCATTACCTTGACACGATGCGCAGCGTCCGTCATGCTATTAAAACTGGAGAGTTGCGAGCGAAACGATCTGAGGCCGCGCAGGTTTCAGAGCAATCGTGCTAAGCAGGCTTTCCTCAAGCCGCGCCCCAGAATTGGGTAATTGAGTAATCGGGTAATTTCGTACGCGCGGCGTGGCGAGGCGGTAGTTGCAGTAGCCTCTGGCAATTACCCAATTACCAAATTACTCAATTAAAAAATCTCCCCCTGGTTTCAGAGCGAAGCCTTGATTCAAATGCACGCAATTCCCAGCCTGCTGGCGCAGTCGTCGGGCTCTGCCATCTTCGGCCTGCTCCCGCTGATCGCCATCTTCGCGATCTTTTATTTCATGCTGATCATGCCGCAGCAGAAGCGGCAGAAGAAATGGCAGGCCATGGTGGCCGCGCTCAAGAACGGCGACAAAGTTGTGACCAGCGGCGGCATTCGCGGCACCGTGATCTCTCTTAAGGACGACGCTGTACAACTGCGCGTTCCACCCGACAACCTGCGGATTGAAGTGGCCCGCGCGGCCGTCACCGCGCTCGTGAATTCAGAAGAAGCAAAGTAAATGCGTAAAAACCTTCTACCCAAGGCCCTGCTCATCATCGGAACTCTGCTGATCTTTGTATATGGCATCTTCCTCGGAACTGATCCGGAGAAGGCCGTTGCCGCCTGGAAGGATAAAGGCGT
>CAYNPS010000210.1:0-2055 GCA_964399125.1 uncultured Terriglobales bacterium
TCTCCTGCGGTCAATGCCCGAGAACACTGAGTTGGCCTGTGGCGGATTGCCGCCATTGTTGTTAAAGAACGTGTTCCCAAAGGAGCCGAAGTTATTGTCGCCAAAGTTTAAGTCCTTGATCTGCGGATCGGGGACCCCGCGGTACTGACGATTCATCACGTTGTAAGCAACGCCGCGCAACTGTACCGTGAATCTCTCCGTCAGCTTTAGATCTTTCAGCACCGCAAGGTTCAATTGATTGATGGTGTCGCCCCGAACGGTATTGCGGGAGGCACCACCAAAAGGAGTACCCAGCACTTTAGCAGCGTTGTTGTCGTTCAGGATCCAGTGAACCGCGCTGCTGTTGATGGGCGCTCCGGTAAAGAAGTTAGTCAGCTGCAAGCTGCTGTTGTAAGCGCCCACCGTGTCCACCGGAGCATTCGCATTCGCGAGTATCGGACGGCACGGAGAGTTCGCGGTGCTAAACGATCCCGTGGGATCGCACAGCGTAGTGCCGGCTCCAAGATTGCGCGCCTCCACCGGCGTGTAGGGCTGACCGCTGGTGAAGCGGTAGGCCGGATTGATCTGCCATCCGCCCAGCAGCCTGCCAACCAGCCCGCCCTGATTCTTCAGGAACGGGAGTTCGTAGATGACGTATACCGACGCGACGTGCGGATAATCAAGACCACTGTTCGCCCGCTCTCCTTCGGTGATGTTGAAGGGGTTCTGCGGATACGCAAGCGTACTGCCTCCGCCGATGCTGTTATAGACCTCGCTGGAGGTATCGATGGTGTGGCTGAAGGTGTAGCTCACTCCCGCAGTCATTCCATGAAAGCTTTGGAAATCAAGCCGACTCTGCAAGCCTTCGTAATAGGACATTCCGACGTTGTTCCGAGACAGAACACGCGTCTGATTGCAGTTGGCATAACCTGAGGCAAACCCCGGAGTTTTCGCCGTGCTGCAGGGAGTGAATCCAGCCGGAATGAGATTTCCGAAACCCGCCTTGATAAGCGCGTTCAGTGCGGGATTCTCGTTCACATCCTGGAATAATCCGACACCGTGATTGCCTACGTAGCGAAGTTCACCCACGATGTGGCTTCCTACCTGACGCTGCACGCCTAAGTTCCACTGTTCCGCATAGGGATTGTGGAGGTTCGGGGCCACAAGCGTCAGCTTGCGCGTACCGGGATCGACGCCGCGTTGAATCAGTCCGATATCTGCAGCGCGAACATCGGCACCATTTCCTGAAGCCGGGAGGCAATTCGGACAGTTCGAGACCTGGCCCAGGTTGACGAATGGAGCTCCACCTGCGACGTTGGTGAACAGGTTGTAGAACTCCGGATCGTAAGCGATTCTGAAGCCTCCGCGGATGACCGTCGCGTTGCTTCCAAACCAGCCTCCGCTTGGCGAGTACGCAAATCCCACAACCGGTCCAAAGTTCTTCTTAGCAATAGGAACTGCGGGCAGCGTCCTTCGGGAGAGCGGTAGGGTTTGATCCCAAAAGGCAGTGGCCGGGTTAGTCTCGCGCTGGACCGTGACGTCGTGCAACACATTAACCGCTTGTGAGGCGATTTCATATCTCAGCCCCAGAGTAAGCGTCAGATTGCTGCGCGCCTTCCAATCATCCTGCAGATAAAAGGCGCCATCGTTTTCCAGGAATGTGGTGCTCGGCGGTCCATCGGCAAAGAGGAACTGCGCTGCTGTGCCGGCAGCAAAGTCGCTGGCCGTCTGCTTGCCGGTCGTCTGATCGACGGGACACGTGGCGAGACAATTAAAAACGAACGATCCAGCCGAATTGGGTAGAAAGAAGTTCGGTTGGCGCTGGCGGGCAAATTCTCCTCCGAACTTTAGAGCATGCGTTCCGACTTGCCTTGTAGCGTTGTCCTGCACTTGGTAATCGATAACGTCGCGGCCCTGCGGGAACCCGCTGAACTCTCCGAATCCCAAAGTGTTGTCGTTGAAGGCCACTGAAGTGGGGCACTTCGAGAAGTTTGCGCGACTGCAATCCGGAAAGCCGCCGTTTTCAAACCCCACCGTAGCCGTGGAGTAACTGAATCTTGTCTGATTAATGAAATT
>CAYNPS010000210.1:2155-5978 GCA_964399125.1 uncultured Terriglobales bacterium
CCGGGAAATGCCGCCGCCAATTGCGCAAGTCCATTTGCGGTAGGAGTAAGTTGGCCCCCGGATGAAGCCAGAGTCGGTCCCGTCCGCACTCGTTCTATGTTGGTAGAACCAAAAAACCAGAGGCGATCTTTCAGAACTGGGCCGCCAAAGGTGCCGCCAAAGCGATTATCGACATTCCGTGGAACGACGGGCGTTGTGCACGAGGAGGCGAAATCTGTAGCCGTTCCCGGCGCCACCCCCTTGGGACAAATTCCATTGACCGGTGATTTGTCTTGATTAGCCAGCGAATCCAGCCAATTCCCGTTGTAGATCTCATATCCCGACCCGTGGAAACTGTTTGTTCCTGATTTGGTGATGTAGTTCACGACAGTTCCGGTATTGCGGCCATATTCCGCACTGTAATTCGTGAGCACCTGGATTTCGGCAACAGCGTCCTGGTTGCCAAAGAAGATCACCGGTCCGCCAATGGAAGTGTCATTGTTGCTCTGTCCATCAAGCTGGAAATTGTTATCGCGCGCTCGCTGACCATTGGCGGCGAACTGTGCGCCCCCCTGATTGCTGAAACCGGAGTCTCCCGCGGGCACTACGCCAGGAGTAAACAGGGTGACGATGTCCAGGCCATTGCCGACGGGCAAGTCGGCGAGCTTCTTTGTCTGGAAGCTCTCGCCGATCTGCATGGTGTCGGTCTGCAGGATTGGCGCGCTCGCTTCCACAGTCACAGATTCCTGCGTGGACGCGATTCCCAGAGTCTGAAGGCCAACCGAAGTGGCGCGTCCGGCATTCGTGGCCACATTGTTTACCTGCACCTTGCTGAATCCTGACGCCTCGATCGTCACCGTGTAGCTGCCAACAGGCAGGCCGCGGATTTCGAACGCTCCTACAGGGTTGGTTCTTGCCGTGAAAGAAGTATTTGTTCCGTTTTGGACGGCTGTAACGGTGGCATTAGGAATCACTTGTTGCTGCTGGTCCTGGACTGTGCCGGCGATCGATCCAGTAGTAATTCCCTGTCCCAAGGCCAACTGCGATATAAGCAGGGCCAGTACGAGCAACAGATTGCTTGCCACGGTAACGGGCGATGGATGCAACGAGCTACGGGCAAAACTCATAATGATCTCTCTCCTCGGCTTTGCAGGTCTGCCGTGGCGCATTACTGCACACTCGTCACCCGATCCACGCGCAACTCGGGAGAGGAACACGAGTCAGTGCTGGGCGGTTACGAGTCGGATGTGTTCGATTACGAGATGTAGCGAAACCAGAGGTTTGGTAGAAACCGCCAAGCGGCAAGTTCGAGGTTTTTCTATGACTTTCTGGACTCGTGACCAAGCGAGGCTATGGATTAGTGGAGATCGAATGGCTTGTGCTGGCGCATTGGCTGCAAGTTGCTGGGACAGGGTGCGAGGAAAGCGGGATTATTGACGGTGCCCTGGTTTTGGTCAGAGTATGATTCTGTCCGTGTTCTACGTCGGTTTTCCCACGCCGGATTGTGGCTTCCCTAAGTGGACGAGTACCGAATTAGAGATCTCTACGTCAAAACCAAGGTGATCGTGCACGGATCAAATACAAGTTCCCACACGGGTGAAAAGCGCCCTCTTTTTGTAATCCCTGTCGCTTATCTCTTTGCCATCATGACCGCGTTGGGCCTCGGAATGGGCTGGCAGGCATATCAAGTACTCAAACAATGGCGTAAGCCCAATGCATTTTTTCCCGAGGAAGCCGCCAATCAGCTCATTGATTGTTATGTCTGGTCACTCATTGCGCTCTTGATATGGCAGTACATGCGCTGGTTTTCCATGCAAGGACCAAAATGGAAGAGAGATCTTGGCGCTCACGTCGTCATCGCCGCAGCGACGGCTCCGATCGCCACGCTGCTGTATATCGCTGGGGTCGCGCTCTTTCGTTTGGGACTTCAGGACATGAGCATCAAGACGCGAATGATGCTGAATCTGCGCGCCGAATTTATCCCCAACATTATTGAGTACCTCACGATTCTCTCCGTCCTTGCCTCTATCGAGTATTACCGGCGCTACCGCAGAGGCGAGCAGGAAACGCTGTATCTGCAGCGCGCACTGGTGGAGTCGAAGCTGCAAGCATTGCGCGCGCAGTTGAATCCGCATTTCCTTTTCAATGCTATGAATTCGGTTTCCTGTTTGCTGCATCGCGATCCGGTGGCCGCCGACAGAATGCTTTCGCGGGTCGCGAACCTGCTCCGGATTACCCTGGCTCGCGATGACAGCCGCGAAGTCGGGCTGCTCGAAGAAGTTGAATTGGCCGAGGAATACCTGGAGATCCAGAAAATTCGCTTTGGTTCCAGGTTGAAGCTGGATATCGATGTTGCCGACGAGGCCTTGGATGCTCGCGTTCCAAATATGCTCCTGCAGCCCCTCGTCGAGAATGCCTGCGTCCATGGTATAGCTCGGAGTCGTGGCGACTGCCGGCTCGAAATCAAGGCTCAGCTCCGCGGATCGGACCTTGTGATTTCGATCTACAACGACGGACCATCGGTTCGTCCAGATTGGAAGACTAACAGCGGCATCGGACTGCGCAATACGAGAGAACGACTTGCTCTCCTCTACGGCGACAAGTCCTCTCTTGAGCTGGCAAATTTTCAAAATGGAGTGCGGCTGCTGGTGAGAATTCCCCTGACGAGCAACGCCAGCAGGACAGACGTCTACGAGCACGTCCCTGCCAGTACTCCGGCTCACCCCGCTGTAATGCAGTAACTCCGCATCCGTCCCTTGTACCCGGCATGTGTCACCGGAAGCGCACTACTAATCACTGTGTAACTATCTTTCGATTGCGGTCGCCGTCATTCACGCGAGGGCCCCGCAATGCGAACCAGTCTGGCAGGTGCGATTTTCTTCGTCACTCTTTCTCAGTTCTCGTTTTGCTCCGAATCGGGGCTTCCTAAATGTCATGTTCAGGTGATTATGTCTGCCGGTACCGCGATCCCGCAGAACCTCGAAATCCAGGTGTTCGCGGGAAACAAGCGCGTCAGCCGGCTCAACATTCCTGACACGGGAAGCGTGCTTCTGCCGCCACTTGCTCCCGGTGAGTATCGCGTTCAGACAGGAGGAGCGGAATCAAACTTCTTTACTTCAGGCCCCCTGTACGTTCCTGCCGATGGTGCATGCGAGATGGGCATCAACATCGCTGGACGGGCAGATGCTAAAAACCAGATCGTTGATGACGACGTGGATGTCGAAGACCTTCGAGTGTCGCAGAAAGCTCGCGAAATCTTCCAAAAGGGCTTTGCCTCGCTTCAGCGTGGTGAAATTGAGGAAGCCAGGAAGGAGTTCCTCGAGGTCACCAAGCTTGCTCCGAAATTGCCTCGTGTCTATAACGTGCTGGGCGTGATCTCTGAGCAGCGCGGAGATCCTGTTTCAGCTCGCCGCTATTTTGAGACAGCTCTCGAGTTAAATCCCCGCAGCAAGGCCGCGCTCATGAATCTGGCGAAACTTTCCATGCTGGAGGAGCGCTACGATTCTGCGCTTGCATTACTCGAAAGTTACCGTCTTGGAACGCGCGATAATGCCGACGTGCATGGAATCGCGGCGAATGCCTATTTCAAGCTGGGAAAATATTCGGAAGCAATTCGCGAAGCACAAGCCGCTCATGCTCTGGCTCACACCAACTGGGAAAGCGTGCATGTGATCGCCGCGAATTCCTACGAGGCTCTGCATCAGCCTGAGATGGCAGCCAAAGAATACCAACTCTACATGGACGAGAGTTCCAATCCGGCGATGCGCGCGGCAGCCGCTCAGAAGATCAGAGAACTGGGAGCGGTTGCTCAGCAGAGTCTGCCGCCAGTTCCCATGAACTCGCT
>CAYNPS010000211.1:0-5944 GCA_964399125.1 uncultured Terriglobales bacterium
GTGCCGGCGATCATCACCTGCGAACCGTAGAAATCATTCAGCGTGTACGTGTTGCTGACGATGTTCCCCGCTTCATCGATGATGGAAAAGTGCGTGGTATCGGCGGATTCGTGTCCAGTGGGAGCGATCGCAGGCGCCTCAGGCGACATACTGGCCGACGGAGTCGCTCGATCAGCATGGATAGTCGTGGCAAGTTCGCGCGCGTGTTCTTTGCCGGTCAGCAGGTCGATGGGTACGGAAAAGAATGCCGGATCGGCGGAGTATTCGGCGCGATCCTTGAAGGCCCGGCGCATCGACTCGATCATATGATGGCGCTGCTCGACCGATCCTTCCATCCCGATCTGCGCAGGAAAGTTTTCGAAAACGTTCAGCATCTCGATCAGAGTCGTTCCGCCGCTCGACGATGGCGGCATCGAGAGCACCTGATTGCCTCGGAACGTGCCTTTCACTGGACCGCGTTCAATGGCTTGGTACGCGCGCAGGTCTTCATAGCGAATTGTCCCGTTATGGGCAGCCATATCCTCGTCGATGAGTCGGGCGGTTTTACCCTCGTAGAACTCGCGCCATCCATTCTTCTGAATGCGTGCGATACTAGCAGCGAGCTCTGGCTGTTTCACCAGCTCTCCCTGCTTCAGCGGCTGATCAGAGCCGTGCAGAAAGATCTTTGCCGATTCCGGAAACTGCTTCATCACCGGCGCCTGTAGAGCGAGAATGAGTTCCATCCGCTGCGATGCCGGAAATCCGTCTTTGGCCAGCTTGCGTGCCGGCTCCAGCACCTCTTTCCAGGAAAGCTTTCCGAATCGCGAATGAGCAAGCCCCATACCGGCAACTGTCCCAGGTACAGCCGAGGCCTTGTAGCCAGCTCTGGAGTCCAATCGGTTCGCGAACATACCCGTATGGGCCGCAGCAGGAGCAGTCTCCTTGTAATCGATGGCGCGCGCGGTGCCGTCCGCCATGCGGACCAGCATGTATCCGCCGCCACCAAGATTTCCAGCTTCGGGATGAACAACAGCTAGAGCAAAGGCGACCGCGACCGCCGCGTCGACTGCGTTTCCACCTCTGCGCAAGATCGACAGCCCAGCCTGCGAGGCAAGCTGATTTGCGCTCGCAATCATGGCGTGAGGAGCCCGCTCCGGCTCTTCAATCATCGGCCGCGCGGCCTTGAGTTCAAGACCAGTTTGCGAGACCTCTTGCGCATTGAGAGGAGGGAGCCAACTCAGCAATAAAACGACAGGCGCGATAATTTTGGTACTGTGATTCTTCATTGAATCAAGGTCCCCCAGAAAAAAACCTCGTCCGCTTTGCGGACGAGGCTGGATAACTCTACCAGTCGATTGATTTAGAAGTTCAGCTTTAGTCCGAGCTGCAACACTCGCATCGGTTCACCGATTGGGTTTACCGTTTGTGCACTTGCGACTGCGGCGGTCGAGCAGCAGGTTTGACCGAAGGTCGAGCCTGTCACAGTTGGTGACCCGCTGGTCGCATTTCGCGGATTTTCGAAGTTGGGATGATTAAGCACATTAAATGCTTCTGCACGGAACTGTAGATTAAAGCGCTCAGTGATCTTGAAATCCTTCAGCAGGCCCGAATCCAGGTTCCAGTAATTGGGACCTTGCGCGCGGTTACGTCCGCTTCCATTCTGTCCGGGAGGTGGGATGCAGAAGTAAGTTTGGGTACCGGTTATGTTCTGGCAATTCAAGTGGGGATCGTTCAACGGAGACGTAATGAAGCCGCCGGTTCTATACATTACCGGACCTTCGATACCGGGAACGTTATAAATAAGGGCTCCGCCAGGAATTTCCGGGCCGACGATGAGTGCGGTGCTATTGTGCGTCGCATTCGAAGTTCTCGCACCGCTGCTGATCGTGTAGGGTTCGCCGCTCTGATAGAGGAAGATTGCCGTCGTTGACCAGCCCCCGATGATCTGATTCAGCCAGCCGGGCATTCCCGAAGCGAACCTTTTGCCCTTGCCGATTGGAAATTCGTACAACATATTCGCCAGCCATACATGACGATTGTTGAAGTCGGATAGGGAACGATCGAGACGGAAATTATGGATGTCAGTCGGAGTACGGCTGAAACTCGTGCTGCTCAGCCCTCCACCGGTTGAGGCTCCGGTAGGATCAACCGACATATCATCGATCGATTTGCTGAAGGTATAAGACACCCCAAAGTCCAAGCCTTGTTCAAACCGACGTCGCGCCGTGACGAAGAGGCCGTGATAGTACGAGTCGCCTCCGGAATCCTGAAAGAAGATTTGGCCAAATTGGCCATTGGGACGAAAGTAATTGAACGGCAACGCACGCCGCTGACTGCTGGTTGCAGACAGATTATCCATTCTTGAAGCGAAGTTGCCGATGTTGCCGCGCTGCAAGTCGGTTTTTGATGAATTGCTATTCAAAAACGTCGGTGAGACCAACTGCAGCAGCAACGCCGGATTCTGACCTGTAACTCCTGTTGGGCAGCCAGTACCATCTGCATTGCATCCGGCAAAGAAGTTGGCGCGAGCGAGGTTGAACGAATCGACGAAACCTGTCTGACTGATCGAGCCTTGGTTCAGATCATAGGCGCGATACAGATGGGTTCCCCGTTTTCCGATGTACCCAACTTCAGTGACAAAGTGCATTGGAAGCTCGCGTTGTATAGTGAAGCTCCACTCATGTACTGCTGGGTTTTTCATATTGGGATCAAAAGCTCCGACATTCGGCGCAGTCGAAAGAGGCTGTGCGGCCGACGTAAGCGCGGCGGAGGGAGTTGCAGTCGGCAACGGGATGCTGACAGGGAAACCCTTCGAAATGCGATTCGATGTTCCAGCAGGAGTAGAACAGCCTGGCGTGGTCCCCACGACGGAGCCATCGTTAGTAGTGGTGCATCCGAGGAGGAAACCGGGAACTTTTCCTGAAATTGCAGTCACTTGGAAGGTTGAGAGCACGTCGAAAAGCAGGGCATATCCAGCACGCACCGCAGTCCGGTTATCGGGTGACCACGCCATGCCTAATCGTGGGCCCACAGAGCCTATGTTGTTGTTCTTAAACCATCGGTCTGCTTTTACGAATGTGACGGGACCCTGAGAGCCATCCGGAAACACATTAGGAACGAGTGTTGAATTAGCGTCATATGGTGCTGGATTGAACTCCCAACGCAGTCCGGCATTCAATGTGAAGTCCGGCCGCAATCTCCACTCGTCCTGGATGTAAGAATCGTATTGGTGGGCTCGGGTGTACACAGTTGCGTAGCGCGGATTGCCATACGTGTTGGTCTGAAAATTGGCATAGTAACTCTGCGTAATGGAATAGGGAATTCCCGCCAATTCATCAATCGCCTGCTGCAACCGCGTGATATCGGCCGAATTGGGGGCGCTAGCTTTGTCTGACCCAATTTGGGCGGGAAGATTACTGAAACCACTCACATGATTGCTGCCGTCGAAGAAGACGGCTGGAACGAGAGCGTTGCTTCCAAAGAAGCCACGACTGTCATTGTGAATGTAGAAGCGGAAGTTTATACCCGCCCGAAACGTGTGAGCGCCATGGCTCCAGGTGACGTTGTCAATCACTTGTGGGGCTGTAACGGCACGCTGCGTGTGCGGCGAGATGCAATTCGGGAAATTGATGTTTAGCGAGGTGCTAAAAAGGCAAGTATCCGACCAGGGTGGCAATTTGGCTGGATCTCCGAAGTTCGGGTTTGATTCACCAAATGTGAAGTTGAATGCGAAGCGATTGAATCCAGTAGTGAATTCGTTTACCAAATTTGGCGAGAAAGTGTGCCGATAACTGATAGCCAAGTTCTTGCCCAGTCTCTTTACCTCGCCGAGCGGCGGGAACCCTGGATATACCTCGGGACGCGCATTGATGAAGTCGCCCTGCTGCGTATCAAAATGGTTCTGCAGATAGCGAACAAACACATTGTTATTCTCGTTGAAGGTGTGATCGACGCGAACCATGTAGTGCGGTCCGGTGAACTTCGTCGGTGGATTCCAGGCGAAACCGGCAACGTTCAGAGCGTCAGGTGAGTTGCAAGTGCTGCAAGGCACGCCCAGACCAGCGAATGCGTTCGGGAGCGGTAAGCTATTGATAACGGCGGTCACCGCCGGGTCTGGCCCAAGTCCTGATGGATCATTCCCCGGCGCAAATATATTGAAGCTGTCCACGCAATTATCTTTGTTGCTAGCTGTACATGTAGGCACACCAGGCAAGAGATTTCCGTTTGCATCGGCTAATGCCTGATCATTTCTGCTGAAGCTTTTTCCGTTTGCCGTAACAGTGCCGCGCACGAAACGATAAATTCCATTGCGCATCGATTGCGTGTAGACCTCGGGAAAACCGAAAATCGAATTGATCGGCGCACTTTGCTTAATGACGTTACCTTGGAAGCTACCGAAGAAGAAAGTTCGGTTCTTAAGAATTGGCCCACCCACATCGAAACCATACTGGTTCAGCTTAAGATCCGGCCTTGGCTGATTCGTATAGTTGTTAAACCACTCATTAGCGTTAAATGCAGAATTGCGATTGAAGTAATACACTCCCCCGTGCACTTCGTTCGTTCCGCCCTTTGTGGCTACCATCACGTTCGCGCCGCTGTTGCGGCCGTTTTCAGCCGTCGCACCGAGTGTGACGGCACGAAATTCCTGTACGTTATCGGGATTGAGACGCTGGATGTTGCTCTGCGGATTCGGAACCGTGGATTCATTGGCATCAATTCCATCCACCGTAACGTTGTGTGATCGGTCACGCGAACCAAAGACGTGCGTGCCTGAACCTGCACCGTTGAACGTACGTTGCACTATGCCAGGTTCGAGTGTAAGCAGACTCAACGGATTTCTACCGTTGAGCGGCAAATTCTTCACCTGATTCTCGGTCACAATATCGCTGATCTGCGCGTTTGCGGTTTCGATCCGCTGGTAGGACGATTGCACTTCGACCGTCTGCGTTGTTCCACCTACTTGGAGCGTGGCGTTCACGACGAGTGGTGCGCCCACCGAGAGAACGTTATGCTGACTGTTAAAAGTGTCAAAACCTTCGTGCGTTACTGTGACGGAGTACTGTCCGGGCGTTACCGAAGGAATCGTCCACGTTCCTGAGCTACTCGTCTTCGTTTCATAACTGATGCCTGTGCCTTCATTTATAACTTTGATTGACGCGCTCGGAACTACGGCGCCTGTCTTGTCCAGAACAGTTCCCTCAATGCGCGATGTGCTGACTTGCGCCCATGCAGAGCCCAGCAGCAAAGACAGAATAACGATGCCTGATATACGTGCTTTCATAGTTCCACCTTTTTTTTCGCGCCTTGGCCCAGGCTCTTCGCTTTTGTGTGGCCGGCCCGGTCGCACAGTTCTTAAGGGGTGGAATTGTTTATTTCTGGGATGATCGTTGTCAATGCAAAATCCGCTGATGCCACCTATTTGGCGTTGCTGTTGAGAGCTGGGAAGAATTGCTGTCGATTATGATCTGTTAGCATCGCCGCTCGTTCCTCGGGGAGCGCCTGCCAAAATTCTTAAATGCCCAAGTTTCGTTTTTTGCTACTCACGTATGTGCTTTTGATTTTCGTCCCTCATATTTGTGCCCAGTCCCAGACGCCACCTGTCTCGGAGCAGCTCGATATCCTGGTTATCCACGGCGAATTGATTGATGGTTCAGGCACTGGGGCGCAAAAAACGGATCTTGGCATCAAGGGTGACCACATTGCGTTTGTAGGAGATCTTTCCAAAACAAAGACTGGGGCGGCACGAGTGATCGATGCCACGGGCCTGATTGTCGCGCCCGGCTTTATCGATCCGCATACACATACTGCGGACGATCTCTCAACTCCGCCTCGCAACAGCAACGAACCTTATCTCATTCAAGGCGTGACCACCGTGATCACCGGCAATGACGGTTTCAGTCCGCTGCCGATCGCAGACACGCTGCGCAAGTGGGAGCAGCAGGGGATCGGCACCAACGCCGCGCTA
>CAYNPS010000212.1:0-5914 GCA_964399125.1 uncultured Terriglobales bacterium
ACGAAAGCCTGACCGAGGAGGTCGAAGTTGTCGGATAGCACAATCGCCGCCGACCAGCTCCAGCATCACCACGAGCCCGAGCTGGTAGAACAATTCGATACCCTTGAGCAGCAGAAGGACGCTTCCCAATTCGGGATGTGGGTCTTCCTCATCACCGAAATCATGTTCTTCGGCGGCTTGTTCGCCGCGTATCTGATCTACCGCAACCTGTACAACCCGGCGTTCGTGATCGCCAGCTCGTCGATTGCTATCAGTTGGGGCGCAATCAACACTGGCGTGCTCATCTGCTCCAGCTTGACGATGGCTATGGCCGTGCACAGCGCGGCCGTCGGAGCCCGCAAGCTTCTGATCTTCTTCCTCGTGTTTACGCTGGTCCTTGGCGGTATCTTTTTGGGAATCAAAGCGAAGGAGTATCACGATAAGTGGGTCGAGCACCACGTACCGGGCGCTCACTTCGACTTTAATTACGAGCGCGCGGAAAAGGGCGAGACCGTAGCTCCGCCCGACGTGGCACAGCAGACCTCGATCTTCTTCTCCCTGTATTTCGCGATGACCGGCATGCACGCGCTGCACATGATCATCGGCGCTGGCATCCTCATTGCGCTGATTTGGAAGGCATATCGCGGCGCGTATCCGCCGCATCATTACACCATGGTCGAAAACTTCGGCCTGTACTGGCATTTCGTGGACATCATCTGGATCTTCCTGTTCCCGTTGTTGTACCTGGTCAGCCGAAGTCCAGTGCATTAAAGGGAACGGCGTTTCGGGAGAAGCGTTTCAGAGAAAGGCGTTTCAACAAAGACGAGAGGAATAAGGAATGGCAGAGCACGGCGGCGAGCATATCGTTTCACCCAAGATTTACGTGATCATCTGGATCACGCTGCTCATCTTCACCGGACTCACCACCTGGGTGGCCTTCCAGAACTTCGGTGTCTTTAATCCCATCATCGCTCTGCTGATTGCCTTCACTAAGGCGAGCCTGGTCGTCCTCTTTTTCATGCACGTCAAATACTCCAGCCGCATGATCGCCCTGGTTGTGGGCTGCGGGCTGTTCTTCCTGTCGATTCTGATTGTCTTAAGTTGCTCGGATTACATTACAAGGCGGTTTAGCTAGAGCGATCTCAATGCTCTGCATTTACGCTCTGCAGATACTGATTTTCATAGATTTGTGTCCCATTCTGCAGACTTTTGTATCGTAACAACGTCTTCCCTCGCGTAAGAAGCTGAAAACACTCCAACTCCGTTTGGTAACCAACCTGCCTCTATTCAACCCAGGAAACCTGGCTTTACTCCCTCGCTAGTCAGGTCAACGCCTATTTTGCCCGGCTCTCCAGCCGGGCTGTCTCGAAATCGTTCTATGGAATCAAGCAAATTCACTATCGGAGGGGAAAAAGCGTGAAAGCTTTCCCGAGAAGTATCTACTTAGCGCTCCTCACAATGTTGCTGGCCTCGTTCGCCTTTGGACAGTTCACCAGTGGCGACCTGGTCGGCACGGTGACTGATAACACCGGCGCGCTGGTTGCTAACGCAACCGTGACAGCAACCAATCAGGCCACTAACGTCAAATCGACAACTTCAAGCAATTCCAACGGCGAATACCGCTTCAGCAACCTTCTGGCTGGCCTGTACACAGTCAGTGCGTCGGCTGCTGGGTTTGAGACAACGAAGGTCAACAACGTACAAGTAGTACTGAACCAGACTGCGACGCAGCGAATCGCGCTCAAGGTCGGACAGGTGGAAACAACTGTCGAAGTCACCGCAGCTGCGCCTCCCATCGACACGACAACGGCCCAGCTCGAAACTACCTACGATCTCAAGCAAGCAGCCGATCTTCCGGTTGCTGCAGTGGGTAGCGGTGTGTTGAATCTCTCGTTGCTGCAGGCTGGTGTAGGAAGCAGCGGCGGAATCGGTGCCGGTTCTGGACCGTCAGTTGGCGGACAGCGTCCACGCAACAACAACTTCATGATCGAAGGCGTGGACAACAACGATAAGGGCGTCACCGGTCCTGACATCATGATTCCGAACGACGCCGTACAGAACTTCACCGTTCTCGAGAACCAGTTCAGCCCCGAATTTGGACACTCCACTGGTGGCCAGTTCAACCAGACGGTCGTGAGTGGAACCAACTCCTTCCATGGTCGCGCCTACGAGTACCTGCAGAACCGTAATCTGAATGCGCTCGACGTTTCGCGCAAGCAACAAGGGATAACGAAGCAGCCGCGATTCGACGATAACCGCTTCGGCGGCCAGATCGGCGGACCGATCGTGAAGAACAAGCTTTTCTTCTTCTTCAACTACACCTATGAGCCGATAGGTCAGGCTACGACGCCCTCCGCTGGCGTGTTGGCGCCGACAGCTACCGGATACACGCAGTTGGCAGCAATCAGCGGTCTCTCGTCGACCAATTTGGGAATACTGAAGCAGTATGCGACTGGTAGCGGCTCCACTCAGAACGTCAATGTACACGGCTCCAATTGCCCAGCCGCCGGCTGTCCAGTGCAGGTCGGAATTGTGCCGATCGTGGCACCCAACTTCCAGAACAACAAATTCCTGGTTAGCTCGGCCGATTACGATATTAGCGAAAACGATCAGCTCCGCGGTCGCTATATCTACAACCAGACCACACAGCTCGACACTGCAGCTACTCTGCCGGTGTTCTACACGCCACTGGTAACGCCGGGTCACATCTTCACCCTAAGCGAATTCCATACGTTCACCTCGAATATCACGAACGAGGTGCGTGTGGGATTCAGCCGTTACGGCAATGCGCTTACCGTTGGTAATCAGACCTATCCCGGTCTTGATGCTTTTCCGAACATTCAGCTCGAGGATCTGAATCTAAATATCGGTCCCGACGGCAACGCTCCGCAGTTTGGCTGGAAGAACTTCTACCAGGCGGTGGACAACGTGAGCTGGGTGAAGGGGAACCACACCCTGAAGTTTGGAATCGATACCGCGAAGTACATCTCGCCGCAGCAGTTCACGCAGCGCGCACGCGGCGATTATGACTACAGCACGATGGATCAGTGGCTGCAGGACGTTGTGCCCGACGTTTTGGCGGAGCGCAGTCTCGGCAACGCCAACTACTACGGCAACCAGTACTGGATCTACAACTTCGTCAATGACATCTGGAAAGTAAGGCCGAACTTTAGCCTGAATCTCGGATTGCGCTATGAATTCCTCTCCATTCCTCAGGGCTGGGCGAAGCAGGCGCTCAATACTTCAGCCAATGTTCCCGGGTTGATCACCTTCAACGCTCCGCAAGCTCCGAAGACTGACTTTGCTCCGCGTATCGGATTTGCCTGGTCGCCTGAAAGCAGCGGACCGCTGCACTTCCTCCTCGGTTCGGGTTCCGAAGGTGTGATCCGTGGCGGCTTCGGTATGGGCTACGACGTGCTGTACGACAACATCGGCGTCCTGTCACTACCTCCACAGCTTAGCCAGACCAGCGACTGCCCGGGTGGCCCCGGTTGCGGTCCCAATTCGGGATTCCTGGCTGCCGGCGGCATCAAGCCGTTTAGCGGAACACCCGTGCTGAATCAGGCGTTCTGCACAAACGTTATTGGGACTCCCGTTCCGGACGATGCACACTGCGCGCGCCTGCTCACTGCTTCTTACCTGCCAAGCGGCACGCCGGTAAACGTAAAGTATCCGCAGTCGTATCAATGGAATTTAGGTATTCAACGGCTCGTCGGCAAGAACTACACAGTTGAAGTGCGATACGTAGGCACTCAAGGTGTTCACCTCAACGTGCAGAATCGACTGAACCGCATTCCCTCCGTCGATTCCACGCATTTCCTCCCCTACTTCACCAGCGCTCCGACTCAGGCCCAATTGGATGCGCTGACAAATACTTTGTCTGGACTGAAGGCGCGTTTCGCCGGTTCGGCGGGAGGCGCCGGCTTCGATCCTACCTACGCGTCGGCGGGTTTCAGCCAATCGAACATCGTTGGGTTCATGCCTTACGGACATTCGAGCTATAACGGCCTGCAAACGCAGATCACACGTCGCTTGACGCAGGGTCTGCAGTTCCAGGCAGCCTGGACCTGGAGCCATACCATCGATGACAGCACGGCCGATTTCTTCTCGACCGTTCTTTCACCTCGACGTCCGCAGGACTTCCGCAACTTACACGCGGAACGTGCCAATTCAGCACTGGATCGCGCTCATCGTTTCACCTTCACTACGATTTACGATGTGCCGTTCTTCAAACATTCCAATTTCTTCGCGAAGAACCTCATTGGGAATTGGGAGATCGCTCCGGTATACACGTTTGAAACCGGAGAATGGGCCGACCCGCAGAGCCAGCAGGATGCCAATTTGAATGGCGACGCGGCCGGCGATCGCGTGATCTTCAATCCAGGTGGTTCAGTAGGCGTTGGAAGCGATGTTACTCCTCTCTGCAACAGCAGCCTGCCGAGCGGTGTCGCCTGCGGAAGTTCGAAGAGCGCGCCATTCTTGGTTGCGTATAAGGTGAACAGTCCCAACGCACAGTTCTACAGAGCGCGCCAGGGAATGCTTGCCAATTCGGGCCGCAACATCATGCAGATGCCAGGAATCAACAACGTGGATTTGGCGCTCATTAAGCGGTTCTCATTCACCGAGCGGACTTCGTTCGAATTTAGCGCAATCATGTTGAATGCGCTCAATCATTCGCAGTTCATTGGTGGGACACTCAACGACGTTCGATCGATCGGCCAAACCGGTTCGGCAGCTACGACATACCTCGTGCCCGGATCGACCAACTTCAACCGTCCAGACCTGACCTTCCCCAGCAACTCCCGCACGATCACGCTGGGCGGAAAGTTCATCTTCTAGGACTGCAAACAACGCTTAACTTCTAACGAGGAGGGCTTTCCCAGCCCTCCTTAATTTTTTTTGAAGTGTTTAACCAGCACGATCACGCTAAAACTGCTCCATAAGCAAACTTCGACGGCGTTAATAAACTTTTTTAGAACGACGGATAAAATTCCGTCGGTCTATCCTGCATTGCAAACAAAGAGCTTGCACGACATCAAAATTGCACGCTTTGTAAGTCCTTTGTTTTCTTTCTCTCCTTCCCGTTTTAGAACGACGGACCACGGCTGCTCCGCCTCTTGACATTTTTCCCGATTCGGGATAGCACAGAAGATGGAGGTTGAGTAATAGACAAAATATTTATGGAATCAGAAAAGCATCTGCAGCTAATCGATGAAGCGCGGAGCGCATCCGAGAAGAATGCAGTCGAAATCGCCGGGTCGGCTGCCATCACAACCGCCGATCGGTGGCTCGCGCAAGAGCTTCGGCTGGACGCGAAAAAGGATTCGAGCGACCGCCGCGCACAGATGGATCCGGATTATCGAAGCCGGAGGGACTCACGCCAAGCGCTTATGAAAGCGAGTAAGACCTTGCTTCCGATAGAGGAGATTTGCGAAGGACTCGCCAACATCGCGGACGTTTCGGAACAGCTTGATCAGCAGGTGATGTTGCTTGAGGATGGGCGCAAAATGGAGCACAAGGCCAGAAGACTTGAGTGTCTGCGCGCTGCGCACCTTGCACCCCGCTGCGAGCACATCAAGCCGGATGGGATGCGGTGTGGCTCGCCTGCTATTGGAGGACAGAAGTTCTGTTTCTTTCACAACCTCTCCCGGAACAACGCGGTGGAATTTCCTGTTGTGGAAGACGGGCGAGGATTGCAGGTGGCGATCCTCCGCGTCTGCGAGCGGCTCGCCAACGGCACCATCAGCGCAGCCAACGCGAAGGTTCTGCTCGAAGGGCTTGCCATGGCCGCTGAAAATGCGCGCAGCATTGCACGGCAGGACGGTGAGCTATGAGATCGGATGAGATCTCCAGAGATCAGATGAGATCACAGCATGAGATATCTCATCGCGGTCGATGAGATATCTGATGAGATTCGATGAGATCAGATGAGATC
>CAYNPS010000213.1:0-5903 GCA_964399125.1 uncultured Terriglobales bacterium
TGGAGGCTTTTACTTGGGAAAAGCGGCTTTCGGCTAGCAGCTGGAAGCTGGCAGCTTCTTCGTAGCTGCTGCAATAAGCCTATGATGGACTCATCCTCGCAAATCTCCGCGTGGCAAACGGTCTTCTGCGAAGAGCAGGAGAACCGTTATGGACTCTGAACGTCGGCGTGGCGATCGACGCACCCCCAAAAACTCTGCACCGGCCGCAGAACCAGCCACAAACGAGGGGGCTGCGCAAACTCGCAAGGTTCTCACCGGCTGGAAGGAAATCGCCAACTACCTGGGTCGCGGAGTGCGCACGCTGCAGCGCTACGAGTCCCAATATGGTCTTCCTATTCGTCGTCCTGGAGGCAAGGACCACAGCTCCGTCATGGCCTTTCCCGACGAGCTGGACCGCTGGTTGAATCGCTCGCCGGTAAAGAACCAGCGCCATGTCCGACGCGTTCTGCTGGTCCTCGATCTCCCGACTGCAAGCAGCATCTCGAGCCGCAAACTCGTCCTGGAAGTCGGCAAATTCAACGTGCTCACCGCACTCAGCGTGGAGGAGCTTTATGAGACGGCGGAGAAGTTCGACGTCGATGCCTTCGTCATCGATTGCCCGCCCGGCGACGCTCTGGCAACTGAGATCTGCGAATCCTTAAAGGAGCGACACCCCAACCGGCCGATCTTCGCCGTGGTTGAGGAATCGGCGACCAACGGGAACGCGCCTAAATGTGCCGACTACGTCGTCGCCGGCAACGATCCCCAGAAGCTGCTCGAAGCCGTAACCGCCGTCTTCGGACCACCTCGCATCGACTAGACGTGGAAGCTGGCAGCTGGCAGCTTCTTTCTGCTTTTGCTGTTGTCTTTGCTGATCGCCGATTGCCGAATGCTGATTGCCGGTTTTCACAGTACTTTGATCCGTCGTTCGTAATGGGGAATGTCAGTGGCGTGCTTGCTATTGCTGTCCCGTTTGGCCGCTTTGACCTAGGCGGATGCTCCTAGCACGAACTCGGCGCCGAGAACCGGTTGCGGTTTCTCGCGCGTAAAACTGGTCTGACTCCCAATTTGCTTTTCAGACTCGGGTTCTGCCTCTCGCTCAATGAGCCGACGGTTCCCAATCCTGGAGACTATCCGGAAGAAGACCGCGAATTTAATCGTTACACGCTGCTTGGGGAGTACGATGCTATGTTCATTGCTCTTCTTACGGAACACTGTATTGAGCAAGGCGTCCCTCTCGACGAAATGCCGGACATCTTCCGAGCACACTTGAATCGTGGAGCGATCCTGCTTCAGAACCGCGTGCGTTCCATCGTAGATGTAACGACGTTGGCTCTTTCCGAAGCGGCGCGATAGAGAACAAAGTCGAACAACTGGAGATCCCCTTTACCCTCGGGGATGACAGAAAGAAGTGGAACGACAAATGAAGATCCGTCTCAAATTCGCAGTTCTCGTCGTCATGTCCATTGCCGGCTCGATCGCCGTTCCCGCGCAGAGCGACTCCGCCATCCAATCGCGCACTGCTGAAGTTCATGGAGTGAAGCTGCACTATCTGACTGCTGGGCACGGTCCTGCGGTGATCCTGCTGCATGGATATACGCAGACTTCGCGCATATGGCGTCCTCTCATGCTGAAGCTGACGGACAAATTTACCGTCATTGCGCCTGATCTCCCCGGAATCGGCGATTCCGATATTCCCAACAATGGACTCGATATGAAGAGCGCCGCCATCCGCATGCATGCGCTGGCGGAGTCGCTGGGAGTGACCAGGGCGCGCGTGGTGGGGCACGATATCGGGTTGATGGTGGCGTACGCCTACGCTGCGCAGTTTCCAGACGAAGTCGAGAAGCTGGTAGTGATGGACGCATTCCTGCCGGGAGTCCCAGGATGGGAACTCGCCTATGACGATCCGCAGATGTGGCACTTCCGCTTTACTGGTCCGACGCCGGAGGCGCTGGTCGCAGGCCGCGAGAAGGCCTGCTTCGCATATTTCTGGAATGACCTGGCGGCGGACAAGACACGCTCTCTATCCGTGGCAGACCGCCAGGCTTATGTGACGGCGTATGTGCGTCCGGCCGGACGCGCGCCGGCTGGGCGTACTTCGCCTCGTGGCCAGACACGGCGAAGGACTTCGCCCAACTGGCCCAGACGAAGCTGACGATGCCTGTGCTGTCGATCGCCGGCGACAAGGCCAGCGCCGCGATTCTTGGTCCGCAGATGAAGCTGCTTGCCGCCAACGTGACCGTGCTCGAGCTGAAGGACACAGGGCACTGGCTTATGGAAGAGCGTCCGAAGGAGACGATGGATGCTTTGGTTGGATTTTTGTGAGGGGAAGCTGCTAAGCCCTAAGCCCCTAAGCTCCTAGCTAAGAGCGAGCGACCAAAGCTACGAAGCCACGGAGTCACGCTGGTTCGGGTGTACAGGGGACGAGCGCTGTCCCACACTTACCGGTGCCGCGATACCGACACTTCGGTTTTGCAGGAGCAAGCGGACTGCATTCATCCGTTCGGTCATTTCCTGTACGCGCTTGGCCTGTTGCTGGCAGTGTTCATACGCGATCTGTGCGCACTCCCGACTACGCTTTGCTTTCGCGGCAACTGCCAACCATTCTCTTCGTTGCTTAATTTCATCCGCTGTTGGTATAGACAACGAAGTAACGGCAGGCGCAGCGGCACGGCTCGGTGCTTTGCTCAGCCATGCATCGATCTCATCGGAAAACGCAAAAACGGCAGCGCGAGGTGTTCCGGCGACCCGACGAATGGGGAATCCAAGCGTTACTTCGTACCGCTGAATTGTACGAATGCCACGGCCAGTGTAGTTAGAAATGTCTTTCCAGGAATGAAGGACTTTGCGTTCCGGCATCTTTGCGCTACTTTCTCTGCGCAGAATGCCGTCGGCCTTAGGTGGCGGAAGAGTGCGTAGGGTTAAAGTATACCAGCTGCCAGCTACCAGCTAAAGAAAGCTGCTGAGCTGCTCAGCTTCTAAGCTGCTAAGCCAACACCAACAGCAACACACGACACGGATCGCACGGATTTTACGGATTTCGGCGCTTTGTCGCGCTTCGATCGAGAAGACCGCGCAGGGCGGCATTTACTGCTGTCTCGGTAGGAAATGCTTTTGCGATGTCCGGTTCGAGCAGAACGATATTGCTGCTCTCGCGGACGCGTTGGGCGTACTTTCCGCGAACACCTCCTGGTAGCGACGCGAAGTCATATTTACGCCGGAGATCGTCGCTAGACCTGCGTCGTGTCTTCTTCGTAGAACTCCCGTTCTGTCCGCGTCGCCGTCCGCGCGCTGGTGATTCGGATTTCTTCGTCATGTTCGGTGTGGGCCACTACAACATTAACGCCGGGAAACCGGCACTCAGCATTCAGCAGTCGGCAGTCGGCACTCAGCATTCGGCTAAGGCAGAACCAAAGTCAAAACCATGACACAGATCGCGGGATATGTTTCGGCTGCATGGCTTTCTGACTAGTTGCAATACAATCGATGGAAGATTCGTGGAGCACCCATGGCTGAGAGCGTGATAGTCAGAAACGACAATATCCTGGGCGGAGAACCTGTGTTTCGAAATACGCGGGTGCCATTTCAGGCGCTTCTCGATTATCTGGAACACGGGAAGACACTGGACGACTTTCTTGAAGACTTTCCAACTGTGAGTCGAACCGAAGCCATTGCCGCGCTCGAAGAAGCCAAGGCACTGATAGTCGCGCGTCTTTCATAGAAAAATACGCACTCGGCTTTCGGCAATCGGCAGTCAGCAAAGACGAAAGCTACGAAGCCACGGAGCCACGGAGCCACGCAGCTGCGGAGCGAACGGCAACAACAGAACCAGAAATAGCTGCTAAGCCGCTAAGCTCCTAGGCTACTAACAAAGGCACAGACAAAAGCGGCGGCAAGAGCAAGGACAATGGCATAGGCAAACCGGCAGTCAGCAGTTGTTGGGGATTCGAAGCGCCACGGTTACCATGTGCGCTGTGTCGAGGAGAACAGCGTGAGGCTTCTTTTGCTTCTTCTGATGATCTTGTCTTCAGCCTTAGTCGCGCAGAACGACAAGACGAAAACGGCGAAGTGGACGGAGTATGAATATCCTGACCGCGGTTTCGCGATCAGTGGTCCTTTCGCGCCTGACATTCACCCGGACATGCAGGCTTCCGACGTAACTGTCTATAGATGGCAATGGAGCCCGATCCTCGGGGCCGCAGTTCATGCGGGACTTCGTCCTGGTTGTCGGAAGTTCATAGCCAGCTTTAAAGACAGAGCGCGTGGTCCTGGCTCAAAGGAGCTTGCAAGCACGAAAGAGATAGAGATCGACGGCAACCCGGGACTGGAGTCAACCGGGAGCAACGAAACCGGACGCCAATATCGCGAACGCGTGTACTGCGTCGGCGAGAACGCGTACGCCCTCACAGGCGAATGGCCGATTGGCAAACCCGAACCTCCGGTGTTGACGCGGTGGCTCTCCTCGTTTCGTTTGGTAACGAAGAATTCGCACTGAGATCGACATTCGGCGCTGAAAGAGGCTACGGGGCCGCGAAGCTTAGTGGCTCAAAGGGAAAAAGCAACAGCAAAGAAGCTACCGGCTAGCCTTCTTGTTTTTGCTTTAGCTGAGTGCTGATTCCTCTTTTCACTGCCGAGTGCTCCGCCTTAGGCGGACCGACTGCGGGTTTTCTCTGCTGTTCCAAAGTGGATGTTAATATCGAATTGTCAGGCTCCGGGTCCCACGCGATGTAATCTCGTGAACCCCGCCAGGTCCGGAAGGAAGCAACGGTAACGGGCCAGTGCATGCGCAGTGGGCTCCCCGGTGTCTGGCTAATAGCCTCGCCACCGCCGTTCCAAAGTCCACCGGCGGCTGGCTTTCAGTACCGGAGACAAGTTTGAAACAGCTTCAGCGGGCCAAGATCAGCGCCCTCGGAACCTACGTCCCACCGCGTCTTCTTACCAATGCCGACCTGGAAAAGATGGTCGAGACTAACGACCGGTGGATCCAGGAGCGCACGGGCATTCGGCAGCGGCATCTGGTGGACAAAGGCGTGGCGACTTCCGACATCTCGTGTGAAGCGGCGCGCAAGGCGCTGGCTCAGGCTGGAGTGGCGGCGTCGGAGATCGAGGCCATCATCGTGGGCACCGTCACGCCAGACATGGTGTTCCCCGCGACGGCCTGTCTCATCCAGAACAAATTGGGCGCGCCGGGAGCTTGGGGATTCGATCTTTCAGCAGCCTGCTCAGGATTCGTCTACGCCCTGCAATGCGGAGCGCAGCTCATTCAGACTGGATCGCATAAGAAGGTGCTGGTGATTGGTGCGGACGTGATGTCGTCAATCATCGACTACACCGATCGTGCGACCTGCGTGATCTTTGGCGATGGAGCTGGAGCTGTTCTTCTTGAGCCGGCTACAGACGGCGACAACTTAGGATTGATCGACTTTATTCATGAAGTCGATGGCTCTGGAGCTTGTTCGTTGAATATGCCGGCGGGCGGAAGTCTGCATCCTGCGACGCATGAAACAGTAGACAAGAAGATGCACTTCGTTCATCAGGACGGAGCCGCGGTTTTCAAGTATGCCGTTCGGAAGATGGCTGAAGTCTCCGAGAAGATTCTGACGCGAAACGGATTGACAGGATCCGACTTGGCCGCCTTCATTCCTCATCAAGCGAATAAGCGAATCATCACAGCTACAGCCGAACGCCTCGGCATGCCGATGGATCGCGTGATCATTAACATCGGCGAATACGGCAACACCACTGCGGGAACGATTCCCCTGGCCATGCAGACGGCCTTGGATGAAGGCAAGCTCAAGAAAGGCGATCTCGTGTTGCTCGCGTCCGTTGGCGCTGGATTCACAGTCGGCGCGACTCTGCTGCGCTGGGCGTTCTAGCGCAGATCCTGGCATCGACTGTGACTGACTCGGATTTCGCGATTT
>CAYNPS010000214.1:0-5902 GCA_964399125.1 uncultured Terriglobales bacterium
GAGCCGGAATTTATGATTTGAAGTCCAATAACGTCGGCACGCTCGGAGTACCGTTGGCAGTCGCCGGCACTCCAAGGAAATGAATAAGCCGGGGAGCGCTCCTCCCATTTTGGTATCGGGATTTCCGGATTGATTTTGTCTTCCGCATCGTGTTGCCTCTTGCCAAAATGGCAGTTTCATGACATCCTGAAAAACATCTTCGTAGGAAAGGACGCCCCATTGCTATCGAAACCCAAAACGCAACGCGGGCATATTTGGCGGTTTGATCGTCGAATGTGCTATCGGGCGTCATTCCGGCCGTACTAACCGGATTACCGCCCCTCGCAATAACTAAACATAAGCTGCAAGCTGCCGACGCTGTCTCTCGCCTTGCCCTGCTGTGCCGTTTCGGGCCGCTGATTCCAGCGGCAGGGCGGAGCTTTGCTCCGCATTCTGGCCACCGCAGGCGAGCCGAACCGGTAGCTGTGCGGCTGTGGTTGACGAGCATGCCCGTGCCTAAACGGGATTAGAAAGCAAGTACGTTATGTTTACGTTGAAGGAATTGCTGAACGGCCAAAACCAGTTTGCCTCCGGCGGATTGCTGCTGATGATCGTTGGCGGCATTGCCGCCTACCTGCGCGCGCTGCCGCGACGATGGTGGGCGTGGCTGGTGCGTCAAACCACCATGGTGATCACGGTGAAGGACGATGACGCCGCGTTCGCCTGGGTGAAGGAGTGGCTGCGTGAGCAGAAGTTCGTGAAGCGCATCCGCCATGTCGATCTCGACACCACACTGCGCGGCTCGGGCATGTCGCTCATTCCCGCTCCGGGACGCCACTGGTTCTGGTACGCCGGACGCCCGTTCTGGGTCTGGTTCTACCGCAGTGAGGAGACAAAGGGATGGACTCCGCGCCGTATGGAGTCTCTCACGTTTCAAACTATCGGTCGAGACCAGGACGTTTTGCGGAAGTTCGTTGCCGAGATCGCGCAGTGTCACGCGGCGAAGACGAAGGCCACTTCCTATCTGTACGTTTACGACGACGGATGGGATTACGTTTCGGCCTACAGTCCGCGCTCGCTCGACTCGGTGATTCTGAAGCCCGGTGAGAAAGAGCACCTGATTCAGGACCTTGAGAAGTTCCGTGCCTCGCGCAAGCGCTATCGCGATCTGGGAGTGCCGTATCACCGCGGCTACTTGTTCTACGGTCCTCCCGGAACGGGAAAGACGTCGCTGGTCTCGGCGCTGGCGTCGCGCTTTGGAATGTCGGTTTATGTTGTCAACCTCACTCACTTCAGCGATCGCTCGCTGAAGAAGGCGGTGAACGACGTACCCGAGAACTCGATGATCCTCTTCGAGGATATCGACTGCATGCGCACGGACTCGGTGAAGGCGCGTCCGGACGCTTCCGGCACGGCTGGCGAGACGCAGGAAGAGCGCGTTTCAGTCGATCCCTTCGGCGTCACGCTGTCGGGACTGCTGAATGTGCTCGACGGGTTCAGCGCGCCGGAAAACGTCCTGTTCGTGATGACCACGAACAAGGTCGAGGCGCTCGACCCGGCGCTGCTGCGTCCCGGTCGAATCGACTACAAGCTCTATCTGGGAAAGGCGGCGGAGTCTCAGAAGATCGAACTCTATCGCAAGTTCTTTCCCGAGGCTTCGCTGCTTGAAGCCAGGAGCTTTGTAGAACGAAACCCGGCCGAGACAATGGCCGAATTCCAGGGCCTGCTCCTGGCCCTGGAACAAGAGGGCCGGGTAGAACTCGAATCGGAGGAGTCGATGCTGGTAGCCAATTAACAGCGCAGCCCGCCTCAGGCGGGCTGCGTCTTTGCTAAATTCGTTTCATTCAAATCGGGCGAGTAAGCCGAGAGTGCCCAGAGTGATTGGCTGAAATACCACACAAAGTCGGGTACGATACTGGCCCATGAGCGAAGCAGCGGTCCAGCCCCAAAGCGCCGCCCCAATCAATGCTCTGGTGCCCATGATTCGCGTGGCGGATGTAGAGTGCTCGGCTAAGTTTTACGAGTTGCTCGGCTTTCAGATCGGAAATTATGTTCCGCGCGATTCGCCGCCGATGGCTTGGGCCTGGCTGTATCAGCCCGGCGCTCCGAATTGGAAAACCGGGGCAAACCTGATGCTCGTGCGCAGCGAAGAGCAATCTGTTGGTGAGCAACCTGTGGTTTTGTACCTGTATGCTGCGGACCTGGTTGCATTGCGGCAGCAGCTCGTCGGCATGGGGGTGAACGTGAGTGCGATCAGGTATCCGGAGTATTTGCCAAAAGGGGAATTGGAATTGCACGATCCGGACGGCTACACCGTAATGGTTGCCCAATCATACGAAGGGTCACCATAAATCAGAGAACAAACGACCAAGAAGTAAGTAGGGACAGCCAACGTATTCTCCTGCCTTCCCAATTCAGGAAGGCGTTCCGCCTATCGGCATATTTCTAGAAAAACGTTTCGGTTTTACCCAAATTGATGTCCCCATATTTCGTCATATTGGCGCGCAGTATTCTGAAGTCCGGAGGTCGCATGAGGATCGCACTTCTTACCGTCATTCTCCTCTCCGTTGTTGCCGCCGCGCAGCAATCGCCGCAGATCCATTACCGCTCCCTCCCCGATGTCTTGCAGCTCCCGCCCGATATCTATTTCGGCGAAGTTGCAGGCGTGGCAGTTAACTCGAAGGGACACGTCTTCGTATTTTCACGCGGCGGAACAACCGGACCGGCTTACGGCGCAGCCGCAGCGCAACTGCTGGAGTTCGCACCCGACGGAAAATTTATTCGTGAGATAGGCAGGCATCTGTATGCCTGGTCTTTCGCACACGCGGTGAAGGTCGATCGGCACGACAACATTTGGGTGGCAGACAAAGGCTCCGACATGGTGATCGAGTTCGATCCGCAGGGCCGAGTCATGATGGTATTCGGGCGGAAGCAAGAAGCTTCCGACGAAGGTACTGGCCCGTTGAAGCATCCCAAACCGCCGTTACCGCCCATTGACGGCATGTTTCGGCAGGTCACAGACATTGCCTGGGACAATGCGGGAAATAGCTACATCAGCGATGGATACATAAATTCCCGAATTGCGAAGTATGACAAGTATGGGAACTGGGTGAAGTCCTGGGGCGAGCCAGGTGACGGGCCCGGACAATTCAATACTCCGCACAGTATTGCCCTCGATGCGCAAGACCACATCTACGTTGCAGATCGAGGCAATCGCCGAATCCAGGTGTTCGATACGGACGGAAAATTTCTGCGCCAGATCACCATCGACGTTCCAGTCGATCCGGACGCCCAACCAGCGATCGGCAACAAACCTACGCAGGCAAACGGCACAATGTCTCCGGGCGCGCCCTGGGCTATCTGTATCACTCCAGGTCCGAATCAGGTCCTCTATGCTTCCGACGCCTTCCCAGGCAGGATTTATAAGATGACACTCGAAGGCAAGGTGCTGGGAGTACTCGGTAAATCCGGCAAACAGCTCGGCCAGTTCGGCTGGATTCACGAGATAGCCTGCCCATCCGAGAACGAACTATACGTGGCGGAGTTACTTAATTGGCGCGTGCAGAAGCTCATTCTCGAGCCTCGCTAGCGTGTCGCTATAGCGTTTCCGAGTTAGTGTGGTCTATGTCTGTATCGCCGAACGGGTTCTACCTGGAGTAATCACGGTCCCCTCGCCGACACTTTCAACCTCTGTCTTCCTAAAGCGCTTCTCTTCCACCCCGCCAAGCAACAGCGGCTTGGCGGGGGCCCCGGTTTTGAGGGAAGGATCTCCCGGAATGTTTCGATTGTGCTTTCCAGGCTCTTGGCCCATGGACGTGGTTTTTTGGTGAGAGCCAAGCCAGAGCCTTTTCGCCCTGAAGCACTGCGGGAGATCCTTCGGCCAAAAGCGGGCCTTCAGGATGACTGGTGATTGAGAGCATCGCCAGGATTAAGTTCAACACTCCGAATAAAAACTCGCGTCCGACCGAGCAGCGGTCTATACCAACACTGAAAATGCTCTAAAGCCATAAAGCGCGCCTTTGAGCAACAAATTTCAGCACGAGGCTCACCCTACGTTCAGTCCGCGCTTGATTTTTTGTGCTCTCTCAAGATTTCTTCGATTCGCGATTTGGGAAACGGCAAATGGTCTTCATTCTGCTTCAGCCATTGGTAGTAATCCTGCTCTATGGCATCAGTCCAGCGGGCGTCAATTTGGCCGGCGGTGTATTTGCCTTCTTGCAGCCGTTGATGTCCAAACATATCGCGCAGATGAGTTTCTTCTGAATATTTCACTACTTGCTCAGCCAATTGCGGCGGAATAAAGATGACGCCGCCGTTGCGCCCCAGCACTACGTCGCCTGGCATCACCATCACATGACCGATGCGAGTGGGAGCGTTGATGCTCACCATCGTGGAGTTCAAAAGCCTGCCGGTCCGCAGAGATCCATAGTGGTGCGAGGGATCGTATGCACGAACAAAAGCAACGAAGTCCGGCAGCTCATCAAGACCATTGATATCTCGCACCGCACCGTCGTAAACAATGCCGTTTCCCGATTTGGCATAGATCGCGTTTCCGACATTGTCGCCGATCGAAGGCCCAGCCTCTTTCAGTCCGAAGTGATCACAGGTATACACATCGCGCTTCTGCAGCATGTCGACAGGCCAGGCGTTCATACCCCCGACGCGATGCATCTTCGCGCCTTCTTCTTCGAGTAACTTTTGCACATCGGGCCGGCCGGGCATCCAAGTGGCCGTGAGCGCACGCCCAACCAATACCTTGTCGGGATGAATGGATAACCAACCATCCTCATACTGGTGCATGAAGCTGTTTTGTTGAAGTACAGCCCACGCTTCTTCAAGTGTCACGCGCTTCATGCGATCCAAGATGTCGTCGGGCACCTTGGGACGGCCATCTGGAAACCGATCGCCATGCCAATCCGGCGTGTACTTGATGACATCGTCACGAGTAAAAAATCCTTGCTGCGCACGCGCGGGTTGTGCTGATACCGCAACAAGAGCCAGACATAAAATCGCGTAGGTTATCCGGTTGCTTCTCTTCTTCATTGTTGAATTTCGCTCCAATGTTCTCGTCAAGCTTTATTGGCTTCAAACCAGGTTGTTCCCGGAATTTGTGCTTTTCGCGCTACTTCTTCATTCATCTCAACGCCGATGCCAGGCTGATCACTCACGGTGACGTAGCCCTTCTGGATGATTTCGCCCTCCTTCACCCAGTTCTTCCAAAGATCGGGGAAGTTGATCCAGTGCCATTCGCACACAAGAAAGTTAGGAATCGAGGCACAAACGTGAGCTGTAGACATCACACCAATCGGTGATACTACGCAATGCGGCGCGACTGGCACGTAATATGTCTGCGCAAGGTTGGCGACTCTTCTACCCTCTGAGAGGCCGCCCACTTTCTGAATATCGGGCTGAATAATATCGACCGCATTCTTGTTCAGAAGCTCGCGATATCCCCATCGCATATATAAGTTCTCTCCGCAAGCGATGGGTGTTGACGTTGAGTGTCGAACGTCAGTCATGGCATCAATGTTTTCTGGCGGGACAGGCTCTTCCAGCCAGAGCAAGCGGAAAGGCTCGAGTTCTTTTGCGACTCTCTTTGCGGTGTCAAGGTCGTAGCGGCCGTGCATGTCGCACGCAAGCTCCATTTCTTTGGGAATGGATTCGCGCACATGTTTGACCCAGCGAACCATGCGATCGACTTCGGCGTTGTTGGCTGTCCAGTTCACCCGATCGAAGCGATTGGGGTCAGTCGCATCATCAAGATCAATCTTCATGGCGGTGAAGCCCTGATCCTTGATCCATGGAAGCTTTCGATCCGACTCTGGCCCCAGCGGGTCGTCCATATCGGAGTCGCAATAAATGCGCACTTTGTCGCGGAATTTTCCGCCCAAGAGTTGATAGATGGGCAGGCCCAAAGCCTTTC
>CAYNPS010000215.1:0-2552 GCA_964399125.1 uncultured Terriglobales bacterium
GAAAAGAGATCGAAATCGCCGTTGTCACTCTGGTAGCCGCCATTCACACAGCAGTTGTCGGTGTCGCCGATGCGGTAAAGACTCGCCGGATTCGCCACCGGCAGCGACTGCAACAGAACGGCCTGCACCAGCGAGAAGATGGCGGTATTCGCGCCGATACCGAGAGCGAGAGTCACAATGACGGTGATCGCGAATGCCGGGCTGTTGCGAAGTTGGCGTATGGTGAGTTTCAGGTCTCTCATCGGATGTGAGCTCCTGGGATTAATTGTCCTACTCTTGGACGGCTTGAGAGGCTTTTCGTTTGAAGAAAGACACTTCCTCCGTCGGCTCCGCGATTTTGATTTGGCTAAAGTTGCCTAAAGTCCTCTCGCGGGTAGCGACAACAACGTGTGCTCAAAACGCAGCTATGCGTGCCCGGCGCTAGCCAGGGCATCGATCGCTTCCCAGAGGTTGGGAAAGGTCAGGAACAGATCTTGCACTCGCGTGATCTCAAACAAGTTTGCAACACGGTCATTCACGCCGACCAATGCCATCAATCGCCCCGCCTTCTGCAGGGAGACATACGTGGTCACGAGAGATCCCAATCCGATCGAATCGATATACGGAACCTCACTGAGATCCAAGATCATCTTCGGCGCTTCCTGTCGCTGGATTGCAGTCTTAAATTGGGAAACGTTTTGCATCGTCAGCGGACCACGCAGACAAAGCACGCCCTGACCGCGAGGAGCACCGGGCAGGGATTCGATGATGAGATCTTGCGAGTTCATAAAGGACGACGGAACCGAGAAATTCTACGCTGAATCGAAGACGGCAAAAATAGGTTGTGTTCGCCTTGCGACCAGCTACCGAGTTAGGAAGAAAGCATCCTGTCGTACTCGCCGTGGGAGCCAATCCATGCCCATAAAATGCCATCATCGATCTCACGGCCCAGAGCTCGATATCCGAGCCCCACGCGCACAGACCAGTATTGTCCTATCTTCTTGAAGTGCAGCGACGGATGGCGTGGATTGGATTTCAGCAGCTGGAAGTTCGATCGAGCCAGTTGCTGAATATCGCGTGGCAGCTTATCGAAGCACTGCCAGAAGTCAGGACTCGCGAAGTGCCTCAAATTTCGCGACTCTTGCCGGCACGATGATCAGCTACTGACTTATCAAACAGCTTCTCTAACTTGCCGGACTCGGCATCGCGCTCAAGCTGCTTGTCCCATTGCTCAGCGTCTAACTCAAGAAACCAATCCCGAAGTTGTGCAAGCTCCTCGGGCGACAACTTCCTGATCTCTTGCTCGATGAGCTGAACTTTTGTCATATAAGCCTTACAACATTTTATCCGTGCGGCTCCTGTGAGATGCCGATATTTTCGACGGTCCGCGGTATCCCATTTTGGCTCTCTGCGAGAGTCCCTGAATCTTCAAACTACCGCTCGAGCGCCGTTCGATCCCAGCCGCCGAGCGTCGCGCCTGCCTCATATGTGCTTTGCAGGAAATCGAGCAGCGCCTGCTTGGGATCGGGCGCACGCCGGACATCCTCGTACATCAGAATGTATTCGCCGAATGCGTCGTTGTAGTTCGCCGAAGCGGGCAGTATTCGCGCGCTGCGGAAGCCCTGCGGCTCAGGGGCGGCGTAAGCGTAGAAGGCGGCATCGGTCACGGCGCCACTACCTGGCCAGAAACCTGCGCTGATCACTTCGTGCGAGTACGCTTCGCGCGTCATCGCGTCGGCGCCGGGACGCTCCGGTGCACGCCTTCCTGAAAGTCGCGTGCAGCAAAGATCGAAGCTGCCCCAATAGAAGTGAACTGGACTGCACTTGCCGATGAAGCGTCCGCGAAACTCCTTCAACACTGAATCCGTCGCAACCAGCACGGTCCAAAATCGGCGCGCGTACTCCGGATCATAGGAACGATGCACGCGATCCTCCCGAAATGGAATCGGATCTGCAACTTCGTCCGGCTTGCTGTGGAACTTTACCTGAATGCCCAGCTCGCCAAGAGAGCGCATCAGCTCGCTGTAGAAATCGGCGACCGACTTTGGCTCCAGCTTGAATGCACGCCAACCGTTGCGGCTGGTCGCGATGACCAAACGATGATCAAGAAAATCAAAGTGGATCTCAAAGGTGTGATCTGCGTAGGGGATGGGCGAGGTGGTCAGCCCGCGCGAGGTTACATAAAGGGTGACATGCCACCAGTGATTCACGGCCGGCGATAAAGCCATCCGGATGTGGCCGACAATCTGTGTCCACATGTGTAAGGTGTCGCGCGTATCCGCCCAGTCAGCCAGATGCAGCTCAGGCCAGACCTCGATGGATGTCAGAGGCGAAGACAGGGCGTTCACGAAGCACCTCGCAGGAGACGATTGTGCGCCGCGATCACAGATACCGCAAATGCTATCGCGATCCTACAGCCGTCTTGCTGCCGTGCCTCGCAATGATGCGTGAAGTTGAGGAGCCGATCGGCTCCTCAACTTTCGATCAGTCCTCCTACCTAGCCCCCATCTTTTCTCCGTCACTGTGAATCGCTACCGGGACCACTCCGCCGGGCCCGTTTAGTTGCGAAACGA
>CAYNPS010000215.1:2652-5892 GCA_964399125.1 uncultured Terriglobales bacterium
ACTTTGTACGAGCCGGTCTCCCCACCGATAAAGTCAATCTGTCCGGGTCCTCCTACGGGCACACCGTTGGACATTACGAAATCCTTCTGGTTCAGGCTTCCATTTCCATCGAAATGAGTCATCGCGACTCCTTCGCGAGTTGGACCGGTGGGCGGCATAATTTGCCCGCTGATTCTGAAGGCGTAGTCGCCATTGAGAGTTGCGTTGCTGCAGCCATCGTTGTCGTCCGATTGGCAGAAAGCAGCAACGGAAGAAAGCGAAGCAATAGAGAACAGCAAGACGATGGTACGAAATCTCATGGATCCTCCGATTGTGTTGGGCGCGTCGAACTCGCCCTCATTCGCCCGCATCTTGCCGTTTCCCATATCAGCACACAATGGAGCGCGTCTGTAGATTGTCTGTAGAACCCCTAGACCCGCGGGCCAGTGGATGTAGAATGTCGCCAATCCTTCCTCCTCAGGCATGCCCTCCGAACGCTTCCAATTTGGCCCCTTCACCCTGACCTTGGCCGTTATGAGCTCTCCCGTAACGGTAAGCCGATTCGCCTCGAGCGCATTCCCATGGACCTGCTCATCCTGCTGGTCGGAGAAGGGGGAAAGCTGGTGCGACGGGAAGAGATCATCGAGCGACTTTGGGGAAAAGATGTTTTCTTCGACGCGGATAACGGGATCAATACCGCAATCCGAAAGATTCGCCGCGCGTTGGGAGAAGACCCCGACAGGCCGCAGTACATCGAAACCGTGCCGGGAAAGGGCTACCGTTTTAGAACGTCAACAAAGGGCGTGGCCGCAGGCGACGCCGAGATTGCCAGGCCCCGCATTATGCTTGCGATTCTTCCCTTCGAGAATCTGAGCGGCGATCCCGGACAGGAATATTTCAGCGACGGATTAACCGAAGAGACCATAACCTCTCTCGGAAAGATGTCTCCATCGCGCATGGGAGTGATCGCGCGCACTTCGGCGATGGCCTACAAACATACAAGAAAATCCATTCGTGAAATCGGAGTCGAGCTCGGTGTGGATTACGTTCTCGAGGGCAGCATGCGTCGCGAGCCAGAGCGCATTCGCGTGACTGCGCAATTGATTCGCGTGAGTGATCAGATCCATTTATGGGCAGAGAACTTTGACCGTTCTCCGCAAGGCCTGCTCGACATTCAAGGCGAGATCGCCGCCGCCATCGCGGCGCAGGTACGCCTGCAACTCACTCCGGAGGAACAGGATCACCTTCGCAGCCCTCGTCGGGCGAATCAGGACGCCTACGACCATTATCTTCGCGGACGATATCACTGGGCACGCATTACATATCCCGAATTGCTCAAGGCCGCCGACTACTTTCGCAAAGCGACGGAATGCGATTCCGATTTCACCGCAGCTTATTCCGGACTGGCAGACACCCTGATGGTGATGCCGATCAGCAGCGATGTAGAACCTGCGACTGTGTTTCCCGAGGCCAAATCGGCCATTGCCACGTCTCTCAGACTTGATCCCAACTCTGCCGAGGCTCACACGTCTGACGCAACCGCAAAGTTCTGGTACGACTGGGATTTTCGCGCGGCAGAACGTTCGGCGCGGAAGGCGATCACACTCAACCACAATTACGCTCTTGCACATCTTTATCTTGCTCACATCTTGTCGAATGTTGGCCGGCACGAGGAGGCGCTGGCCGCAATCGAACAGGCGCGCCTGCTTGATCCTTTTTCGCTGATCACAAATACGATGTTTGGGCAATTTCTCTACCATGCTGGGCGAGTCCACGAAGCGATTGCGCAATTCCGCTCAACCCTCGAGCTGGAAGGCAGGTTCTGGGTTGCGCATCTGTGTCTGGCAAAGGCATTGGAAAAGCCAGGCCTTAACGAAGAGGCGCTCTCCGCGTGCGAAAAGGCATTGCAGTTCTCCGGAGGTAATTCAGAAGCCGTGTCGCTGGCTGGGTACATCTATGCGGTTTCAGGGAACGTGACCAAAGCAAAGTCCCACATTAAAACTCTGCTTACTCAAAAAGAGAAACGATACGTGCCTCCGTACAATGTGGCTTTGATTTTCGCGGGCTTACGACGGGAGGAGGAAGCGCTGGATTGGCTCTGGCAGGCATTCGATGAGCGCGACGTACACATCCCATTCTTGCTCGATCACAAATGGGATTGTCTCCGCTCTCACCCGCGTTTCGCAAAGTTGGCAAAACTCTGGACCGCGGCTTCAGCAAAGGTCGCCAGCACCAGCTGATAATTGGCGCAACGTCAGCTACGTGCCACGCTCAGTGCGTCATTGCTTAAGAGAGGTGCCCAGCTACTCTCATCTGTGGTGTCCGGCAGGTGCTCTGGGGTACAACTCGGGCCAGAACGGGTTATTCCAACGAGAAGAACATTGGAGTACACCCGATGTGCAGCAGTATCTTGCGGCGCGCATTCTTACCGGCAGCAACCCTTCTCATTTGGGCGGCCTTGTTTCTCTCGGGCTGCGGCGGAACTTCTTCTGGAAAATCTTCCTCTGCCAACAATACCGGAGGAAACCCGGGCACTCCGCCCCCGCCCGGACCCGGCGCGTCAGTCAGCATTCTGACTCATCATTACGATGTGGCGCGTACCGGCGCAAATGTCAGCGAGACAATACTCACGCCTGCAAACGTGAACTCGAGTCAATTTGGGAAGCTGTTTTCGTTTCCGGTGGACGGGCAGATGTACGCGCAGCCTCTCTTACTGCCAGGCGTATCGATTCCCGGAAAGGGAACGCGCAACGTGGTCTATGTTGCCACCGAGCATGACAGCGTCTATGCCTTCGATGCCGATGGAACGACAACGAGCCCCTTGTGGCAGCGCAGCTTCATCAATCCGGGCGCAGGGATCACGACCGTTTCCGATGATGACTTCCCACAGGCTTACGAAGATATCACTCCCGAAATCGGAATTACCGGCACTCCCGTTATCGATCCTTCCAGTGGCACGCTCTACGTAGTTGCGAAAACGAAAGAGAACGGCAATTTCGTCCAGCGCCTGCATGCGCTCGACATCGCCAGCGGCGCGGAAAAGTTCGGCGGACCTGTCGCGATTCAGGCTTCCGTTCCCGGAGCCGGTGTCAGGAATGACGGAAATGGGAACGTCGTTCTCGATCCGCTCATCAATTTGCAGCGCGCCGGTTTGCTGCTCGCAGGAGGCACAGTGTATGTCGCGTTCGCGTCCCATGGCGACTTCGATCCGTTCAACGGATGGATTCTTGGATATGACCCGCACACTCTGAAGCAGGTAAT
>CAYNPS010000216.1:0-5807 GCA_964399125.1 uncultured Terriglobales bacterium
TCGGCGTTGACCAGGTACTCGGTCGTGACGCCGAAGCGTCCTGAAGCCACCTGCTTGACTTTGTTGTTGGCTTCGCGGTGGCCGTGATAGACATCAGGATCTTCACCGCCTTCGCCGGTATTCGACTTGCCGCCGAGCACGTTCATCGCTTCCGACAGCGTGCGATGCGCCTCAGGGCTGATGGAACCGAGGGACATAGCGCTGCTTACAAACCGGCGGGCTATATCTGTCGCAGGCTCGACTTCATCGAGAGAAACGCGTTCCGGAACGGGAACGAACTCGAGCAGATCGCGCAGATTATGTGGTTTCAGCGTGTCGGCATGGCGAGAGAACTCGCTCCATGCGCTCTCGGTAAGCGATGCATCGGCTTTGCGAGCGACGCCTACGGCGGTCTGCATCGCGCGTACTACCGGCGGAGCCCATCCATGCTGGTCGGCACGATCGGCTTTGCGATAACGGATGTAGCCGTAGTCTTGGAGCACTTCTTTTGTGTCGGTGGCAAGGGACTGCACACGACGGGCTAGTTCCTGCTGAACAGTTTCGAATCCTACTTTGCCGCGAAGATTCGGCGTGCCGGCGAAGCAACGATTGATGAGTTCGTCGTCGAAGCCAATGGTTTCGAAGAACTGACCGCCACGGTAGCTAGCAACATCGGAGATGCCCAGCTTCGACATGATCTTCTTCAGACCGTTCTTGAAGCCCTCGAGCAGCTTGTGCGGAGTCTCGCAGGTGCGTAGTGCCAGCCAGGGGCACACGGCGCCAGCGCCGTACCCGATGAGTACGGCTGCGTGATGAACGTCCCAACAATCACCGCATTCTGCGATCAGATCGCAATGCGTACGCAGGCCGGTGTTGATCAGGTGATGGTGCACAGCGCCGACAACCATCGCCATAGGGATCGGCGGAGCGCTTGGGCTCGCGGTCGTATCGGAGAGCACCAGTAGTTCTGTGCCAGTTTTTACTGCTGCTTCGGCGAGACGACAAATCTCTTCGATCGCGCCAGCGAGTGAGCTGGATTCCGGACAGACGCACTCGATCTCGGCGATCTGCAGCACGGACTGGGAACGAATACCTTCAAGTTCCTCCTCGCTGACCACCGGCGAGCTCAGTTCGAGAAGCGTTACCGGAGCGCTCGAATCATCTCCGCAGAGCTTTGGTCTACGGCCCAGCACGGTTCGCAGCGACATCATGAGGTCTTCGCGGAGCGGATCGATCGGGGGATTCGTCACCTGCGCGAAGCGCTGGCGGAAGAAGGTGTAGAGGGAGCGCGGTACGCGCGCGAGTGCCGAAACGGGAGTGTCGTCGCCCATCGACCATACGGCTTCTTTGCCGTCGCGTGCCATTGGAGCGATTACCAGCTTCAGATCTTCACGCGTGTAGCCGAGCAACGCATGCGTCTGCTCGGTCGGTGCTTCGAGCATCCGCGCCGGAGCTTTCTCTACGGCGATCACGTGCGAGCGCGTCTCGGAAGTCGCGCGCAGTAAATGCTGCTTGAGGCGTTCGACGTCAAGAATTTCGTGGCGTTCGAGATCGACGGCGATCATCTGTCCGGGACCAAGGCGCCCTTTTACTTCCACGCGGTCGTCGTCAAGGTCGAACAGTCCCACTTCGGATCCAGCGATGACTAGGCCGTCGTTCGTGATCTTGTAGCGCATTGGACGCAGTCCGTTGCGGTCGAGCGCAGCGCCTACATAGCGGCCGTCGGCGAAAGCCATCGCCGCCGGGCCATCCCAAGGTTCCATCAATGCAGCATGTTCGCGATAGAAGCACGCCAGCTCCTGAAACGCTGGATGCGCCTGCCATGCGGGCACCACTAGCATCGCCATACTGTGCAGCAGATCGCGTCCGCTGCGTAGAAGCGCTTCGGCGGCTTCGTCGAAATGAGAAGAATCTGATGCACCTTCACGGAGCAGAGGCAAGAACTCAGCAGGAAGCTCGGTCTCGCGCGCCTTCATCCAGGCGCGGTTGGCGTCGATGGTGTTGATCTCGCCATTGTGGGCGATCAATCGGAATGGCTGCGCCAGCCACCAGGAAGGATGAGTATTGGTCGCGTAGCGCTGGTGGAAGAGGACGAACGAGCTTTCAAACTCAGGATTCTGCAGGTCGAGGTAAAACTCGCGCAGATGTCCGCCGGCGCAGAGCGCCTTGTAAACGATCGTGCGCGAGGAGAGCGAAGCTACGTAGCTCTTCAGGCCTGCACGTTCAAATTGCTTGCGGGCACGATGAAGACGAGATTCAAACTCGTTTTGACTTACTTCTGGCTGGGCACCGATCAGAGCCTGACGAATCACAGGCATCGATGCGAGCGCGGTGTGTCCTAGCGCTTCCGGATTCACCGGCACCTCGCGCCAACACAGGAACCTTAACTCCTGAGCCTCAATCGCGGCGCGCAGCTCATCGGCAGCTCCAGGCAGCTCGTCGGACTCGAAGAACACCATTCCGACTGCAAGCGGCGTATCAGCAGAAACGTCCAGGCCGGCTTCGGTTAGGGAACGCTGAAGTAAGCTCCGAGGAATGGAAGTGGTGATCCCGGCGCCATCTCCGCTGCGGCCATCGGCCGCGACCGCTCCACGATGGGCGAGGCGGGAAAGGGCCTCGAGACCCATCTCGACGATCTCGCGTGAGGGCGTGCCGCAGACGCGGGCGACAAAGCCTACGCCGCAGGCGTCGTGCTCAAACCGGGGATCATACAAGCCTTGCTGCATTCATCCGCCTGAGTAGAAGATCGGCGCCTCGCGACACTGCGCCTGATACCAACTAGATTTACAGGCTTCGGCAGCTATTCATCCAATTGATTCTTCCGATGCAGATCATTAGAAAACTGAATCGGCGCTTCAAACACTGAAGCCGCTTATACTGTTGACATTTGTATAAGTCCTATTTATAGTCTTCGACATTGAAGCAGGAGGCGATTTCCGGTGAACGCAGCCCCAGAGTTCAGTTCGTACACAGGCACTGTCGCGACCAACGGCGTCGTAGTAGGCATTCGACTCCTCACAGTCCTGCTTAGTACCGTCCGCACAGGATGATGGCCGGCGGCAGGAGAAAAGATTCAAGGCCATCATCGAAACAGATGATGGCCTTAAACATTTCAGGGCAGGGAAGAGACCGAGCTTTCAGATGAGCGATCCAAAACGGAACAGCGCAGCGATTACTGACGGACCAAGCCGTTCGCCGGCGCGCGCCATGTTCAAGGCGGTAGGTTTTACCGACGAAGACCTGCGCAAGCCAATCATCGGCATTGCTAACACCTGGACCGAGATCGGTCCATGCAACTTCCATCTCCGGGAGCTTGCGGCAGCAGTCAAGCGCGGAGTGCGCCAGGCTAGTGGTACGCCGATGGAGTTCAACACGGTCTCGATCTCCGACGGCATCACAATGGGCGCGGAAGGCATGCGGACTTCACTAGTAAGCCGCGAAGTCATTGCCGACTCCATCGAGTTGGTTGCGCGGGGAAATCATTTTGATGGACTCGTAGTCCTGGTCGGCTGCGATAAGACGATCCCGGGCGCAGTGATGGCCGTTGCTCGTCTGAATCTGCCGTCCGTCGTCCTCTATGGTGGCTCGATCGCGCCAGGAAAGTTTCACGGCCGAAATGTCACGATCCAGGACGTTTTTGAAGCCGTCGGCGCGCACAGCCGAGGCAAGCTCTCCGATTCGGAACTCAAAGAAATCGAAGATCGCGCCTGTCCCGGAGCAGGGGCGTGCGGTGGTCAGTTCACCGCGAACACAATGGCTATGGTATGTGAGTTCCTCGGGATTGCCGAAATGGGAAGCGGAGGAATCCCGGCAACGCATCCGGGAAAGCTGCGCCAAGGTGAGGCCACAGGAAGACTCGTGATGGACTTGGCGAAAGCACAGCGGCTGCCCAAGCAGATTCTCACCCGCGCTGCTTTCGAGAATGCGGTCGCCAGCGTCGCCGCAACGGGGGGCTCGACCAATGCAGTCCTTCATCTACTCGCGATTGCACACACTGCAGGCGTGCCTTTCGTCATCGACGATTTCGAACGTATCAGCGCGCGCGTTCCACTCATTGCCGATCTCAAGCCCGGCGGACGATTTGTGGCAACAGACCTGTTCGAAGCCGGCGGAACTCCGCTCGTCGCGCGACGTTTGCTCGAAGCCGGCATTCTGAAGCCCGATGTTCTCACTGTCACAGGCAAAACCATTGGAGAAGAAGGGAAGCGCGCGGTCGAGACTCCCGACCAGGAAGTGGTTAGACCAGCAGACAATCCGCTGAAAGCGACCGGCGGTCTGGTCATTCTCAAAGGCAATCTCGCTCCAGAAGGTTGCGTGGTGAAGGTGGCGGGGCACGAATTTAAGCACCATGCGGGACCGGCGCGTGTTTTCGACGGCGAAGAGCAGGCCTTTGCGGCGGTTCAAAATGGGAAGATTAAAGCAGGCGACGTAATCGTCATTCGTTATGAAGGTCCGAAGGGCGGACCAGGCATGCGGGAGATGCTGGCTGTTACAGCGGCAATCGTCGGAGCCGGACTGGGCGACTCGGTTGCGCTGCTTACCGACGGCCGCTTTTCCGGAGCAACGCATGGATTCATGGCGGGACACGTGGCCCCGGAGGCGATGGTGGGTGGGCCGATCGCGGCGGTACGCGAAGGCGACCAGATCGTCTTTGATATTGCTAAACGCGAGTTGCGAGTCGAGATTTCCGATTCCGAAATGAGACAGCGGTTGGCTGCGTGGAAGGCTCCGCAGCCGCGATATCCGACCGGAGTAATGGCCAAGTACGCGAGCCAGGTTTCGTCGGCTGCACGCGGAGCAGTGACGATCTAAGGAAGGAGCGAGCAAATGAGAACCGGTGCGCAGATTATTTGGGAATGCCTGATCGCCGAAGAGGTAAAGCACGTCTTCGGATATCCGGGCGGCGCAATCCTTCCAGCCTACGACGCGCTGTGCCAGTATCCGCAGATCCATCACGTTCTGGTTCGCCACGAGCAAGGGGCGACGCACATGGCGGATGGATATGCTCGAGCCAGTGGACGAGTTGGCGTAGCGATGGCGACCTCAGGTCCGGGCGCGACCAACATGGTCACAGGCATTGCCACGGCGGCAATGGACTCGTCTCCCATCGTCTGTATCACCGGCCAAGTCGGCAGCAAGTTCCTTGGTACCGATGCTTTTCAGGAAACTGATATCACCGGCATCACGCTCCCGATCACCAAGCACAACTATCTGGTGAAACGCGCTGAAGACATCGCACCCACGCTGCGCGAGGCCTTTTACGTTGCTCGCAGCGGCCGTCCCGGGCCGGTTTTGGTCGATATCACGAAAGACGCGCAGCAGAACTCGTGCGAGTTCGACATGGCGAGCTACAAGCCACTTCCGGTAGCGGAAGGGAAGTCCCATTCTGGTCCAGAGCAGTACGCCGCAGCGCTCGAGCTCATCAATTCTGCAAAGCGTCCTGTGATTCTTGCGGGACACGGCATTCTGCTTTCCAACGCGATGGAAGAGCTGCGCGAGTTTGCCGAGCGCGCGAGCATGCCTGTGGCAATGACACTGCTCGGGATCGGCGGCTTCCCGGCATCGCATCCGCTGAACCTGGGCATGATGGGCATGCATGGTGAGGCGTGGGTAAATCACGCGATCCAAGAGGCCGATCTGCTCCTCGCCTTCGGCATGCGCTTCGACGATCGCGTGACCGGCACACTCAAGACTTACGCGCCGAAAGCCAAGAAGATTCATATCGAAATCGATCCGGCGGAGATCAACAAGAACGTTCGCGTGGATGTGGCGTTGGTTTCGGATCTCCGTCCCGCATTGCAGAAATTGCTGCCGAATGTGCAACGAGT
>CAYNPS010000217.1:0-2753 GCA_964399125.1 uncultured Terriglobales bacterium
CACGAGCTTTTTGGCTGCTTCTTTTGCCGAGTCAAGGTCATGCACTTTCATCTCGGCAAGCAATCCAGCCTCTTCGAGATTCGGAGTAATCACGTCAACCTCAGCCAGAAGACGATTTCGGACGCTGCTGAAAGCAGACGAATCGAGCAGGCTCGCGCCCGACGAGGATCGCAAAATTGGATCGAGAACGACGTTTCCCAGAGAAGACGATCTCAGGAAGTCGGCGACCACCCCGGCCACTTCGCCGGTTCCGAGCATTCCGATCTTCACGGCGGCGGGCCGGAAGTCCGAGATCAGAGTGTCCAAAGTCTCCCGAACCAGCTTCGGATCCAACGGCTGAACCCGCCGGACCCCTTGGGTGCTTTGGACTGTGAGGGCGGTGATGCAGGCAATCCCATAAAGATGATGGGCTGCGATGGTCTTCAAGTCCGCCGTGATCCCGGCCCCGGAGGATGGGTCAAAACCGGCAATGGTCAGGACGACCTTCGGCGGATCTTCGCTCATGGAAACGCAAATATAACAAAACAGGCTGACTAAAGCTTCCTATTTTGGATCATTGCAGGTGCAACTCTCGAGGCAGCCAGACGGCTCTAAGTTCGGAGCGTCCCCACCGTCTGACGGCCCGAAAAATGATCACAACTGATGCAAAAATGCAACAGTTATTTTCGCCTTCGAAAATAAAAAGTAACGGCAGCCTCTTTGTTTTCTTATAATTACTGCAGGCGAATCGGAGAGAATTGATTCGGGAGTTTAAGGTGAAACGCGTACACAAAATCGTGCTCAACACCATCGCGGTCGGAGCATTTGTCTCCGGCTCGATGGCTGCGTCTGCGCCTACTCGATCTGATCATGAGATTACTCCAAACGCTCAGCCGAGTCAGCGCACGGAGGTACACAAACCAAAGCGTCCGCATCGCGCCAGGCCCTTCGACGTGGGCACGGCGTCCTGGTACGGCGCTTACTTCGAAGGCAGACCGACCGCCAGCGGAGAGCCCTACGACATGTACGAGCTCACCGCCGCCCACCGCACCCTGCCGCTGGGCACTTGGGTAAAGGTCACGAACCTTCGCAACCACCGCTGGGTCTTAGTCCGAATCAACGACCGCGGCCCCGTACCAACGGATCGAATCATTGACCTCTCTTACAGCGCCGCCAGGATACTTAAAATGAGCGGCCGCGGACTAGCCAAGGTCCGACTAGACTTAGTCGAAACGCCAGAATCGACCTCCGATCTGGCAATGCTGACCTCCCCTCGATAGTCCCCCAAGAAGACTCCGTACTTGTACATCGAATCAGCCGTAGTGTCGTGCGAAACCCGAGGGTGGAGCTTCGAGGTTCGGCCTCCGCTCCACCCCAACCTTGTCGGAGCCGCGCTAACCGAATTTCCCTGCGCACGGAATCTTGCAGGGAAAAAATTCCCGCAAAAAAATTTTTCATCGCAAGACCCGCATAAACACAGGCGATCTGCAATTGACCAGGGAACCTGCAGGGAAATTGCAGGGATTCGCCACAAAATCAGTTTTTCCAGAACAACTTAGGATAGATCCCGTCGCCCACCCGGAACTACGGCAGGGAGAAGAGCAGCGAATCCGGATCCTGACAGTAGGGTGCCACTTTCCCGAACAGTAGCCATGCTCACGTTGGCATCGTCCGTCCCGCAAGAGCAAGACTGCTCCTGCACTGCCGCCCGTCTGCAATCAACTTCTTAGCCTACGCCCCATGAGCGGATGGCACCGATTTTCGCGATAGAATGCCAGCGTGACCTCCCCAAAAGATCGGCTGATCGTCGCCTTAGATGTCCCCACCGCGATCGATGCCCAGGAGATCGTGTATGAGCTGGGTGATTCGGTTTCTTTCTATAAGGTCGGTCTTCAGCTCTTCACAGCCGAAGGGCCAAGAATCGTTTCGGAGTTGGTCAGCTCGGGACGTAAGGTTTTCCTCGATCTCAAACTCCACGACATCCCAAACACGGTCGCGGGAGCGGTGAAGTCTGCTTCCGAGCTGGGCGTGACTATGCTGACGGTTCATGCTGCGGGAGGAAGAAAGATGCTGGCGGCGGCGGCTGAAGCAGCGAGGCCAGCTCCGCAGCCTTTAACCATTCTTGCTGTCACTGTCCTAACCAGCTTCGCAGAGGAAGACCTCCGACAATCTGGCGTGCAGAGTTCTATTCCCGATCAGGTCCTGCACCTGGCCATGCTGGCGAAATCGTCAGGCTGCGACGGGATCGTGACCTCGCCCAAGGAGTCCAAGAAAGCGCGATCAGCCCTCGGTCCGGAGATGGCGATTGTGACTCCAGGCATCCGGCCCGCAGGAGCAGATCCAGGCGATCAAGCTCGCGTGGCGACACCCACGGCAGCTATCCAGGCAGGAGCATCGCATATCGTTGTCGGACGCCCGATCCTTTCTGCCCCGAACCGAAACGAGGCCGCAGCCGCAATCATCCGCGAGCTAAGTTCGGCACTGCGCAGCGCAGAAATGGAAATGGCCGGCACAAGGCCGGCCTGATCCAATCCTGAAATTCCGCTACAGCTTTTCGTAGAACTCGCACGCCGAGCAGGAGATGAAGACTCCTCCGCCCACGCCGCGCTCGCGGTCTTTCACCCGCTTTACGATGCGGGTCGGCTTGCCGCACTTGGGGCAATCCGTGCTCTTGGATGTATCCATGACCTTCTTACGGTCGGCTGTCTTGGCGATCTTTGCCATGTGTTTTCGATGACTCCAGAAAGGAAATTACATTTTCATTGTACGTGAAG
>CAYNPS010000217.1:2853-5750 GCA_964399125.1 uncultured Terriglobales bacterium
CGATTTACCAAACACCCGGCCGAGGGCGGCCGCCGGTCCGAATTACAGCTTCTATTTCGGATCGACTGGCGGCAACGATCCTGCCCCGGGCAATGGCGCATCCGGAGAATTAGTCGTTGGACTCTGCGGATTCTGCGCAGTCCCCGTCTGTGCCGTACCCGCCGTCTGCGCAGGTTTCGTTCCCCACTCCGGCTCCTGTGTCGATCCGCCTGGCGGAATCGGCTTCGAACCAAGCTCACCCGGCATGCTGGCTGCGGCTTTCTGGTCTTCTGGCTGCTCGCCCGCACGACGTAGGGTAGGAGCCTTCGGCGGCTTCTTGGCTTGGACAGGCTGTGGAGCCTCTTCGGGTTGCGCCGAAGCAACCGTCTGCGGCGCGTTTGGATCGATCATGGTCGCTGCGCCGGTCACAGCGTTTACCTTCACCTCGCGCGCAGTCTTAACCGTTGTTTCGCCGCCGACTTGGCTGTGCTCCACGCGAGCTACTTCTTCGTTGACGAAGCGAATGAACTGGACATCACCCGGCGGCTCGCCGTAGATCCACTCTTCGTAATCGACATTGTCCTGCGACTCGCGAATGCGCTTTGGCGGACGCCCAAGCGCATCGATCACCATCTCTTTGCTCATTCCCACCAGCACCTGATGGTTCTCGATTGAGGTCTTCAACTTCGGCGGAAGTGTGTCGATGTACGCTTGCGTCGGCGACTTCACAGAAAAATCAATCACCGGCTCAAGCAGCTTCTTGACGTCAGCCGTTGTCATCTCCGGGACGTATTTCGGGAAGACCAAAGCCAGCGTGCACCCCGGATTGGCTGCTCCCTTCTCCTGATGGACCGGCACCAAGCCGCCGTTCCCGCCGACCTCGATGTGGTCATACCAATGCCCTTTGCGCTTTGATCCTCCGTTGATGTCGAATACGATCTCGCTGCCCTTGATCACAACATCGGTGATCTGCAGCTTGTCGCCCGGCTTCGCTGCAGGCCCATTGCTGGCTACCTGCATCATGATGGATTGATCGTCGGGCGAGATTTGCCCCGAGCTGGTCAGTTGTAGTCCCTTATCGCCTTTGGGAAAAAGCTTCTTGGCAAATCCAAACTCTGCCTGCAAAGTGCGAATCAGTTCAATGCGAGTCTGCTTCGATAGCGGTGGACGTCCCTGCAACTCCGGCGGCAATTCATTCGGCTTGGCTGGGGGCTTCGAGGTTGTCTTCTCTGGCGTATTGATGGTCACTTGACCATAGGCGAGTAGAGACCCCAGCATCAGCAGGCAACAAAGTAAGCGGAAGTACTTCATAAGAGCCTCGGGACGAAGCGGGCACCCGCAAGTGCTCACGTTCTTTTGGATGCGTCGCTGGGCCTATGATTCGCCTGTTTCGGCAGAAAAGCAATATCCACATGCGCCAGAGTTGGCGGGTTACCATAGCGTTGCAGGAGGTCCTCGCATGAGCTTCACCCCCGACGATGTCCGCAGAAACGCCGAGTATTTCGCGCACAAGTTACACGCCGAAAAGCAGCGCAACGACGTGCTCAAAGCCGTGGAGGGCAGCGGCAAGTTCGATTTTGTGCTCCTCGACACCCGCGGCCGCGAAGCCTTCAACAGCGGGCATATCCCAGGCGCCCGGCTCGTTCCCGATTCGGGAATCGACAAGATCGCCTCCGATCTTCCCAAAGACAAAGAAATCGTGACTTACTGCTGGAGCCACGATTGACAGCTCTCAGCCAAAGCAGCTTTGCAGTTGGCAAAGCAAGGATTCTTAGCGAAGGAAATGAACGTCGGCTGGAAAGAGTGGACCTACAATCGCCATCCCACGCACCAGGAGAAGGTCGGTGCGGATGGAGTTCACTGCTCATGCAGTAAGTGACGGCGCGCGACAGCAGAACCGGCGCCGGTCCGGGGTCCCCAGCAAGCGCCGGTGTTGCGGTTGCTGGGGTGGAGGTAGGCGGTGGGGCAGTCGCTTGTTTGCGGCTGCGATTAACCTCGCTGCCCAGCTTCATCGTTGCAATCGGAGCCGGCCATTTGGCCAGCTTCGACCCACCGGCTACCGCCTGCGGTTCTGTTAACCTTTCTCCCGATGAAATTCCTCTGCGTGCTGTTTCTTCTGCCTGCGGCCCTGCTGTTCGCTCAACAACCGACAACCACTCAACAAGGCCTGCCCTGGAACCTCATGCCTGTGCCTGCGAAGATTCAGCCGGCTGCGGGACAATGGCTCATCAGCCAGGCGCTCACGATTTCCATTACAGGCGCTGACGATCCTCGCGTTCACTCTGCCGCTGTTCGCTTCGTCGATCATCTTTCACGCGCAACCGGCATTCCGCTGCGCTACCAGTCTGGAGATGAAGGCAAGGCGACTATCTCAATTCATTGCGAGCATCCTGGCGAAAAAGTCCAGAAGCTGGGCGAAGACGAGTCTTACGTGCTCGACGTCACCGACTCCGGCGCAAAACTCACCGCGCCGAATCCTCTCGGCGTCATCCACGGACTGCAAACGCTGTTGCAGTTGGTCGAGCCTGGCCCGAAGGGATTCGCCGCGCCCGCCGTCCACATCGAGGATGCACCTCGATTTCCCTGGCGCGGCCTGCTGCTCGATGCCTGCCGTCACTGGATGCCGATGGATGTCGTGAAGCGCACGCTCGACGGGATGGAAGCCGTGAAGATGAATGTCCTGCACTTCCATCTGAGCGAGTATCAGGCGTTCCGAATCGAAAGTAAGAAATTCCCAAAACTGCACGAGATGGGATCGAACGGCCTCTACTACACGCAGGAAGAAATCAAAGAGCTGATCGCATACGCACGCGATCGCGGCATCCGCGTGATGCCCGAATTCGATATGCCCGGACACAGCACAAGCTGGTTCGTCGGCTATCCCGAATTGGCATCCGGACCGGGACCGTATGAGCTGG
>CAYNPS010000218.1:0-5743 GCA_964399125.1 uncultured Terriglobales bacterium
TCGATATGCCGCTCGGATTGATTTCAGAACGCGAAAATCTCAGGAACAGGATCTTACCCTTGGCAGAAGAGAAGCGCGTACTCCCCAGATTTCCATTGGAAATGCCGGTTTGGTTGCGGCTTCCCGGATCGGACGCTACAGTGCACGCAAAAACTCGTGATGTGAGTGCGAGTGGCGTGTTCTTTTACGTGAATTGCGAAATAAAAGAGAACTCGGAAATCGAGTTCACAATGACGCTTCCTCCGGAGTTGACCCGGACGGCGGCTATCCAGGTTTCCTGCAAAGGCAAAGTTGTGCGCGTTCAGAACGACCCCGAAACAGGAAAAATCGGGATTGCGGCAGCAATCCACAGCTACGATTTCCTCGCGCAGGCAGCCTCTTCAAACTTGGGGGATGCCTGATCGCAGTCACCAATCCCACCCGCTATGGTAACCATCTGCGATTACGCCCAGTAGTTTCAGCCATTTCCACCACTTTTCTGCAAAACTTATCTTGAGAATTGCAAAAACTTGCGATACTGTTAGCCGAGTAGCTTTAACGAGAGTGACACCTTCGTGGGCTAAACTCCTCCCTCGGCCCTGAGCAAACCCTCGTTTAATGACAATTCAAAGCAGTTCCCGGTCATCGCGGATTTCCCGCCGGAAACGGAGAAGAGCGTGTCTAGTTCCCCTGGTCAGGCAATCGCTGGTACGAATTCGTCTGCCACGCGTCTTGAAATCGAAGATTCTTTAAAGCAGGACATTTTCCGGCGCACGATTGCGTTGGCGTCTGCCGCGCACGAGCTGAAAACTCCGCTCTCGGTGATGACTGGCTACACCGATCTGCTGCTCGGCCAACTATTGGGTCCACTCAATGAGCAGCAGAGAAAAGTCTTGGAAGAGATGAAGCAAAGCGGGCTGCGTCTGCAGCGCTTCGTCCAGGACTTTCTTGCATTCAGTGCGCTGGAGTCGGGCAAGATTCGCATTGGCAAGGAACTCGGCGACGTGAACGAATGTGTTGCCGAAGTGCTGGAGCACTGGTCGAGCCGCTTCGAGCAGAAACGACTCCACTGGGAGTTTCGCCCGGACAGCAGCTTGAAGCCGATTCTTTTCGATCAGCTCAAATTGCAGCATGTGATCTCCAATCTCATCGATAACGCAGTGAAATTCACGCCGGTCGGCGGCAATGTTCGAGCGAGTACGTCAGCATACCTGTGGGAACGCCGCACGTTTCGTCAGAGTCTTCCAATTACGACTGAGCGGCGCGTATCGAGCAATTCCCAACCTAACGCGGTTCGCATCAGTATTTCGGATAATGGGCCAGGCATACCGGCGGAGTATCATCAGGAAATTTTCAACGAGTTTCTCAGGTTGCAGCAGACATCCGACTCCCACGGCATGGGTCTCGGACTGGCCATCGCGCGACGTTTGATTGAAGCGCACGGCGGCAAGATTTGGGTCGAGAGTGAAGCAGGTAACGGCAGCACCTTTTCATTGCTGCTTCCAATGAGGACGAAAGAACAACAATGAGTGCAAATCCCACCATTCTGATTGTCGATGATGAACCGAGCATGCTTCGGTATACGAAGACTCTGCTCGAGGTGGATAACTACGCCGTCGAAACCGCCAACAGTGGATTTGAGGCTGTAAAACGTGTGCGCGAAGGTTTGAGCCCCAGTCTCATCCTTCTTGATATGGCGATGCCCAGCATGAATGGGCTGCAGACGATCGAAGAATGCAAGAAGGTTCGTCCGGATCAGAAGATTGTTGTCCTTTCCTGCGTAAGCGACACGAGCACAGTGGTGCAGGCAATTAAGCTCGGCGCGCTCGACTACGTTACTAAGCCGTTTTACAAGTCCGAACTTGATGCCGTTCTGAAGCGCTGCCTCGAGCAAGACAAGAAGGAAAAATCGAAGCAAGATTTGCAGCAGTACTCGGTTTCCGACGATGTCGAGGTCGAGAACCTGGAAGATGATCTGTTCTTCCTCGCCGCCAGCCCGCAGATGAAGCAGATTCGCGCGCAGGTATCGCTCGTAGCGAAGGTTGACGTGCCGGTGCTGTTGTTGGGCGAGAGCGGGGTAGGCAAGGAAATTCTGGCGCGATTGATTCATAAGATGTCGATTCGCGCGCATCGTCCGTTGCTGAAGGTGAACTGCGCTGCCCTTCCCGCCGAACTTCTCGAAAGCGAGCTCTTCGGCTACGAAGCGGGTGCATTCACCGGCGCGAGTCGTCCCAAACCGGGAAAATTCGAGCTCTGCAACAAAGGCACCATCCTGATGGATGAAATCGGCGAAATGAGCACTCCCCTGCAAGCGAAACTGCTGCACGTGCTTCAAGACGGATCGTTTTCGCGGCTCGGCAGCCGGTCGAACATCACCGTTGACGTTCGCGTCCTTGCCGCAACCAATATCAATATTCAGGAAGCAATTGCCAATAAGACGCTGCGCGAAGATCTGTATTACCGCCTGAATGCTTTCACGATGCAAATTCCGCCGCTCCGCGAGCGCCGCGAAGAGATTCCGCTGCTCTTGAAGCACTTCATGAATCGATTGTCCGAACGCTACGCTCACCCGCCGCTTGCGTACTCTGAACGCCTGTTGCGAGCCTGCGTGCAATATCACTGGCCCGGTAATCTCCGCGAGTTGGGCAACTTCGTAAAGCGCTATCTCGTGCTGCAGGACGAAGACATGGCAATTTCCGAGCTCGAAGCCAAGAGCAAAGGACTCGGCGGTGCTCCCGATTCGCCGAACGGAACTTCGGCTGGAGCGCCCGAAGGCGGATTGAAATCGCTTGTACGCAGTCTGAAAGATGAAGCCGAGTTGCGCGCTATTGAGCAGGCATTAACTGCGACCAATTGGAATCGCAAACTTGCTGCGGCCCGTCTGAATATCAGCTACAAGGCACTGCTGTACAAAATCAAGCAGTACCAAATCGTTCCCCCCGGCTCAAATCGGTTATCGGAGACTCGAACTGGCTTGAGGTAAGCTGTTGCACATGCCGACAGGCAACCGGGATGACCTCAAGGTTGTTGCACATCTAGCCGATGGCTCGCTCATCAAGGGCTATTTGGAAAATCTTCAATCATTTGACCCCCTCGCCGCAGGAGCAATCGGGAGCACGCTGCCTCCTCAGGTCGCTCTCGAATTGGCAGAGGGCGGCAAGCGCGTCGTTGATCTGCATAGTGCCAAGGCGCTCTTTTTTGTAAAAACGTTAGAAGGCCGTACTGACTACGTCGAGGTAAAGTTCTTCGAGCGAAATCCTCAAATCGAAGGTTTATGGATCAAGATCCGTTTTAAAGACGGGGAGATTACTGAAGGAATCGTTCACAACTCCCTCCCATTTGTCGCCGATGAGGGCTTCTTTCTCCGCCCTCCCGATCCTCACAGCAACAATCGTGTTGTGTTTGTCGTCAAGTCGTTCCTGAATGATTTCCGAGTCTTGGGAATTCGCAGCGAATACTGAGGTAAATCAAGCGCGGCAAGCTCACCGCTGCGCCAGACTTCGTCTTCATGGAGCATTAGGAACAGGAGTCCCATACAATGGATTCCTGTTATGGCTACTTATCTAATCACCGGAATTGCCGGCTTTATTGGGTCCAATCTCGCGCGTGAACTCGTTCGGCGCGGAGAAACGGTGCGCGGTTTCGATAATTTCGAGACCGGCAAGCGCGAAAACCTTTCCGGCTTGGAACGAAGCGTTGAATTCCGCGAAATTGATTTGCTGGATGCCGACGATGTCGCTGAAATGTGCCAGGGCGCGGATTACATTCTCCATCAAGCCGCGCTTGCATCGGTCCCCAGATCCGTAGCGGATCCGCTGAAGAGCCACCAGGCAAATATCAATGGCACTCTCAATTTGCTGCTTGCGGCGCGAGATGCCAAAGTCAAGCGCGTTGTCTATGCCGCATCCTCCGCCGCCTACGGAGACACCCCGATGCTGCCGAAGCAGGAAAGCATGCCGCCCAATCCGATTTCTCCGTATGCGGTGCAAAAACTTACGGGCGAGTTTTACCTGAGCTCGTTCTACAGCGTATACGGACTGGAAACGGTCTCGCTTCGCTACTTCAACATCTTTGGACCTCATCAGGATCCTACGTCCCAGTACTCTGGAGTGCTTGCGCGATTTATTTCACAAATGCTTTCTGGAGAGACTTGCACCATCTTCGGCGATGGAGAACAAAGTCGAGATTTCACTTACGTCGAGAATGCCGTAAACGCTAACCTCCTGGCGTGTGCAGCTCCAGCTCAGAAAGTCTGCGGAAAGGTATTCAACGTCGCTACAGGAAGCCGATATTCCCTAAATGAAACATTCCGCTTGCTTGCCGGAATCATCGGATACTCGGAAAAACCTCGGTATGCAGAATCGAGAGCCGGAGACGTGAAGCACTCGCTGGCCGATATCTCGCGCGCCAAAGATGCCTTTGGCTACGAGCCGACAGTGAACTTCGAAGAGGGATTACGACGCACGGTCGAGTGGTACAAGCATGCCCTGGCCCACACAGCGCATTAAGATCTGCGCTGACCGTTTTCCACCAAGCGTTTGAAGCTCACCCTCTGCGCTTTCCTCCCGCGGCAGAGTCGAAATCCGCCCGTTCCCGGCACCGCATTATCCCCCGGCATACAATCGCGGTTGAGGTTTCGAGCCAATGGCAAATCGGGCTGTGATCACTGGGATGGGAGTTGTAAGCCCAAATGGAATCGGCAAAGAAGCATTTTGCCGCGCGATTCTTGCTGGCAAAAGCGGTGTAAAACGGATCTCACGTTTCGATACGAGCAATTTGCCGGTGCAGATCGCCGGCGAAATTAGCGACTTCGACGAGTTCGCCTGGATCGACCTTCGTGAACGTAAGCACGTTTCTCGCGCCGTACCTCTCGCCATCGCAGCCTCGGATGAAGCTATTCGTGACGCCGGTTTCAATTTGGAATCCATGTCGCTCGAAGAAAAGCGCGATTTTGGCGTGATGCTGGGCAGCGGCGGAGGCGCGCAGGAGTTCAGCGAAGAGCAGTACCGTCATTACTTCCAGGGAACTGTAAAGCAAGCCAGCCTCTTTAGCATTCCCAGCGGCACGATGGGGACGCTCTCCAGCGAAGTGAGCATGCGCTTCGGATTTCGCGGTTTCAGCCATGTATTTACAACCGGCTGTACGTCTTCGACCGATGCCCTCGGCTATGCTCTTCGGCAGATCCAATTTGGAACCCTTCCCGTGCTGCTTGCGGGCGGAGTCGATGTGCCGCTAGCGCCAGGGATCATGAAGGGCTTCTGTCTCATGAAGATCATGACGCCCTCCTGGAACCACGATCCCGAACGAGGTTCCCGGCCTTTTTCTCAAGATCGCGATGGTTTTGTCGTGGCAGAAGGCGCGTGGATGTTTGTGCTCGAGGACTATGATCACGCTCGCGCCCGCGGAGCGCGAATCTATGCGGAAATTGCAGGCTACGGATCTACCTGCGAAGCGTTTCATCGCGTTCGTCTGGCCGAATGCGGCGAGGAGCCTGCCCGCGCGATCACACTCGCGATGAAAGAAGCCCGCATTGATCCAGCGGATGTCGATTACGTGAACCTCCATGGAACCTCAACTCAGCTCAACGATCGCATCGAAACACGTGCGCTCAAGCTGGCTTTGGGAGAACATGCGCACTCGACCCCAATGTCGGCCCTGAAGTCCCAAATTGGGCATCCACAAGGTGCATGCGGAGCCGCAGGAGTCGCCGCTTCGCTCGTTGCCATACATCATTCCCAAATTCCTCCAACCATCAATCTGGAAA
>CAYNPS010000219.1:0-5698 GCA_964399125.1 uncultured Terriglobales bacterium
GCAGCTGGACTGACCCTCATTATTCTTGCCGTTGTCGCTGTTGCCGGATACGTTTACTCGATTGCGCGACACGAGCTGCCACAGGTGGACGGCAACATCGTCCTGACTGGGCTGTCTGGTCCGGTAACAGTCATTCGGGACAAGCACGGTGTGCCGCACATTCGCGCGGCCTCCTTTGACGACCTCTTTTATGCCCAGGGATTCGTTACTGCGCAGGACCGCCTATGGCAAATGGACGCCACGCGGCGCTACGCGGCCGGCGATCTCGCCGAGATCTTTGGCCCGGCGTTGTTGAAGCACGATCGTCAACAGCGATATCTTCAGTTTCGCGAAGCGTGCCAGCGGGCTGCCGACGCGCTTGATCCGCAACAGCGCCATTACCTTGAGGTTTACGCCAATGGCGTGAATACCTTTATCGAGCGCACGCGCGATCGGCTGCCCTTGGAGTTTCGTCTGCTTCGCTACTCGCCCGCTCCTTGGACTGTAAGCGATTCCATGCTGCTGGGCGCAAACATGAGCCAGATGCTCAACACCCAATATCCGCTGGAACTCAAGCGCGAGGCTGTGATTCGCCATCTGAATTCGCAAGAAATTGCCGATCTCTATCCCTCGACTTCATGGCGCGATCTGCCTCCCGCGCAGCAGGCGAAGCCGTCGCTCGAGGAGCAGAGTGCGCCGAAAAACGGTTCCAGTAACGAGGATGAGGAAGATCGCGTTCCGACGCAGACTTCTTCGGTGCTCGCTCTATTCCAGCCATCAACATGCGAGGGGTGCGTACCAGGTTCGAATAATTGGGTTGTTTCGGGAGAACACACCGTCAGCGGACGGCCTCTGCTCTCAAATGACATGCATCTTGCTCACTCGATTCCTGATCTCTGGTACGAAGCTCATCTCACCAAAGGCGATGGCCAGGACTTCGACGTGGCTGGTGTCACGCTGCCGGGTCTGCCCTTCGTAATCGCTGGACATAACCGCCGGATTGCGTGGGGATTCACGAACCTCGGTCCAGATGTTCAGGACCTTTTCATCGAGCAATTCGATGACGCAGGAAAAGTCGCAACACCACAGGGCTGGCAGGCGCCGCAGAAGTCGCATGAGGTTATTCACGTAAAAGGCCAGGCTGACGATGTGTTCGACGTGGTCGTCACTCGGCACGGCCCGATCATCACCCCTATACTCAAAGGCGAAACGCGTCAGATCGCGTTGCAGTGGACCATCTACGATCCCAGCATCATCACAAGTCCGTTCCTGGAAGTAAACGCAGCGCGTAACTGGCAGGAATTTCGCGCAGCGCTCTCGAAGTTTGCCTCGCCGGCACAGAACGCTGTCTATGCCGACGCGAATGGACACATCGGCTATCAGGCAACAGGAAAAATTCCAATTCGGGCCTCTGGAGATGGTTTGCTGCCGCAATCTGGCGCGGATGCCGCGCATGATTGGACTGGCTACATTCCCTTCGATCAACTCCCGAGTGTTTACGATCCGCCTTCGGGAATTCTAGCCACCGCTAATGGCCGCATCACGCCGAACGGCTATCGATATCTGCTGGCGAATATCTGGTGGGCGCCCTATCGCACCGCGCGCATCTTTCATCTTCTCAAGGGCGCCGAGCAGTTCACTGCCGCCGACATGCTCTTCATCCAGACGGACGTCACGTCCGAACTGGAGCGTTTCTTTTCTGATCGTTTTGTTTACGCCATCGACCACAGCAAGACCGTCTCCCCGCGTGTGCGGCAGGCTGCCGAAATCATGCGCGGATGGGATGGCCGAATGGATAAGGACAGCGCCGCCGCATCGATCGCGTACTGGAGCCGCCGCCATCTGATGCGTCTGCTGCTGCTTCCCAAATTAGGCAGCGATTACGACAACTACGATTGGGGCCTCTCTGGGCCGGCGCTCGAGAATATCGTCACGCATCGTCCTCCGCGATGGCTTCCGCAGGGCTACAACTCGTATGACGAGGTCCTCGTCGCGGCGGTGCAGAAGGCAGTCGATTCAGATCGTGCGCCTAAAGATTTACGACGCTGGCATTGGGGCAAGCAATTTCCGGTGGAGGTGCAGCATCCGGTGTTCGGAGCAATTCCTATTCTGAAATACTTCAGCGGCACCGGATCACACTGGCAGTCGGGCAGCGGAAGTACTGTGAAGCAGGTCGGAAGCGACTTCGGTCCATCCGAGCGTTTGACTGTCGATTTCTCAAACCTTGATCACTCGACGCTGAATATTGTGATCGGTCAGTCCGGACACTTGCTTAGTCCACATTACAAAGACCAGTTCTCTGCCTGGTACAACGATTCCAGCTTTCAGTTTCCGTTTACAGAAGCGGCCGTGAACGCAGCCGCCGAGCATCGGCTTACAATTCAACCCAGGTAACGAGAAGCTTCAGGCAGATTCTCTGGCGCGCTTCAGTTTCTTCTGACGTCTGATCTCCTCTTCCGAGTACATAGTCCCGCGGCACTTCGGCGAACCACAAGAGCATGGTGCGGGATCGTCTTCCGCTCCATCGTAAAGTTTGTAGTCGTAGGTGAGTTCTTCTCCGGCTTTGATGTCGCGCAATGCAATAATCCAGACGCGACCGTCGATCTCGTCGGTCTCGCAGTTAGGATCGCAGGAATGATTGATGAACATGGCGGTCCCATGGCCGTCGATCACTTGTTTTCCGTTGCGCAGTCCGAACAGATAAGTGGTGGAGCGGCCGTCGTAGATGTCGTCCGCCTTCTCCGGAGTGATGCGCGGGCCGGTGTATTCCACAACCAGTGAGCCTTTACGAATGGGCGTAGTCGTATAGCAGCCCGCGGCATGGATATCAGAGGAACGGATAACGAGCGCCATATGGAATCTCTGCTTGCGCTGGAAGGCTCAAACCTGCAGTATAGCGAACAAGCCAATCTCTACATTGAGGCCCATGAAGACGGCAGGTTATTCAGGCACGTCGCTGTACAAGAAGCTCGGTATCAAACCGGGAGATAAAGTGTGGTTTTCCGGTAATCCCAATGGCTATGAATCGGAGCTGCAGAAAGCGGGAGCATTCCAACTTGCTCCCAAGCTCGGCACCGACCACGATTTTGTACATCTGTTCACGACTAGTCGAAGCGATCTGACTCGCAGCTTTCCCAAACTGAAAAGCGCGATCAAGCCGAATGGGATGGCCTGGATTTCATGGCCAAAGAAGTCTTCAGGCATCAAGACAGATCTTGACGAAAACATCGTCCGTGAACTGGGACTGAGAACTGGTCTGGTAGACGTGAAGGTCTGTGCGGTGGACGAGGTCTGGTCGGGATTGAAGTTCGTGTTTCGCCTGAAGGATCGATGATTCGAACCTCCTCTCCAGTCCAGCATCAACGCACGATCCCTAATCGCGGGGGCCATCTACAATTGTTGAAATGCAGATTGCCACCTTCGCCACCAGAGGATTTCGTCATGGCTGTGCTTTGTCACAGAAGCTTAGGAGCTTAGCAGCTTAGGAGCTACCCAATGAAGCTCTACACTCCCCGCGATGCGGCACAGGTGCTCGGGATCAGCTATCCCGCGATCAAACAGTGGATCTATCGTGGCAAGCTGAAAACTGTTCTGACTGCAGGCGGCCATCATCGCGTCCCGGAATCCGAAGTGGACAAATATCTGGCCTCCGTGCGCAAACACGGTGCCATTCCGAAACGACGCCAGAGCTTTCGTCGAATCAGCGGACGCAATCAACTGATTGGCCGAATTATGGACGTAAGAGTCGATGGGCTCCTGGCCCAAATAACTTTGGGCATCGGCGACCAGAAGATTACGTCCATAATTACCGCCGACGCGGCTCGGGAGATGCGCTTGGAAAAAGGCATGGTCGCGGCGGCGCTTATCAAATCAACCGAAGTAATGATCGTCGTACCGGAATAGAGAACGGCGAAATCCAGCCTGAATCGTATAGACTGTTCTTTTCGGATCGTCTCAATTCGCCTATAACTCTGATTCAGACACGATGAGGTATCTTCTCAGCTCATTGGCGTTTCTGCTGATCACACTATCGAGCTTTGCTCAGCAAACGCTCACGATCGCCACGGCGGCTGACTTAGAACCGGTGATGACCGAAATAGCAGCGCGATTCGAGAGGCAGTTTGGAGGCACAGTGAAGCTGTCGTTCGGATCGTCGGGGAACTTCTTCACACAAATTCAAAATGGCGCGCCCTACGATCTCTTCTTTTCTGCCGATGTGGATTATCCGACGAGATTGCAAACCGCGGGACTAATCGAACCCGGATCGCTGCACCGTTACGCCTCGGGCAAGATTGCTCTCTGGAGTCCAAAAAACGCCAACATTGACGTAAGCAAAGGCATGGCCGTACTCACCGAGCACAGCGTGGGAAAGATTGCGATCGCAAATCCCACGCATGCTCCTTACGGACGAGCTGCCGAAGCTGCGCTCCGAACTGCGAATCTGTGGGACAGTCTTTACTCCAAGCTGGTCTTCGGCGAGAACATCGCACAGACCGCCCAATTCGTCGAGTCCGGCAATGCAGATGTCGGCATTGTTGCCCTTTCGCTCGTGCTTGCTCCTGCCATGAGAGATCGCGGCAAGTACTTCATCGTTCCGCAAGATCTATATCCACCACTGCAGCAAGCCGAAGTAATCCTCAAGAGCTCGCAGCACAAGAGGCTTGCACAAGAGTTTCTTGACTACATGAAAACGAACGAGATCGCTTCCCTCCTCCAGCAATACGGATTTTCTCCAGCGGAGCCTGCGCGATGAACTGGCCGGCGATTTGGCTGAGCCTGCGTTTGGCAGCGATTGTCTGCATCATCCTCCTCGCAGCTGGCATTCCGATCGCGTACTGGATCGCGTTTTCGCGCTGGCGATGGAAGTTCCTGGTTGAAGCCGTCGTCGCACTGCCGCTTGTCCTGCCTCCAACTGTGCTCGGCTATTACATGCTGCTGGCATTAGGGCCGAGAAGTCCACTAGGCCGATTTGCAGAAGCCATCTTCTCCGCGCGGCTTGCCTTTTCATTTGCTGGATTGGTGATTGCCTCGGTTCTGTACAGCCTGCCGTTCGCGGTGCAGCCGATGGTGAACGCTTTTGAGTCTGTAGACCGCAAGCTCATCGATGCCGCAGCAGTTCTGGGCGCATCGCGAAAGCGAATCTTCCGCACCATTATTCTTCCGATCGCGAAAGCCGGCGTAATTACGGGCGCTGTCCTCAGCTTCGCCCACACCATCGGAGAATTTGGCGTGGTACTGATGGTGGGGGGCAACATTCCCGGAGTCACGCAGACTGTATCGATCGCTATTTACGATGAGGTGCAGGCGCTCGATTATGCGCTCGCGGCGCGGACATCCGCAGTCCTGCTAATCTTTTCGTTTGCCACCCTGGCGCTCGTCTACGCCTTGAATCGAAGAAGTTCAAACTGGTGGTCGAGTCCGCGCAACGCTTGAACATCCTGCACACTGAAATCCGGCTACGACTCTCACCTTTATTTCAACTGGACTGCAAGTTCGAAGCAGCGGCGGGATTCACCGTGTTGTTTGGTCATTCCGGCGCCGGCAAGACGTCAGTACTCGACTGCATTGCTGGAATCAGGACGCCCGACGACGGTAGGGTTTCCCTTAACGGGACCGCCGTTTTCGATTCAGCCGGCGGCGTCAACCACGTGCCTCAAACCCGTAAGATCGCGTACGTGTTCCAGGACCTCGCGCTTTTTCCTCATATGACGGTGCTAGA
>CAYNPS010000220.1:0-5694 GCA_964399125.1 uncultured Terriglobales bacterium
CGATGATTGAGGAAAGAGATGAAATCGGCGATCGCACGTTCGAAGTAGATGTTGTTCTCCCAAAGCGTGTCATCGGCATCGATGAGCAACGTTTGCGGTGTTCCGTTTTGGGTTCGGCCTGGCATGAGGTTACCGAAGTGGTCGCTGAAGCAGAATGTGTGAATTTTAAGTCTCGTCTCGTCGCGTCCTGCTGGGTAGTTTGTGACGCTCGGCGATGGCTTTTGGATCCGCATAGGTTGCGTGAGGAGGTGACTTCTTCTCAATCCGAAACTCCTTTAGTCTCCGCAGCAACGACTCTGGGCCTTCTACCGTGAGTTCCACGCGGTCCTGCTTGTATTCCCGATTCAGGATTTTCCCGCGAGCTTCGATCATGGCCAGCACCTTGCCCTCGCTCTGAGGAATGCTGAGAGGAACGGTGCTCACGGGATCGGCAGTTAACATCAGGTCGATTCGCTGGACCAGGTTCTCAAGTCCAGTTCCTTGGACTGCCGAGACCTGAACGATGTTCTCGCCGGCGGGAAGCGATTCCCGCTCCTCGCTTGAAAGAAGATCGATCTTATTCAATACGCGGATAGTTGGTTTATCTTGAGCTTCCAGCTCTGCCAGAACTCTCTCAACTTGCTCTTGCTGCTCGGCGCAGTTTGGGCTGGTTGCATCCGAGACGTGCAGAACCAGAGATGCCCGTTGTACCTCTTCGAGAGTAGCGCGAAATGAGGTCACGAGCGTGTGCGGGAGGTTGCGAATGAATCCTACTGTGTCGGACAGCAGGACTCTGCGTTTCGAGGGCAGCGCGATGGAGCGCAAGGTGGGATCGAGGGTGGCGAACATGCGTGAGGACGCCAACACTCCCGCCCTCGTGAGCGCATTGAAGAGTGTCGATTTCCCTGCGTTCGTGTAGCCAACCAGGGCGACAGTTTCGACTGGCACTGATTCGCGGCGCTGGCGTTGCTGCGCGCGAATGCGTCGCACGTTTTCAAGCTGCTGCTGAACGTGCCGCATGCGACGATAAATTTTGCGGCGATCGGTTTCGAGCTGCGTTTCGCCAGGACCGCGCGTCCCGATGCCGCCTCCAAGCTGCGACATCTCTACGCCGCGTCCCGCAAGACGCGGCAATAGATATTCGAGCTGTGCCAGCTCAACCTGAAGTTGACCTTCGCGCGTGCGTGCATGTCGCGCGAAAATGTCGAGGATAAGCTGCGTGCGATCGATCACCCGAGCGTCCAGCTCGCGTTCAATGTTGCGTTGCTGCGATGGAGAAAGGTCGTGGTCAAAGAGAACGACATCGGCCAGCGACCCCGCAACTGCGCCGTGAATTTCTTCCAGCTTGCCGCGCCCGATCAGCGTTGCGGGATCGAGCTTGTCGCGTCGCTGTACGACCTCTCCGACGACTTCTGCTCCGGCGCTGGTAGCAAGCTCGCGGAACTCCGCCATTGATTCTTCCGCCGTGAATGCTTCAAGGTCAGGCCGTGCTCTGCGATCGCCCTCCGCAGAGGATTCCCCATCGCTCCCTTGCGTAATTTCTGACGCTTGTCTTGCCAGTTTCGCGTGTGGAGGTGGACCAGAGCTGCGCTTTGTGCGCAGATCGATGCCGACGAGAAAGGCGCGTTCGGCGCGCCCTGCGCCTGTGCCATCTCGATTCGTAAAAGACGGACTTCTGGCCACGATGAACTTCTAGCAGCTCAGCCTTCGGAGGCGGCCGTACCCGGAGCAGTTTCAGGGTGAGCTGCTGCAGCGGGCTGTCGTTCAGAAGCCGGCGGGCGATGCTCTGCTCCCGGGCGTTCCATGTGATGCGGTCCGCGGGCGATCACTACGGTAGATATCGCATGTTTAAAGATGAGCTGCTCCTGGCTATTGGTCTCCAGAACGACCGAATACTTGTCGAAGGAGCGGATGCGCCCGCTCAGCTTAACTCCACTCATCAAGTAAATAGTGATCGGAGACTTGTCCTTACGAGCAGTGTTTAGGAAAGTGTCCTGAATATTCTGCGCCGGCTTCGTTTCCATTTGCCGATCTCTCCTTGATCCAGAACCAGATTGGGCCTGCAACAGCACCTCCAAGATAGAACCCGAGTCGCCGTCTTGGCAAATGCAGGAGTGCTGGAGAGCCGATCAGCCTGCCACACGATACTGCGGAGTGTTGCCAAGCGGGTGAAGTGCAGCCGCAGGTCGAGACTGTCTGATCGCATGCAGGCGGTTCTGCCATGACGCGCAACACCGCTACAGAAGCGAAGTTGCGGCGCGAAGTGTGCGTTGCATACGCATCGGCGCAAGGCAGCGAGGCATCTATATAGCTGGGAAAAGTGATGAAAGATTTGTGGGAGGCAAGACTATGAGATTAGTTTTAACTTTCCTGCTGCTCTGTGGACTGTCATTTGCTCAGGCACAGTCGAGCGGTAATACAGGAAACAGTCAATTGGCGATGCGACCAGGCCCAAATGCGGACCAGGATCGTATTGCAAAAGAAGTTCGCCATGAGCTTGTGATGCTGCCCTACTACTCCATCTTTGACGATCTGGAGTTCTCGGTGAACGGAGACACGGTTACGCTGCTCGGCTCGGTGACGCGGCCAACCTTGAAAAGTGACGCGGAGAATGCTGTGAAGCACATCGAAGGCGTGAACAAGGTCAACAACCAGATCAAGGTGCTGCCGCCTTCACCGAATGACGATCGCATCCGGTTGGAAGTGGCGCGCGCGATCTCTCGTCAGGGGGATCTCTATCGCTACTTTATGGGAGCCGTGGGATCGATCCATGTGATTGTCGATAACGGTCACGTAACCCTGAAAGGTTTCGTCGACAATCAGGGCGACGATACGCAAGCCAAGCTCGCGGCGAATCAGGTGCCCGGCGTGTTCTCGGTGACGGACGATTTGCAGGTTACGAATCAGAAAGAAAGGTAGCCATTCATCAACAGCAGGAACGAGGCGACGGCAACTCTGGCGTGAGCCAACAGGAGCTGTCGCCTTTTGCATCCCCTAAACAGGTGTGTGTATCGCCACACCGAAAAGGGAATGCTTTACGGTAGCGATGTTGCACTTCGACTGAACGATTACGGTATCATTGGCGATTGCCGTTCCGCAGCTCTGATTTCCCGCTACGGCTCGCTAGACTGGCTCTGCTGGCCCTGGTTCGACAGCCCCTCACTTTTTGCCGCTATTCTTGACACCGAAAAAGGCGGTTTCTGGCGCATTGCGCCGGCCGGTGAGTTCGGAGCAAGCCGCCGGTACCTTCCCGGAACGAATGTCCTTGAAACTGAATTTCAGACCAAAACGGGAATACTGCGTGTAATCGACTGCATGCCGGTTTACGACACCTCATATCAGCAACAGCATATGGTTGCAGATCGCGAGGTGCTGCGCATCGTGGAATGCGTAGCCGGCGAGATTCGACTCGATAGTGTCTATGCTCCTGCTCCGAAGTACGGAAGCTGCTCCTGCCGATGGACTCACAGTCGCGCTCTCGGAATTCGCGTCGAGTTTCGTGGCGGCGCAGTTTGGTTTCGCAGCGATCTGGATTGGCAGTTTCATGATCACCATGCAATCTGTAACGACGTTCTTAGGGCAGGAGACCGCAGGTACTGCTCGATGGTTTTCATGGAGCACGGGCCTGCCGTGCTCTCGCCGCTGGGCAAATGGTCCGACGACTCGTTACAGCAGACGATCCAATGGTGGCAGCGGTGGTCTGGACGCTGCGCTTACGATGGACCATTTCGGGAACAGGTTGTGCGCAGCGCTCTGGCGCTGAAGCTGCTCAACTTTGCTCCATCGGGGGCGATGGTTGCCGCGCCGACTGCATCACTGCCGGAGCGAGTCGGCGGAGATCTGAATTGGGATTATCGCTACTGTTGGCTGCGCGATGCTTCGATGACCGCGACCGCGTTGTTCGGGCTCGGCTATCACGAAGAAGCTGAAGCGTTCATCGAATGGCTGCTCCACTCGACCCACCTCACACAACCCCGCCTTTCAGTCATGTACAGCGTCTACGGATTGCGCGCGCATCGCGAGCGCGAATTGAACGAATGGAAGGGATACCGCAATTCGCGTCCGGTGCGCATAGGCAATGGCGCGCGTGATCAATTACAGCTCGACGTATATGGAGAAGTAATCTCTGCCACCGCTCAGCTCGATGAAGCCGAGAAAACCATTGATCGTGCCAGCGCAACGGTTCTGCGCGGTCTCGGCGAATACGTTCGCAAACACTGGACGCTTCCTGACAAGGGCATTTGGGAGCCACGCACTCCTGACACCCACCACACCCACTCCAAACTCATGTGCTGGGTAGCGATGAACCAATTGCTTCGTCTGCATGACGATGGATTGCTGAAAGATCTCGATTACGACCGAGTTAAGCAGACATGCAACCAGATTAGAGATCAAATCGAGAGTCGTGGCTGGAATGAAGAACTGCAGACCTATACCGCGGTCTATGAAGGCAGGGAAGTGGACTCGAGTTTGCTCCTCTTTGCGAAGCATGGATTCGCTCCGGCGGATTCACCTCGCATGCAGAGTACCTACTCACGGATTCGCGAAGAGCTTGGCGCCGGTCCGGGTTTGCTCTATCGCTACCGCGATGGTCTAAGCCCGGGAGAAGGCGCGTTCGGAATTTGTTGCTTCTGGGCAGCAGAGTTCCTGGCACTGGGCGGCGGCACGCTGGAGGAAGCCCAGGAAGAGTTTCGTCGAGTCCTCCAATATGCCAACGACCTCGGACTCTATGGGGAAGAGATAGATCCCCAAACCGGCGAAATTCTCGGAAATTTCCCGCAAGGCTTCACCCATATCGGACTTATCAATACCGCGCTCACCATTGCGGAACGCCGAGCACGCGAATCGAAGCAGGAGAAGGCAGCATGATGCAGATCCACTGGGGACATTGGATCTTCTGGGGCTTCGTCGCCAGCCTCGCTCTGGTGGTTACGGAGAGCATCGCGCAAGGGCTTGGCTTCACCCGGCTTAACCTGCCTCTGATCCTGGGCGCAGCGTTTACGCCAGATCGTGATCGGGCGCGTGCATTCGGGATCGGTCTGCATATCGTCATCGGATGGGCGTTCTCATTCTTTTATGTGATCGCAATGAACATTCTAGGCGGTCCAAGCTGGTACCGAGGAGCAATGATCGGAATCTGCCATGCGTTGTTCATTTGTGTGATCGGCTGGCAGGCGCTACCTGGGATTCATCCACGCATGGCCAGCGAGACCCATGGTCCGACCTCAAGTCGCATGCTGGAGCCGCCCGGCTTCATGGGACGTAACTACGGAGTAAGCACCCCAGTGGCTGTCTTCGTAACGCACGCGATCTTTGGAGCCATCCTCGGCGTGTTTTATCGCTGAATTTCATCATTCATATCCGGTTTTACCGGCAGCTTTTTTGCGGTCGGAACAAGTCCTCTCAGAATTTCCCGCAGGGTTAAGAGGAACTAAGTAGGGTAACTTTGGAGTCAATGGAATCGACTCTGGTGTGAGAGGATGTCTGGGAAATGATGAGCCAACGTCCCAGAGTTCTCAGCATTGATGACAATAAAATGCTCAACCTCATGCGCCAGAAGGTGCTTGCCGTCAGTGGCTTCGATTGCGATCTTGCCTACACTGCCGAGCAGGCCCTGGCCATGGTAATTACTTCTCATTACGACGCTATCCTTCTCGATTATTATTTGCCCGGCACCACGGGATTGAGCGTGGCGCAAACGATTAAAACCATTCG
>CAYNPS010000221.1:0-5691 GCA_964399125.1 uncultured Terriglobales bacterium
CCCCTGTAACCTGTCCCCTGTAACCTGTCCCCTACTCGAAAATCAGGATTGCGGCTGCAATCACGGTCGTCCAGCGCCCATGCTTGTCGCCAACCGCCGACTGCGTCATGTTCGCTGTGCGCACGATCTTGTTCGAGATGCGGTAGATCTCTTTCTTCTCATCCCAGGACTTGTCGGCGTCGAACTCCACGTCGAGCGTTGTCGCAAGCATTTCGGCGGCTAGTTCTTCGGCGTAATCGCCCGCCTGGTCGTCGGTTTCACCGAAGCTATGATGCTCGCTCATGTAGCCGTATGTGCTGCGATCCGTGGGAATAGCCACGCCGATGCTCGAGGCTAGCAGACGATGCGGCTCGCGCGTGGAATTCTCCGCTACGACAGCAAAGACGACCTCGCCGTGGTTGAGATACTTCAGCCCTTCTTTGCGTGAGACCAGCTTGCAATGCGGTGGAAAGATCGAAGAGACGCGCACCAGATTTTGTGATGCGATACCGGCGTCGCGTAAAGCGAGCTCAAAGGAGGTCAAGCGCTCTTTGTGTTTTCCCACTCCTTTGGTGAGAAAGAGCCGCTTGGGAACCATGTCTTTGCCCAATTCAGAGATCCTCCGGGAAGGCGTATGAGAAAAAATAAAGCTAACAGAAATTGTGCATTGCGCGAGAAGGAAAATATTGAAGGCGCGTAAATTTCCCGCTCAGGAATGCGCCATTTTCTTCACCGGCTTGCGATTCACGGCGATTTCCATAAAGGCGCGGGCTGCGCGGCTCAGCGTTTTGTCTTTGCGGTGGACTAACGCCAGGTCGCGGCGGATGGGTGGATCCACGAAATTACGGGCTACTAGTGTTCCCGAGCGAATTTCATCGGAGATGTTGGAGCGCGCGATAAAACCGATGCCCACGTCGGCGGCGACGAATCGCTTAAGCAGTTCGCTTGAATCGAGCTCCATCGAGACATGCAGCTTTAATTCGGCTTTCTGGAATACATCATCGATGGCTTCGCGCGTTCGTCCGAGCTTCGGCAGGACCAGCGGGTATTTCGCGATGTCCTCAAGCCGTACGTGCGTAAGCTGAGCCAGCGGATGGCGGGGGCTGGCAATCAGCACGAGTTCGTCGTGATGTATCGGCAGTGCGTTCAGACGCGAATCCTTTACGGGCAGAGAGACGACGCCGAAATCGACAGTCTGATCAATGATCGACTCCACGGTTTTAGCCGTCTCCGCACGCTGAATGCTCACTGAAACCTTCGGATATTGCCGCTTAAAGTCAGCGAAGACCTCGGGAAGGATGTACAAGCATGTAGCTTCGTTCGCGCCGACAACGATCTCGCCGCGCGGTGTACGCTCCATTTCCGCGATCGTAGTCTTCACCGACTTCAGCGACCGCAGCGCCTCTTCGGCATACGCCTGAAAGGCCTTGCCCGGAACAGTAAGCGTGACCTTTGCTCCGGAGCGATCAAATAATCGCGCTCCGACCTCTTCTTCCAGCGCGCGAATCTGCGACGAGATTGCCGGCTGTGTGCGGAAGCAGCGTTCCGCCGCTTTGGAGAAGCTGGAGTGCTTAGCAACTTCCAGAAAGGAATTGAGCTGATCGAAATCCATGGGCGTGGGTAGGAGAGGAGTTGCCTGTATGGTACCCCGGATTTGCTCAATTTTTACAGTGCTCGGCCTTTTTTCTGTCATTCCGAACGTATGCTCCGCGCCTCGTTCGCGGAGCAGGAGTGAGGAATCCCTACTGACTCCCATGCCGCTTTGGAGGTCCGTTTGGTAGCTCATAGGGATTCCTCACGCCAACATCACACGTTCCGAATGACAGATCAACAGGACCGACGCACGTCCAATGAACAGTGAGGTTCGTCTAGAATCAACTCAGTGGCTCGCATCAGCAACATGCAAAAAGCTCAGGCTGTTGGGCGCGTGCTTTGGCGGATCAGTAACCGTCATCACACCGTTCGGGGCAGCGTTGCAGCGGCGAAGACCGTCGGCAAAGCCACTGCGCGCGTTACCCGAGTTCTGTGGCTTGAAGTGACCGGATTCTTCTTTGCCGTGTTCGCCCTGTGGGTGATCGGCGCCACGTGGAATCAGTGGCAGCGAATTCGCTCCGGCGATGCTTCTTTGCCGATGTGGCACATCGGCGTGGGCGCCGGATTTGCCGCTGTGCTCATCTACTTTGCCGTGTCGTCGTTCTGGCGAGCGCGGCGAATTTCAGCCACTAACCAGATCTCAAATGGCTGAGTTCACCAAGTCCACGAAGTCCACCGAGTCCACTTCAGAGCCCGAATTTCGCCAGCTCTACACCGAACACGATCTGGCGAATTCCGGCTGGAGCTACGACGAGCACCTTGGCTATCCGGGCCAGTTCCCGTTCACACGCGGCATTCAGCCGACCATGTACCGCGGCCGGCTGTGGACGATGCGCCAGTACGCGGGCATGGGCGACGCCGAAGAATCGAATCGTCGCTACAAGTATTTGCTCGCCCACGGCACGATGGGATTGTCGGTGGCTTTCGACTTACCCACACAGATTGGCTACGACTCAGACCACCCAATGTCCTTAGGCGAAGTAGGCAAGGTGGGCGTTGCGATCGATTCGATCGAAGACATGCAACGCCTCTTCGACGGAATCAATCTCGAGAAGATCTCAACGTCGATGACCATCAACGCGACAGCTATCATCCTGCTTGCACTCTACGTTGCTGTCGCGAAACGCAGAGGAGCCGAGGTTTGCAATCTCTCGGGGACCGTGCAGAATGACGTGCTCAAGGAGTACATCGCGCGTGGCACATATATCTATCCGCCGCAGCACGCGATGCGCATCATTACCGATATATTCGCGTACTGCAATGAGAACGTCCCCGAGTGGAATCCGATTTCCATTTCGGGATACCACATGCGCGAAGCCGGATGCACTGCCGTGCAGGAAGTGGCCTTCACGCTCGGCAATGGCATCGCTTACGTTAAAGCTGCGCTCCATGCTGGACTGGACATTGACAGTTTCGCTCCACGGCTCTCGTTCTTCTTCAACGCGCATAACAATTTTCTCGAAGAAGTTTCCAAATTCCGCGCAGCGCGACGTATGTGGGCACGCATCATGCGTGAACGCTTTCGCGCACGCAATCCGCGCTCGTGGATGCTGCGCTTTCACACGCAGACCGCTGGCTCAACGCTCACCGCGCAGCAGCCGGAGGTGAATATCGTTCGCACGGCGATACAAGCACTCTCGGCCGTGCTTGGAGGCACGCAGTCTCTGCATACGAACGGCTACGACGAAGCTCTTGCAATCCCAACGGAAGAAGCCGCGCGGATCGCGCTAAGGACGCAGCAGATCATCGCCTATGAATCAGGCGCTGCGCAGACCGTTGATCCCTTTGCCGGAAGCTATGCCATTGAGAGTCTCACGGACGACATCGAGCAGAAAGCGAACGCTTACCTGCAAAAAATCGAGGCGCTGGGCGGGATGATTAAAGCCATCGAGCAAGGATTCGTGCAGCAACAAATTCAGAATGCCGCTTATGAAGCTCAACAGAAGGTCGACGAGGGTGAGGCGATCGTCGTCGGCGTGAATCGCTTCACGATCGACGAGGAGAAAAGCATTCCCATTCAGAGGGTAGATGAAGCTCTCGAACGCAAGCAGGTCGAACGCGTGCGCGCGTTTCGAGCCAAGCGAGATCAATCTCTCTGCAGTGCGGCCTTGGGGCGAGTGAAAGACGCCGCAAAGGGCGACGACAATCTGGTGCCTGTGGTAATTGAGGCTGTAGAGAACAATTGCACCCTGGGCGAAATTTCAGACCAGCTACGCTCGGTTTTTGGTGAGCACCAGGAGACGGTCATCATCTAGCGGAAGCATCGCGCGGACAACCCGAGGGCTCTCCTGCCCCTCGAATCCTCAACAAAACAAAAAGCGTTTAATTTTGTGCCTGTAGATCACAGGATTCGCGGCATTCGCGGCAGTAATAGATGCCGTCGGCGCAGAGCCGCACATCGTGCTCGCCCTGGCAGAAGACGCAGTATTTCCCGCAGGTGCAACGGGTTTCGTCCTGATCACATTGGGAGCAGGTAAAGCGAGTTGCCATGGGTTGACTCTACGCGGAGAGAGGCGGAAACAAAAGTGACGAAGGTCAGGTGCGCGCAGGAGAGGGACAGGAGGAGTAAACTACACATGGTACAAACAACAGGGCTGCTGGATTATTTGGAGCCTTTCTCGATCCTGCGAATCTCTTTCAGCAGCGCGGCCTCCACTTTCGCGGATTGGCGTTCCCCTCGCGCAACACGGCTTACGTAGGACGGGTCGATCCCTAATTGCCTGGCGACCCTGCTGTAGATGCCTCGATAGAGGCTAAGTCGATTGAGTCGGGGATTTTTGCTATTATCCATGTCATGATTCGTGACCCGCTGTCCTGGTCAGCGTGGCGCGACGCCAGACACACAGTACCTAGCAACAGGGGAGCACGTCTTTTTCGGGGTGTAACTCCAGTGTTATTGAGCATAGCCTCGGTCCCTCACCCTGTCAAGGAATGAGTTATGCGCGCCGGCGCTAAATTAGCTCGACCAGAATGGGCCGTTCAGATCGAACGTCTTCGTGAGCGGTTGCACCTGAATCAGGCGGGCCTGGCTCGCCTGCTGAATGTGTCTCCTATGGCCGTCTCTCGCTGGGAGCGCGCCGTAAATGAGCCGGAAGCGGCCTTCTACATTCATATGGGGACGCTGGCCGGTGATCCAGACTGCTGGTATTTCTGGCAGCGCGCGGGTCTTCCCGCCAGCGACTTAAAAAGAGCTCTCCGCAAATCCAAAGCGGCTAAAGTTCCTCATGCGGCTGTTACCGATCTGGAACACTATGCGGTCCCAGTGATTGCGCTGACAGCAGGCACCAGCTTGCCGGGCGACAGCGATCCGAATATCGAGCAGAGTCCTACGCTTGCCAAAGTAATGGCTCCTTCCGAGTGGACCGAAAACACCCAGAACCTTCGCTGCCTGCGCGTGAAGGGAGAAGGAATGGCTCCCTCGATCGCTGATGGCTCGATCGTCGCGGTGGATGTCACGCAATTCCATCCAGCAAACCTGAGCAACGCTGCTGTGCTTGCCTGGCACAAAGATTTTGGTCTCATGGTTCGCCGCTTGAAAAAGATCGGAGCGTCCGACGCGCTTGTCTCCGATGCCGACCCCACTGGAGCTAACGCGCTTGCCTTCGATCACAACTGGCGCATTCTGGGACGGGTCATTTGGTGGCTGTCTCGGCCGCGATAGCTCGAGCTGCGGCCTGAATTCATCCGTTCACTGCGAAGAACGTGCTCCTCGTAATGGTGAAAAGACCTTAGTCGCTTGCCGTCGGTCGCTGGTTTGAGTACATTCGACATGAAAGCCAGCCTGCAAAGCAGGTACTGGCGGTAACCGTTTATTGAACCAACATTCAATGAACAGGGGGCTCGACTCGAAAAATCGGTTCGGTGTGCGAGGTTCCGCCAGTACGGAAATGCCTAAAGAACCGCGGAGAGTTCCCACCGTCTTAGGACGGGTTCATGAACGGCCCGCCTGGTACGGCCCCGTGGGTTGGCTTTTTCCTTTGAGCTGCTAAACTCCTGAGCTGCTCAGCTTCTAAGCTCGCTTCTCGGGACTCTCAACGACTCCTCTAAGCAACTTTCTGAATAATGACTCCTCTAAGCAACTTTCTGAATAATTCTGAATAAGTGCGACGTTATGCTTCA
>CAYNPS010000222.1:0-2585 GCA_964399125.1 uncultured Terriglobales bacterium
ACATTCATGTGCCCGCTGCGTCCGAACCAGGGCTGATATGCAGCGATGATCTGCGGACTTCCTTCCGGCGAGGAGACCTCCGAACGCAGGGTTCGGGCGATATCGGTGCGCTTCGAACCTGCACACCCGCCTAGAACCAGCAAAGAAATAAGAAAGAGCGATGTCACACGTCTGGACAGAAATTCCATATAGGTAGCTATGATTTCCAAGAAAAATAAGCAGCAGCTCCGTTATTTGGATGACAAATCGGCTAGATACGTTGGACGGGGCACAGCCTGGAGCGTGCGACATAAAAAAGAAAATGCATTCGTTACGCCAGTTCTGTCGTATCTCTTTGGTGAGGACGTAATCGAGGCCGGAAGGTTGCCGGGTGAAGCTTAGCGCAGAAGCTTTTGGTGATCTGGTTCGGGAGCACCAGGCGATGGTGTTCAGCATCGCTTATCGCTTTCTGCGTGATGCCGCCACCGCCGAAGAGCTTGCGCAGGATGCATTTCTCAAGCTCTATCACGAGCTGCCACGGCTGCAATCGGCAGATCACGTGAAGTTCTGGCTGCGAAGGGTGATCACGCATCGATCACTCGACTACGCTCGCTCTGCATACCGCCGACACGCAGTCGCTATGGAGGATATTCAGGAGCCGGCAGTCACTTCGGCAGACTCCGATCCTCTCCTCTCGGCGGCCCTCCGAAAGATGGTGGCGTCTCTTCCGCATGAGGCGCGAATGATCGTGGTATTGCGCTATGAAGAGGAAATGGAGCCACATGAAATTGCCGAGATGCTTGCTATACCCGTAGCAACGGTAAAGAGCCGATTGCGTAGAACGCTTGTATTGTTGCGCGGCAAGGCGCAGCGGCTCATGGGAGAAACAGTGCGATGAACGATTTGGAAAAACAATTACGAAACGCGCTGCGTCGTATCGACCCTCAGGCTCGGTTTGCGGAACGCGTAATGGCGCAGATTCCTCGCCAGATCGATGACAAAGCAGAACAGCAGCGCCTTAACTGGAATTGGCTGAAGCTTCGCTGGGCTGCAATTCCAGCGATGGCGGCGCTTCTGGTATTTGGCTTTTCGTATCGAGCATACGAGCAGCGGCAGCAGGAGAAAGAGGCGTTGGCTGCCAAGCAGCAGGTGATGCTCGCGCTGCGAATCACGGGAAGCAAGCTGCGCATGGCTAAAGCCAAGGTGAAGGCGGTCGAAGGCGAACGCCTGAAGACGGAGAACACGTTATGAGCCGCATTGCAATTTTGATTCTGTTCGCAGGCACGTTCGTATTTGCGCAGGAGATAAAGATGCCTGTCGATCTCGACAAGCTCGCTGCCAAAGCTAGCGAGACGACGGAAGTCACGTTGAACGGTCGCACTCTGCAGCTCGCCGCCAAATTCATGAACGACGAAGGTGACGAGGAAGCGCGCAACATCGTGAAGAAGCTAAAGGGCATTTACGTCCGCAGCTTCGAATTCGATAAACCCGGCGAGTATTCCGAAGCCGATATCGAATCACTGCGTGCGCAATTGAAGTCTCCCATCTGGGAGAAGGTTGTGAATGTGCACAGCAAGCGCGAAGGCGAAAACGCCGAGATTTATTTCAAGACGGATTCCGGCGATCAAATCGCCGGCCTGGTGGTGATCGCCGCCGATCCAAAAGAGCTCACGATTGTGCACATCGACGGCCCGCTTGATCCAAGCGATCTCGACAAATTAGGCGGCGACTTCGGCGTCCCCCGACTTGAAACTCGTCCGCAAGCTAAGCCGACGAAAGCAGGTACGCGATGAAGCTCTTGGCGTTGCTCTTGCTCCTGTTCTGCACTGTCGTGCCGACGGTCACTCATGCCTCGGAGATGGACCGTGTTACCCGCGCAGTGGAAGTCAAATTAGGAATCCGCCGGACCCATATTCCACTGCTTGGATTCGCGATGTTCGTCGGCAAAGTCGGGAGCGGATTTCAAATGCCTGGAGTCAAACTGGCGGTTTTTGAGGATGCAAGACTCTCCAGCCATACCGCGCAGGATCTCGAAATCGCGGTCTCAAATGCTTTAGGAGAGGAATGGACGCCGTTTGTGAAGTCAATCTCGAACCACGGCGGAGAGCAGACCTGGATTTATCTGCGACCCGAAGGCAAGCGCCTTCACATGTTCATTGCCACGGCGGCATCGGGCGAGGTTTCGCTGATCGAAGTCAAGGCCAGCGAACGCCAGATGCGACGCTGGATCAAGGACAAGGATACAGACTAGGCATGGCTCGCTCGATTTCCTGCCTACCAGCAGATCATCAGTCCGATCTTGCGGAGAAATTTTGTACCTCCGAGTACAATGTCCGGCATCTCTGTTTGGACACGCATTTCACATCCCCGGTAGGAGACTTCATGAGACGTCGCGTATTCCTGTTTTTAGCCGCTGTTTTGTTTGCAACCGCCGCCTGGGCGCAAGGTTCGGAGTGGCAAATCGATCCGGCACACACAACGGTAGGCTTCACCGTGCGCCACATGGGCATCAGCAACGTTCACGGACGGTTCACGAAAGTAAGCGGCACGGCCAACATCGACGACAGCGACATCACGAAATCGACCGTGAACGCGACCATGGACAT
>CAYNPS010000222.1:2685-5682 GCA_964399125.1 uncultured Terriglobales bacterium
CCAACATCGACGACAGCGACATCACGAAATCGACCGTGAACGCGACCATGGACATTGCCTCGATCACAACCGGCAATGACAGCCGCGACAACGATCTCCGCAGCCCGAACTACTTCGACGCCGCGCAGTTTCCGACCATGACGTTCAAGTCGAAGAGCATCACGAAAGCCGGCGATAACAAGCTGAAAGTGGTCGGCGATTTGACGATCAAAGGTGTGACCAAAGAGGTCACTCTCGATGTGGATGGGCCGTCATCTCCTATAAAGATGGGTCCGAATCAACGGCGCGGACTCTCGGCTACCACATCGATCAACCGCAAGGACTTCGGCGTAGGCGCCAAGACACCCGCGGCCATGGTTGGTGAGGAAATCAAGATTGAAATCGATGCAGAGCTAACGCAAAAAGCCGCGCAGTAAAATCCTATTCACCACGGAGCCACGGAGAGCACGGAGAAAGGTCTTTTGTTGCTGTCATTCCGGGAGCGCCGATTCAGGAGCACCTGTGATTTGCTAACCAAAGGATTCCTCTGTGTACTCCGTGGCTTCGTGGTGAAAAATCACTTCCCAAACGGATCCTCTAGGGATGGGCTCTGCGGCGTGAACAGCTCGGCGCCGTCTTCCGTGATGTGCATATCGTCTTCAAGTCGCACGCCGAATTCTCCGCGGATGTAGATTCCTGGCTCATCACTGAAAACCATTCCCGAACGCAGCGCAAGATTGTCGCCGTGAACGAGATACGGCCACTCGTGTCCATCCATGCCGATGCCGTGGCCGAGACGGTGAGTGAAGTACTTGTAGCCTGGCCCGTATCCTGCGTCGGTGATCACTTTGCGCGCTGCTGCATCAACTGACTGCGCTTCTACTCCTGGCTTGGCTTGCTTGAGCGCGGCACTCTGTGCGCGGTGGACGATGTCAAATACCGTCCGCATCTTGTCCGTCGGCTTTCCCAAAACGAAGGTACGGGAGATATCGGATTGGTATCCTTCGACGGTGCATCCGTCATCGATCAGCACAATCGTTCCTTCGCGAATGACCTGCGGCTTGGCTGAGCCGTGCGGCAAGGCCGACGACTCGCCGACGTTCACGCTCGCCTCCCCGCGGAATCCTAGTTTGTCGTAAGCAGCGGCGATCAGGTTGGCGAAATCGTACTGAGTCATTCCACTCTGCAAAGCCTTATACACCGCCTCATACGCTTGCAGCGTTACCTGATTCGCTAGCCGCATGAGTTCAATTTCATGCGCACTCTTAATCATCCGGCAACCCGCAGTGACAGGAGTGGCGCTGGTGCTCGTCACTTGCGGCGCAGCTTTGGCAACACCATCGCTGAAGACAAATGTCGTGCGCTCCTCAATTCCGAGTCGTCCGGTTGCGATTCCACGATCCTTCAGCCCGGCGGCCACTAATTGATACGGATCTTCATCCTCCTGCCAGGTACGCACATCGGCGTTGCTGCCTCCAGGACCGCTCGCGATCTGTTCGCGTGCCCGATCTTCTTCGAAGGCTGGACAGACATAAAATGGATCGCCTTTAGCGGGAATGATGGCCGCAAACAATCGCTCGCTGTTCCACCAATGGATATTGGTGAAGTACAAGAGCGAGGTGCCGCCGATCATGAAGATGGCGTCGAGTTTGTTGTCGCGCATGAGTTGGCGGGCGCGCTCCAGATGCTCGCGACGCTCGTCCATCGTGATCGGCTTAGCTTCGCTCTTGCGCGATTTAAGTTCCGCGATCGAAGGCGGCAGAGCCGAAGGCTTCGATTCTTGAGCGTGTGCAATCTCCGGAATGAGAGCCGCTGCACCGGAGAGTCCGGCAAGCTTGGAAAATTCGCGACGAGTGATCATGAGAGAGCGAATTATATCGGGTGAAGCAGCCTGTCGGTTCTCGGCGTTTTGGTGAGCAGTCCGTGTCGACCCAGATTCCAAAGAGCTGATTTTTGCAGGTTGTCTGGAATGTTGGCGTCCCCGACGGAAGGATTTTGAACCAGATAGGAAAAGCTAGAAACACCTTACTCGCGATGCGTAAGTCTGTTATCAGGCGATCACCATAGATAGTCGCCGTCATCGCGGAACCGCCCATTGGAGATTGCCTTGCGCAAGTCTTCCACACTGGTTGCCGCCTGACTGCCAGCCCCGCCCCATATAAACTTCACGCGATTTTCCGGCGTTGTTTCAAACACAACGACCGCGTAGCTGTGTCCTATTCCTCCGTGTTCATAGTGAATGAACCACTTATTGCCGGTTACACCCGCGAACACCAAACGCCTGAACGGCAGATCACCATGATCGTAAACAACGTCTGTGGCTTGGTACTTGTCGCCGGGATCAGCGAGAGCGAAATGACTCTGACCAGTAATTACTGCGAAGGCGTGTTTCAGCGGTGGCGGCATCGCTGCAGTGGACGCAACCACAGTGAATTGACCATCCAGAATGTGCTCCTTCTCTGCTGTGGACAAACTTGTGCGAAACACCCGTGATGAATCCCGTTTTACCCCTAGTTCAGCGGCTGGCAGAGTGGGCACTGTGCTCAGGCGAGAGTGGATTGAGTAGATCGCGATCGCACATGACGCAATGCTTACGATTGCCGCCGACACAACCAGAGATCGACGATGAAGTTTTCCCATCAGAATGCACAATTCCTCTCTAATCCCTAACGGTATTTGAATCATTCCAACCGTGTCTCATACGCTGCTCACTCCCTTTTCCTATTGCGGTAGCGCTAGTTCTCGTCCCGGAACCTGCTCGATCATCCCTGAAGCTACCATTCGACCGAAGATCGCTTTAATTCAGTAGTCGGCGTTAATGTGAGTGATCGCTCGGGCTTTTCCATTGTTGTGAAAAAGGCAACGTTAATCGCGGCAGGAGCTTGCGAGATCGTTCTTTCCCGAAGGCTTGAAACACCGTGATTACTGAAATGATTATGCGCTGGTTGACGAACCTGGAAAACGTTGGCGTCCCCGACGGGATTTGAACCCGTGTTACCGCCGTGAAAGGGCGATGTC
>CAYNPS010000223.1:0-5676 GCA_964399125.1 uncultured Terriglobales bacterium
CTTTCTTCCTGATCGTCAGACGAATCAGCATTCGTGTCCTCTGCGGACGCTTCGACCGTCTCGGTCTCTTCGGCTGAATCAGAGTTCGCGTCTTCAGTCGAGGCTTCGACTGTCTCGGTGTTCTCAGTTTCCACTGCTTCCGTTGTTTCAGGCGCAACAGCCGTCTGCTCAGAGACCTGAGAGGTTTCCTCCCCGAAGAAACGCTTCTTTGCTCCTTCGAGCTGTTCGGAGACTTCCTGATTGATCTTCTCCTTAAATTGAGTTTTTAGATCTTCGGGAACGGCGTCATTGAGTTTGCCTAACATATCGTTGAACATTTACGGCTCCTTACGCACGAAACGTGCAGTCGTGTTGTGGGTTGCTCTTGGGCAGAGTCAGACTTACGTTCTGACTATTTCTGTTTGGCGATAACTTTGTTGGCGATTTTGTTATAGGTGGCCCGCGGAATTACTTTCTTGCGGACAAGATCCGTTTTTGCCTTGTACGGACGGTTGTCGATGATCTTTTGCGAATATGCATCTCCGATGCCCGGCAAGGCCGAGAGTTCATCCTTGGTCGCCGAGTTCAGGTCGACGAGGTCTTTGGACTGAGGCGCTTTTGTGCTCGCCTTGGCCGAGGAGCTCGACTTTTTGGAGCTACTCTTAGTCGAGGCTGATTGTGCCATCGACGCTGTAGCCGCGAACAGGACTGCCAGAGCTAACACCAGAATTCTAGAAACAGAGTTCCGTTTCATCTCTACTCTCCTCATTAAGAATGTCATCTGAGTACAACACCGCCGAAGAGATCGTTCAGGCCGGCTTGGTTCCGCGAATCATGCGCAAAATCCAGGTCAGGATCACTGCGCCAAGAATCGCAACAAGCACGGTGTAGATGAATCCTCCGCTGGAGGAGAATCCCAGAGCGCGCATGATAAAACCGCCGATCAAAGCGCCCACGATGCCGACCACGATGTCCATCAGAGCGCCGTAGCCGGAGCCTTTCATGATCTTGCCGGTGATCCAGCCGGCGATAAGCCCGACGATAATCCACCAAAGAATATGCATGGGACCCTTCCTCCTTTTGCAAGTGGCACGCGAGATATGCTGCGAAAACGGGCATGATTCTTGCACGGAGTTCGTGCAAGGTCAAGTTAAACGGTTGAGAACAGATATTGGCGGCGCGCCAATGAAGGTGTTTGTCTCTGCCGAGCAAAACTCAAACTTGAAGGCGTCGAGGGAGGGTTGAGTTATGGACCTATTGCTGAAAAACCAGCGACCGTGTGCTAGCCCGTTTCTTTCTGAAACTGATTCAGCTCGAAAAAAGCCCCACCTATCGAATTCGCCTCAGGCGGATGCGATAAGTGGGGCGTTCGATTGTTTTGAATCTGGAGTTTAGAACAGGTTCCAGAGGTACTGGTTGTAAACGTCGTGGTGATACTGGACCTCAGGCGTCTTCACGAAGGTTCCCAGCAGCCGCGGGCAACGATCAGCCGATGCTTTCTTCAGGTCGGCATAGCGGCCCTTTACATCTGCCCCTAGGAGCTTCGTCGTCCATTCTGCGGCGAGGAAGTTGTCCATTGCCGTGTAGATGTTGTCCGGCAGGTAGCGCTCGGCTTGGCGGAGGTTCTTGATCTTCGAGATGTCTCCTTCCAGGCCGGTGCGAAATACCGAGTACATCACGAGATAAGGATTCGCATCTGGACCAACGGAACGAACCTCTACGCGCGACGTCTTTTCGTTGCCGATGGGAATACGAATCATCGAGCCACGGTCCACCGGAGAGGCTTTAATTTGGTTTGGAGCCTCGAAGTGAGGATCGAGGCGGCGATAGGCGTTCACGCTGGCATTTAACAACAGGCAAATATCGTTGCCATGAGTGAGGATGCGATCGACAAAGTTCCAACCATTCTTCGACAACTTCTCTTCGCCCTTGGGATCCCAGAACGTGTTCTTGCCATTTTTGCTTACGGATACATTGGTATGCATCCCGCTGCCGTTCACGCCCACAACTGGTTTGGGCAGAAACGACGCCGTGTATCCCATTTTGGTCGCTACCTGGCGGCAGATCAGTTTGTAAAGCTGAATCTGATCAGCAGCCGCAACCGCTTCGCCGTAGCTGTAGTTAATCTCAAATTGGGAAGGCGCGACTTCCGGATGGTCTTTCTCATTCTGGAATCCCATCGCGCGTTGAACTTCCGCAGTTGTATCAATAAATGTGCGCAGCGGATCGCCGGGGAGTGAATGATAGTAACCACCTGTATTTACGTAATTGAATTTTCCGGTCTCGTGGTAGCGACGCTCGGCGTCCGGTCCCTCAAACAGGAAGCCCTCGATTTCATTCGCAGCGTTCAGCGTGAATCCCTCGTTCTTGTGAAGAGCCTGGGCCCACTCTTTAAACATGCCGCGGATGTCGGCCGTATATGGAGTTCCACCTTTGTCAATCACGTCGCCAAAGACCAGAACTTTTCCTGGACCAAAAATGTCGGCTGGCGCCCAGTAGAAGGCGGTCCAGTCAACTCCTAAACGAAGATCGCTCTCGCGCTGCGCGGTGAAGCCGCGAATCGACGAGCCATCGAACGTCAGGTTGTCGTAGGCGCGCAGGAGGAACTTCTTGTCGTAATCGAGCATGTGCAGGCGGCCTTCAAGGTCGCTAAACAGCACCGTGACGGCTTTGATGCGCTTCTCGTCAGTCAGATAACGCAGACGCTCTTCCTGAACCTGGTGCAGCGCGACACGTTGCTTGCGCTGTTCTTTGGCTTGCAGGTTCAGGTCTTCCAATTCGTCGTAAGGAATGGCGAGAAAATTTCGAAGTTCGTTGGTGGACATGCATCTCCTCAGAATGATTTCGGCACAGAGCGACAGAGCAGGATGGAAAGTAGACTATCTGAGCGTTTCGCCGCGCCCAAATAAATTTAATTGATTGAGGATATATGAGCGGCTTTTATGCTGCAAAATTGCGCGTGAGCGCATCCATGCATCCGATAGAATAGATGTTGCATGAATGCGCTGCTCCAGATCGTAGCCAGGATCTTCGTCGTCCTGTTCTTTATCGGGATCGTAGGCTCGCTGGTGGTTGTGCTGATCAGCTTCGTCGAAGATCTCGAGTTGCTGGTCGAGACCGATGATGCTGCCGAGATTGACCGTACAAAATCGCAAGCGTACAGTTAACCGGCGAAGCCTCCTCAGCGCCTGATTGTCTCTGCCCGCCTTGTCTGCGGGACGAGTTTGGCAGCAGGTTCTGCTAACGAATGTCCTCTGGTTCCCAGATACTCACGCCCTCCAACCGGGTACGGATCGTGGTCGCCTCTTCGGTGGCGCTTACGTTCATTTCGTACTGGCGAGCGGCGGCGATCGTTCTCAACGATCTCGGATCTTCGGCCTATTACGTCGGCGGTATCGCCGAAGACGCCTTCGGACGTTCGGCTCCCTGGTTCATTTTGGGAGTGATGCTCTTCTCTTTTGCTGTGCGTGCCGTATACGTCGAGAGCTGCTCGATGTTCGTGCGTGGCGGCGTTTATCGCGTAGTCAAAGAAGCACTGGGCGGGACGCTTGCGAAGCTTAGCGTCTCAGCCCTGATGTTTGACTACATTCTCACCGGTCCGATTTCGGGAGTATCGGCAGGGCAATACATCGCGGGACTCGTGAACGAGTTGTTCAGCAAAGCTGACGCTCATGGCTGGATCGGTCCGAGTTTCCACGCGATGTTTCATGGAACTCCTCAGTTGAACGTGAACGCCGCATCAGTGGTGATCTGCCTTGCGGTCACCCTTTATTACTGGTGGGAGAACATCAAGGGCATCGAGGAATCGAGCGATAAAGCTCTGCGGGTAATGCAGATCACCTCGGTGATGGTGGTGCTCCTGCTTGGCTGGGCCGTCGTCACGCTGCTGAAGAGAGGCGGCGAACTGCCGCCGTGGCCGACGCCGTCGAACCTGCACTTCAACGAAACCTCACTTGGATTCTTGCAGCACACTAGCATCGCCAGTACGTTCGGCCTGTTCGGCATTCTCATGGCCTTCGGACACTCGGTGCTGGCCATGAGCGGCGAAGAGACGCTTGCTCAGGTGAACCGCGAAATCGCTCACCCGAAGCTGAAGAATCTGAAGCGTGCCGCGATCATCGTCGCGATCTACAGCTTCTTATTTACGGGTGTGGGCACGCTGCTGGCGGTAATGATCATCCCGCAGCATGTGCCGGTTGCAAGCTACGAGAACAATCTCCTTGCCGAGTTGGTGATGTGGTTCAACGGCCCGCTGCTCGTGCGCCTGCTCTTCCGCACCTTCGTCGTCGTCGTTGGATTCCTGATTCTCTCGGGAGCGATCAACACTTCGATCATCGGATCCAACGGAGTGCTGAACCGGGTGTCGGAAGACGGCGTTCTAACTGACTGGTTCCGCAAGCCGCAGCGCAAATACGGCACAAGCTATCGCATCGTCAACCTGATCGTCGGTCTCCAGGTAATCACGATCTTGCTCAGCCGAGGCGACGTGAACGTCCTCGGCGAGGCTTACGCTTTCGGCGTGATCTGGAGCTTCACATTCAACAGCTTCGCCATGCTGGTACTGCGCTTCAAATACAAAGGCCAGCGCGGCTGGAAGGTTCCTCCAAACATCAAGTTGTTCGGAAAAGAGATTCCGCTCGGACTGACCTCCGTATTCATGGTCCTGCTCACCACCGCATTGGTGAACCTCGCCACTAAGAAAGTAGCGACCATCAGTGGTGTCATCTTCGCGGCCGCCTTCTTTGTGATCTTCACCATCTCCGAACAGACGAACGCCAAGAAGTTCAAGCATGCAGAAAAGGAGATGAAGGAGCACTTCCAGCTCCTCCACGAAGAGCGCATCGAGCGCGAAGCAGTGGGTGTGCGTCCTGATTGCACGGTTGTCACAGTTCGTGATTACAACACTCTGCTGCAGCTCAGGTGGGTACTGCAGAGCACAGACACGACTGAGAATGATGTAGTCGTCCTTGCCGCCCGTCTCACTGGGCCGGGCAGCGGAGAAGTCGATCTCTCGAGCGAGCAGATCTTCAGCGATCACGAACAGACGCTGTTCACCAAGTGCGTCAGCATCGCGGAAAGCTACGGCAAGCACATCTCTCTCATGGTCGTGCCGGCCCGCGACGTCTTTTCCGCGATCGTGCAGACTGCGAACTCGCTCGGAGCAGCTCGTGTGGTTGCGGGCCTTTCAACCAAGATGACCGCCGAAGAACAGGCCTTCCGCATGGGACAAGCATGGGAGGCTGCATTACCGCCGAAACATCAGTTTGTCTTTCAGGTTGTGCTGCCTGGGCCGGAGGTACGCAGTTTCCGCATCGGTCCGCATAATCCTGATCTCAAAACGGAAGATGTGATGCTCGTCCATCGCTTGTGGCTCGATGCGCGGCGGCAAACGGGAATGGAAGAGGTTCATCATCACGATATCGTGACGCTTGCACTGACGCGCCTCGCAGCGGATTACTCGCGGGATCGCCAAACGATTCTTAAAGAGCTGCGTGGCACGAGCGATGGGGTAATTGGCAAGACTCCAGCTCGCATTGGTCCGAGCGGCAAGCCTCTGCCCACTGTCACTCCGCCAACAGAGCCGCGGCGCCACTGACTCTCCTTCGCAACAGTCATGGCCGTTCAGCAAGCGCGTGATCGGCCGGAAGCCCTTTGCCTGCCCAGATCTGTTGTGAGGTCCACGGAGCATCCGGGCTG
>CAYNPS010000224.1:0-5557 GCA_964399125.1 uncultured Terriglobales bacterium
CCCCGGCAACCGCCGATTTTGCGGTTGCTGGGGTGAGACGGCGGCCGGCTCCACGGAATCTCAGTCTTCCAACGGCCACTCCGGTGGTTCGCATTCCGGGCATTGGCTGTTAACGAACTCCAGCCACTTCAGAATGGAAGCGGACGTGGCATTTGCCACGGCGGGCCCGATGTAGGAGGCCGCGAGCTCTCCAAAGCGATCCGCAATGAAGATTCCTGAAACGGAATCATTGCCTGACTGCAGTCCGTAGTCAGCCTGCACGGTTCCTTCAGTGTCGGAAAGAACTGCAAACGGGAGCTGCGGCAAGTCGTTTCGAACGCCACCCCGTAGAACAATCACGAGCACCTCAGCTTGCTGCTCATGAAGATTGGAACATTGCGAAGCAAGGTCGCGAACCAAGGCAACACAATCTTTGGATCGTGCGTTGAAGATAAGTATCAGATTGGATCGCCCGCGATAGTCCGAGAGCCGTACTTCATCTCCGTCGAGGCTCTTCAGCGCAAAATCGCGCAATCGGTATCCGGTTCGAGGCAATTCCCCTTTCGGGCTAACTCTGCCTCCCGCGATTTCAGCCTGAGACATGGATATTCCTGAAGTCTACCGTCTTGAGCAGGAATTCACGGTTCGCTTACCCCAATTGAAAGTGCGGAAGCGATCTGTCTCGATCACGCGAGTGCGCACTCCGTCGATCTCAGCCGGGATTGTGACCTGCTTTCCTTTTTCCACGAATACGACCACGGCTGATTCACCCGGACTATCCTGGCTCGCGCCAACTCCCACGCCGAGAATGGCGGGATCAGCCATCATGTTTTGCGCGTGCCGTTCCTTTACTTCCTTTGCTCGAAGAACCTCTACGTCGGAGATTGTGGGCGAAGCTTTGAGCTTCTGAGCCGTCATGCCTTGCTCGGCTCCGAATGACGAACCGCGAACAAGCTTCGTGCGGATGCCATCAATTTGTGCCGGAATGGGAACTCGAGGCTGAGTACGCAAGGACACCAATATTGCAGCCTCTTTGGGATTGTCATCGCTCCGCCCGACTTCGACGTCGGAAACCGCAGAATCCTGCATCAACTCGAACCTTCGTGCCTGCGCAATGGATGTCGCCTTATTCATCTGTTGTTTGCTGAGAGCCAGAACCTGAGTGTTCGCCTGCGCAGTTTCCGACTGAGGAGTTGCCGGGCAGGGCACGAGATGATCGCCGCCGCCAACTATCTTGGGCACTTCGGAGGTGCTGGGATCCTTTAGCGCGGTGAGTACCTCGCTGATCGGATGCGCTACGGTGTTGCTCGAATTGCCCGCGTACAGAAGTCCTACCGCTCGCGCTGTATCGGTAGCAACCACGAGAGACCCCGAATCGCCGTTGTTGCTGAAAGTTCCACTGCCGATCACAACCTGGTTCTGGAAAATCACCGTGAACGTACTGCCGCCCTGACACTGAGTTTGGTAGTCAACTTTGATTGGCGTCGAAACCGACGTAATCGAAGCGCACGTGAGGCCAGTTGCGTCCCCGCTTTTCGCGACTTGTTGATTCGGTGCGGGTGTGGCGACCTGCGATGACGGCGGTGCGGGCTGGCCGACTCCCCCCAGATCGTAAATAACGTCACTTGTGTCAACCTCGTTGCCGATCACTTGCGCGATGGCTGCATCTACATTGCTGGTCTTCAGTGGTGCTGCCTGGGTGAGGTTGGCAACGATGATGCTCGGGTCCTGACCACAATGGGTATCGGCAAGTCCCGGCTGCGATATGGGTTGGCCTGGCGTTCCCTGATCGGACTTATCGAGCACGTGATTATTGCTGAGAACGTAGAAATTGCCGCCACGAGACACCAGCGAGCCTAGCGTGCCAGAACAGCAAAACACTTCACGTTTTCCTGTTGCCGGGTCGGTAATCGTAGTCTGATCGGTCGTATTTCCTCCGCTTGTTCCCAGCTTTATCGGCGCGCTTTGAGGATCCTGATTGATGTGATGGGTCAGAACGTTGGCGGTTGCGCCGCCCGACTTCGTTGTGTCGGCAACCGATGTCGCTGTGATGTTCACCTGAGAAGGACTCGGCGCGACGGCGGCAGCCGTATAAATGCCCGACGCGTTGATGCTTCCGAGGTTGGTTGTGTTTCCCTGAGTTCCGCTTACACTCCAAGTCACCGTCGTGTTACTTGTCCCGGTTACGGTTGCCGTGAATTGAACTTGGCCGCCAGGAGCCACTGTGGCCGAAATCGGCGAGACCGATACTGTAACGTTGGAACTCGGCGGAGGATTATTGGAGCTTGAACTCCCGCCTCCTCCACACCCGGCCGCGATAGAAACGGCAAGCAAAATACAAAGAGTTTTTGCGCGAGACGATCTACTCAGCAAGTTCCAACTGACCGAAAAGGGCATCCTGTTCAACTTGTTCTCCCGACGAGAATTCAGCCTGAAGAATCTACCAGAACGCTGTTCGCAGGCGAAGCTGTGGGACGCGCCGTTCGGTACGATACGGCCCTCACCAACTCTTGTGGAACTTGGTATCGAAGCCGAATCCACCGTTCTCGTTGCGCGTGCCGCTGAATGAGACTCTTGGGCTCATGTGGTACTCGAGCTTGATGGTCGTGTTCTCTGTCTGTGTGACGTCGGTAGCAAATGTGACGAACAGATTACCGGTGACGCGCTGTTGAATGGCTACCCGAGCGCCGGGGTTCTGTTGATTGCCTCCTAATTCGGGATCGATGGACAGCTGCGAAATACCCGCGACCTTCTCCAAGCGGCTGGTCACTTGCCCTGCGACCTGCGATGCGACCAGAGACTCGGCGCCCATGCTTCCCGGCGGAGTCGGATTTGCAGCCGATGCTTCTGTAGTCTTGCCAAAGGCGATCAGGTTGATGATGTCCGACGGCGGCAGCGAAGGCACCGATGTGTAATTGGTATGCAGACGGTCGGCAGGTCCATCGAAGTGCATCATGATGTTGTATTCCTGAATCGTCGTGTTCACGGCGACATTGACGACCGGCTGCGTCTGGTAGGGATTCACGAAGTCAATCGTCCCATTTTGGAGCACGTAGCGATTTCCCTGGAAGATGAGATCGCCGCCAGACAGGATTACGCGCCCGAGAATTACAGGGTTCGCCGCCGTACCCTCTACTTGCAGGTTCGCATTGCCATTCAAGCTCAGAGTGCGGCTCACAAGATTGATGCCGTTCGTGGCATTCACTTGCAGATCAAGCTTCAAGTTGTCAGCGAAGCCTTGTGATGGCGCGGGAACTGTATCGCCTGAGAACTGGCCGACAAACGTCATGAGGTCGAAATCGGGAGCAAACGAAAGCTGATTGATGCGTACCTGCCCGTTGAGCAGTGCGGAATCGAGATTTCCTGTAAGAGCGAGGTTCATTCCTAATCCGGTCCGCACGCCTTGTGGGTACAAGAGGCGAATGCCACGGCCAGCGAGCGCGAGATTGAAGGCGAGCGTCGGGCGATAGACAACTCCGCCGCTGGCCGTCACTTGTCCGCCGCCGACCTCTCCTTTAAAGCTGGTTACGTTCAAGCGATCTTTGGTTAGCGTCAGAACGCCGTTCCCATTTTGCAACCCGAGTGGCAGGTCTCCGCTTGCGAATCCGGCGTTGATCACCTGGATTTGTCCTTGCACATCAGGATTGGTGCGCTGGCCGAAGGAATTTACGTTCAGCCGTAGTTGCCCTGAGGTGACGAGATCGGGATCGAAGAGTTGGACCAGTTTCAGATCAACTGTGCCCAGCGCTAGCAGCGAGACGGGCGCATTGCGATCAACGACAGGAAGTCTTGCCTGGAACTGCAGATCGGTGTCGGTGCCGCGAAGCTGGGTGCGCTGCAGCGCCAGCACGCCGTTCACGTAATCGATGTGAATCGGGCTGACAGCGCCGATCTGGACCGTGTTGGTGTAGGTCACGTTCAAAACGGGAATCACAGCGTGCGCTTCAACGCGGTTTTTGTCCTTCAGCGGCCCTTTAAGCGTCGCGTGGAGTTCAGTTTGGCCATTGATCTTGCCGGCCTGTGCCGGCGCATAGGCTGCGACGATCGTGCCTAGCGGAATAGCCTGCGTGTCGAGCGTGGCATTGGCGTAATAATCGCCGGTGAGATTCACGGTACCGCGCCCGCGGATGGACGTATTGAGCACCTGCGAGCTTAGGTCGAAGGTACCAACGTGATTAGCCACATTCGTGTTCAGAGCAATGCCGTTCACTGCTTGCTTGTCCATCACCAGTTTGGGAATTTGCAGCGAGGCTGTAAGCTGCGGATTTTTTACCGTCCCTCGCCCGCTGGCGATCAGGCTAAGCACGCCGGAAAGATCCATCCCGCGCTGCTTCACTGTTTGCAGTTGAGCGAGTTGGATTCCGGGCGCCTGAAGCTGGAAGTCGTAGTTCTGGGATTTCGGGTAATAGACCAGATTGCCGTTTGCCGATCCGGCGGGAATGCGCGCATTTAATTTCGCGTTCACCACCTCGCCGGTGCCATTGAAATTGACATTCAATGCATTGATCGGCTCGCCGGAAACCTGAGCGTTGGTGAGGCTGACTGCGCCTTGCCCAATCGGATTCAACTCGGTGCCGTGCACATTCACGTTCGCTGCAAGCGTGCCTTTGATCGGTGTAGTTACGCCTCCCGCCTTTGCTAGTTCGCCGACATTCAGATTGTTGGCGTTGAGTCCAACCTGAATTGGGCTGGTGTTTGTGAACGCCCACTTGCGCAATCCGGCGCTGATATTGAACGTGATACGTCCGCTATCGGCGGGATCAAGTTCTCCATTAGTGAGACTTGCGCCTGATGGACTGGCATCGATCTTGGTGCGCAGCAGCTTCCATTGCGTCTCATGCACCCGGAGGTTATTTGCGTTCAGTTGTCCCGAAAGATGCGGCGCTGCGCTCGATCCAGTGACAGTTCCGTTGAAATTCGCCGTTCCATAGAGGCCAAATGGCTGCGAGCCTGGTGCGCGGAACTCATCGGCGATGTTTTCGAGTTCATGTAGATCGTTGGATTGCAGTCGCACCTGCAGCGCCGATCGATTGCTGACAGTTCCATTCAGGTTTAACGACGTTTGCGGCAGACGGACGAAGCTGTTGGATAGGGCGATAGTCTTCGTGGCATTCGAGTACGCGCCGTGAATGGCTCCATTCACTGGCACGGCCGCGCCGTTTCCATTCGCCGGAGCTAGGCTGGCGTTCAGCGTGGCGTCGGCCTTAGCCTTCATATCATCGAAGGTGCGTCCCCAGGTCGCGTCGGTGTTGGCATCAACTCGACCTTTTACTGCGACCTGGCGCAGCGCGGGAGAATTCATCATCGCCTTCAAGTCGGCAACAGAAATTCCATGCAAGGTTGCAACCAGGTGTGACTGCGATTTTCCGGTCAGATCGCGCATGACCAAATTGCCGGTGAGTTCTCCGCCGAGCAGACTGGCGCGCATATCCTTTACTTCGAGGTTGCCATTGCGTAGCGTGTAGCGCGCTCCGAGGCCGCGGATGTTCGTGCGCATCGTCGGCGTGACGATCTGCAGCTCGCGGCTATTCAAACCGCCATCGACTACGACTAAGGCCAGCATCGGCGTGTCCGGCTT
>CAYNPS010000225.1:0-5556 GCA_964399125.1 uncultured Terriglobales bacterium
CTCTCGTAACGAGTTCAGCTTAGAAGCTTAGTAGCTAAGCAGCTTAGGAGCTTATCAATGGCGAAAGAGAAATTTGACCGCAGCAAGCCGCACGTGAACGTGGGCACGATTGGACACATCGATCACGGCAAGACGACTTTGACGGCCGCGATCACCAAGGTGCTCTCGAAGCACAATCCGAAGATCCAGTTCCGCTCGTTTGATTCGATCGACAACGCTCCTGAGGAGCGCGAGCGCGGAATCACGATTGCGACGGCGCACGTCGAGTACGAGACGCCGAACCGGCACTACGCGCACGTCGATTGCCCCGGCCACGCCGACTACATCAAGAACATGATCACGGGCGCGGCACAGATGGACGGCGCGATCTTAGTCGTTGCAGCGACCGACGGTCCGATGCCGCAGACCAAAGAGCACGTGCTGCTGGCTCGTCAGGTCGGCGTGCCCTACATCGTCGTGTTTCTGAACAAGTGCGATGCGGTCGAAGATCCCGAGCTGATCGATCTGGTCGAAGTCGAAGTCCGCGAGCTGCTGAACAAGTATCAGTTCCCGGGCGATAACCTGCCGGTGATCCGCGGCTCAGCCCTCGGTGCGCTGAATGGCGAAGCCAAGTGGGAGAAGACGATCGACGAGCTAATGGAGGCCGTCGATAAGAACGTTCCACTACCGGCACGCGATGTCGATAAGCCATTCCTGATGCCGATCGAAGACATCTTCTCGATCTCTGGACGTGGAACGGTTGTGACCGGCCGAATCGAGCGCGGCAAGGTGAAGGTCGGCGAGGAAGTTGAGATCGTAGGCTTCCGCGAGACCAGAAAGACAGTCGTGACCGGAGTCGAGATGTTCAAGAAGCAGCTCGATGAAGGCATCGCGGGCGACAACGCTGGACTGCTGCTCCGCGGCACGGCGAAAGAAGACGTCGAGCGCGGCATGGTGCTGGCCAAACCTGGATCAATCACGCCGCACACCAAGTTCAAAGCCGAAGTCTATGTGCTGACGAAGGAAGAAGGTGGACGTCACACTCCATTCTTCAAAGGCTATCGTCCACAGTTCTATTTCAGAACGACGGACGTGACCGGCGTAGCCGAGCTTCCTGCGGGCACAGAGATGGTGATGCCCGGAGATAACGTAGCGCTGACCATCGAGCTGATCACGCCAGTAGCTATGGAGAAGGGCTTGAGATTCGCGATCCGCGAAGGCGGCAGAACGGTGGGCGCCGGAACGATTTCGGAGATATTGGCTTAGAGAAATTGGTAATTGAGTAATTTCGTAATCGGGTGATTGAAACAATTTCTCAATTACCCGATTACACAATTACCAAATTGGGATTCGTAGCGACACTCTGATCGCAACAGTTCTTTGAGAGAAGGAAAAAGATGGTAGGACAACGAATACGCATCCGGCTGAAGGCTTATGACTACCGCGTTCTTGACCAGTCCACTGGCGAGATCGTGGAAACCGCGCGCCGCACCGGAGCGCAGGTAGCAGGACCGATCCCGCTGCCGACGATCAAGAACAAGTACTGCGTGCTGCGGTCGCCGCACGTCGATAAGAAATCGCGCGAGGCCTTCGAGATTCGCACGCACAAGCGGCTGCTCGACATCCTCGATCCCACGCAGCAGACGGTCGATGCACTCATGAAGCTCGACCTGCCCGCAGGCGTAGACGTCGAGATCAAGGCCTTCGGGAAATAATTGATTTCGTGATTTCGCGATTTTCAAATCACGAATTCGCGAAATCACACAATCGCGAAATACCTACAGTCCTCGCCGCGGCGAGGATGATGAGGAGTCGGTAAACAAATGGTTTCAGGAATTCTAGGAAAAAAAGTCGGCATGACGCAGCTCTTCGACGATAAGGGCGACATTCGTCCTATCACCGTGCTGCAGGCCGGACCCTGCGTGATTACGCAGCGCAAGAATGCCGCGCGCGATGGCTACGACGCCGTACAGATCGGACTCATCGAGTTCGTAAAAGGCAAGCGCGTTACGAAGGCGATGCAGGGACACTTCGCCAAGCACAACCTGCCGCCAGTGAAGTTCATGAAGGAGGTTGCGGTCACGAGTCCCGTCGAAGCTGGCGAGAAGCAGGCCAAGGGTGAGAACCCCGCAGCCGAGACCAATGGGCAAGTCAAAGTCGGTGACAAGGTTTTGGTCGATATCTTCCAGGACGAAAAGTTTGTTGATGTGACCGGTACGAGCAAAGGACGCGGATTCGCAGGCGTTGTTCGTCGCCATCACTTCGGCGGTGGTCCTAAGTCGCACGGACACATGTTCCAGGTACAGGGCTCGATCGGCGCATCGTCATTTCCATCGCGCACCTTTCCCGGACAGCGCATGTCCGGACACATGGGCGTCGATCAGTGCACGGTTCGCAATCTGCGCATCCTCGGCATCGACCTTGAAGACAACCTGTTGATGGTCGAAGGCGCAGTACCCGGACCCAAAGGCGCATACGTTGTGATCAACAAGGCCAAGCAGCCGCCGCGTGAGCGTCGTGGATTTGCGGGTGCGACCACGGTCGATCCTTTGAAAGCCGCGAAGAAGGCCGCTGCCGGAAAGGCCAAGAAATAGCCATGGCAAAAGTTGACGTTTTAGATCTGAACGGCAAGAAGGTCGGCAGCGTGGAGCTGGCGGATGAGGTCTTCGGCGTAATCAATGAAGATCTTCTCTGGGAAGCGGTAAAGCACTACCGCGCTGGACAGCGTGCGGGAACGCACGCGACTAAGAACAAGAAGCTGGTCTCAGGTTCAGGCAAGAAGCTCTGGAAGCAGAAGGGCACCGGGCGCGCCCGCGTAGGCTCGATCCGCTCGCCTCTCTGGCGCCACGGCGGCACCGTTCACGGACCTCAGCCGCGCAGCTACGATTATCAGTTTCCCAAAAAGAAACTGCTCGGCGCGCTGCGCTCGGCGCTGGCCAGCAAGCTCTCGGAAGGCAAGCTGACCGTGGTTGAGAGCCTCGAAGTTTCTTCGGCGAAGACCAAAGACATGCGCAAAGCGCTGGACACGCTCGGCGCCGATAAGACATCGCTGTTGGTTGCGAATCTGAACGGCGATGCGCGTGAGCACAACCGCAATCTTCTTCTGAGCTCGCGCAATCTCGATGGCGTTGAGTTGGTCGCCGGAAGCGATGTGCATCCGTATCACCTGCTCCGCTACGACCGCGCGATCTTTTCGCGGCCGGCGATCGAGCAGTTGCAGGAGACGCTGAAGAAGACGGTCTCCAAGCGTGAGAAGGCGGAGGTGGCCTAATGAAGTCTGCATACGAGATCATCCGCCGTCCGGTAATTACGGAAAAAGCTGAGCGCGCGAAGGAGTTCGATCCTAAGGCTGCGAAGGACAAAACTTCACGCAAGAAGGAAGCTACCTCGGGCCAGTTGGTATTCGAAGTGGCCGCGAAGGCCACGAAGACTGAAATCAAACAGGCCGTGCAGCAGGTGTTCAAAGTGAAAGTCGAGGACGTTCGCACTGCGAATTTCCACGGCAAAGAACGCCGCCGCGGCAAATTTGCCGGACACCGTCCGGATTGGAAGAAGGCATACGTCCGCCTGAAGGTAGGCGAGAAGATGCCGGAATACGCGGATAACGCGTAGAAAGAAATTTCGTGATTGGGTGATTTCGCGATTTCGTGATTTGAAAAATCACAAAATCACACAATCGCGAAATCACGAAATGGTTTAGCTCATGCCGATTAAGACATACAGACCGCTTACTCCGTCGCTGCGTTTCAAGACCACGCTGGTTAACGACGAGATCACGACTGACCGTCCGCACAAGGCGCTGACCGAGATCAAGCTGCGCACCGGTGGGCGCCGCAATTCGGGAGACCTGACGAGCTGGCATCGCGGCGGAGGACACAAGCGCAAGATTCGCATCATCGACTTCAAGCGCGACAAGGCGGGCATTCCCGCAACGGTAACGTCGATCGAATACGATCCCAACCGCTCGGCCCGGATCGCGTTGCTGTCGTACGCCGACGGCGAGAAGCGCTACATTCTGCAGCCGGTGGGATTGCAGGTTGGACAGAAGATTCTCAGCGGGCCGGATGCCGACATCCTGGTCGGAAACGCGCTGCCGTTACGGAATATCCCTGCTGGCACGACCGTGCACAACATCGAGCTCAAGCCGGGTAAAGGCGCGCAGATGGTGCGCTCCGCCGGCGGTCAAGCGCAGCTTGTCGCAAAAGAAGGCGACTACGCGCTGATCAAACTGCCTTCCGGCGAGACGCGCAAGGTGCTCATCGACTGTATGGCAACGATCGGCCAGGTCGGCAACACCGATCACGAGAATGTCTCGATCGGCAAAGCAGGCCGCAAGCGCTGGCTCGGACGTCGTCCGGTCAACCGCGGCGTCTCAATGAACCCAGTCGATCACCCGCACGGCGGTGGTGAGGGAAAGACCTCGGGCGGACGGCATCCTGTCACGCCCTGGGGACAGCCGACTCGCGGATACAAGACGCGCAATAACAAGCGCACTGACAAGTTCATCGTCGCTCGCAGACAGAAGTAAGCGCGAGCCGAATTGGAAATTTAAATATGGCGAGAAGCACAAAAAAAGGTCCATTCATCGACGGTCACCTGATGGTGAAGATCGAAACGATGAATCGCTCGAACGATAAGAAGGTCGTGCGCACGTGGTCGCGTCGTTCGACGATTCACCCAGATATGGTCGGGCACACGATCGCCGTCCACAACGGACGCAAGTTCATTCCGGTGTACATCTCGGAGAACATGGTTGGCCACAAGCTGGGTGAGTTCAGCCAAACGCGCAACTTCAAAGGACACTCGGTAAAGGCGGCCGCAACAGAGACCGCCGCGAAACCGGCGCCGGCGCCGCCAGCGAAATAGCGGAGAAGAAGCATGAATTTTGCAGAACATGAGTATCGGGCTGAAGCGCGCTTCCAGAGAGTCTCTCCGCAGAAGGCGCGTCTCGTGCTGGACTTGATCAAGGGCCAGCAGGTAGAGCAGGCGATGAACACGCTGCTCTTTACCAAAAAGGGAATTGCTCCGGCCATCGGCAAGCTCTTGCGCTCGGCGATTGAGAACGCCAACTACGTGAGCCAGGAGAAGGGGACTGACGTCGATGTCGATCAGCTTTACGTAAAGCGGGCCATCGCCAACGACGCGCCGCGCATGAAGCGCATCCGCCCGGCTCCAATGGGACGCGCGTATCGGTATCAGCGGCGTATGGCGCACATCGAAATCGCGGTTGCCGAGCGGCTGCGCGCCGGAGCCAACGGCGCAGCGACTGTGGTCGGCGAAGAGACTGAAGCGACGGCGAAGCGGCGCGCTCCAAAGAAAGCGGCGAAGAAGAAATCGGCCTCGAAGAAAGCGACGGCGAAAGGATAACTATGGGTCAGAAGGTACATCCCTACGGATTCCGGCTCGGCTACACCAAACCGTGGAAGTCGCGCTGGTTCGTAGAGCGCGATTACGACAAGCTGCTGCTTGAAGATGTGAAGCTCAAGGAAGAGCTCAAGGACAAGCTGAAGTCGGCGGGCGTGAGCTCGATCGAGATCGAGCGTCCGGGCAACAAGCTGCGCATCATCATCCGCACGG
>CAYNPS010000226.1:0-5546 GCA_964399125.1 uncultured Terriglobales bacterium
GCGCACCTGCAGGGTGATGATCTACAGATTTCGCAGGTGTTCCCTGTTTCTTTTTGGCGACCACCTCTCTTGAGGGCGTGGCCTTCTCGGCTGCTTCGATCACATCGCGATGGAAACATGCAGAGCAACTACCTACTGGAATTGCACTCGAGCAAAGCGGCAGCTGCGCTAGTGAACCAAACCTGAATTAGCGCACCTGCAGGGTGATGATCTACAGATTTCGCAGGTGTTCCCTGTTTCTTCTGGAGCGTACTGAATCAGGTCTGCCAGCCCGCAAGCGCTCAAGATGGTTGCAAAGGATGAGTTGCTATTCTGGCTCATCGGTTTATAAGGAAGATTTAGATCGTTGATCTTCGGAACGGTCAGAATGATGCAATCCACCATTGTGCATGGCACAAGGGAATGGTTGTAGGTCTCAGCAGTAGGTTGTGGGGTCGGGGGAGTATCCCATTCGTGCAAACGGTCGTGCTCGTCCGGACCGCCACTGATATCGTGGCACTTTGAATCCTTATCAACAACGGTGAGGAAACAGTGCTTGAGCCCTAAAGCGCCAAGATGGAACTTTTGAATGGGCCAGCACCGCACATCTACCGAGCACGGCTTGTAGCCCGAAGGATCAATGAAATTGACGGGATTGTTCCCTGTGTACGGGTAGAAGTTGACCCCGGCCTGGAACCGGAAAGCATCCTCACTCAGGAACCGTCCCACGCTGGCGTCGTAGTATCGGGCCCGATAGTCCAGACCTTCTGTCATAAACCTATCCGCATGCATCATACCTTCACCCAGGTTGGCGCCTAACTACGTGCGCGAACCTGGGGCACCCGCCGGGCCACATGCCAGACCGCGATAGTCAGCAGGAAATAGATTGTGACAACACATGCTATGTACATGACTACGGTCGCAGTCGTTAAAAACAGCCACAGCTCATCTCGTTGGAGTACCATTCGGGGAATTCCGGCCAGAGCCGCCCCAAGGGGAACACCTTTTGTGGGAGGAATCAATAGTGCCAGCAGACAACTGATCAAGAGCCGAGTTGCCCGCACGTGCAAGTTTGCAATTGTGCCATCCCTTCGCGACCGAAACGTCCACAACAGAGCGATCCCCACGAACACCAACGCAAGGGTTTCCTGCAGGAGAAGCTCTCGATTCAATTGCACACGAAAGTAGGAGGCTGGCGCTGTGACGCAGCCAGCGAAATAGCAGTCCACCGCGACGGGCTTGGGTCGATGCCACAGGAAACCGCGGCCGATATCCTTTCGGTACGAGACTTCTCGTTCGGCCGCCTCCTGCCAGGGAGGGAATACTACGAGGGCGAGCGTAATAATCCCACATGCGATTCCAATCGTCGTCTGGATTTTGTTGGGTTTCATTGTTGGTCACACCCACATTTGTGCCCTGTCACCTGCTCGTACGCTTGCTGGATCATTTGAATGTTTTGCTGCATCAACTCCGGAGTCATGTTGGCCCAAGTCTCGCCGGACCCAAACGGGTTTGAAGGACCGCCATGATGGAGGGCGTTGCTACCGGGAAAGGGCAGCGGCACGCCGTTGTGCCTGTGCATTGGACTTGTCGAGTCCATTATCGTGTGTAGGGCATTTCCAAGAGGCGTTGTATAGTTACTGGTCGGATTGCTCATTGAAGTCGTATCCCCGTATTGTTGGTACATCTGCTGCGCCTGGTTTAGATTGTCCTGAATCCATTTGTCAGTGTTGGCCAAAGCATCTGCTGGGTTCTGTCCCGGGTCTCTCATGGCATGCTTTGCTGAATCTGTAGCCATAAAGGCGTCAACAAAATCACTCGCTTGTTGTAGCTGCCAGATGTCCGAGTTGCTCACCCCACACCCCCTGAGGGCGTTCCACAACAGAGCATGATGGGTATAGGTGTCCCACAAGCCAAACGGGTCGGTGCGGACAATTGGGTTATTGCGCACGTACGGGTAGAAATTGCTGGTGCTCCTGGCGGGGTCTTCTGAGATGAACCTGCCGATCTGTGGATCGTAGTATCGGGCCCGGTAGTAGTAGAGCCCCGTTTCAGAGTCCCACTCTCTTGCGGTGTATCGGAGTGGGTTAACCAGAGTTCCCGCAGAACTGAGCGATTTCCCAAACGAGTCTCTTGTGTAGGCGGCAAGTGCCGAACCCGTGATGTCCGTAGCCGAAGTAATTGAGCCGAGTCCATCTGCGTGGTAGTAGGCAATCGTGCCCGTGCGGTTCATCGCCAGCGGTTCGTCGATTCTAGCTCCCTGTGCGTACTCCGCAACCACATTTCCAGCGCCATCGTACTCGTCGGCAATATTCGCGCCATCGTACGCGTAGACCGTTGTACCCGACGCGCTGCTCTTCTGAATGCGTCGACCGAACGGGTCGTACTTGAAGTTGACAACTCCACCCGTTCCCGGCAGCACAACTGAGGTCAGCCGGTTCTCAAAATCCCATGTGTAACCAGTCGTCGCTGCATTCGCATCCGTTTTGCTGGTCATATTCCCGTTATTGTCATGCTGATAGGAGAAGCTTGCATCTGACGTCAGTTCATTCGAGGCGTTGTACTGATTTACTGCTGAGGTAATTGACGAGAGCCGGTTACCGACTTTGTCGTAGCTGTAGCTCTCGCTCGTGTTTCCGCCCTGCAGCACCTGCGTGAGCTGATAGATCGAATCGTAGGAGTAGCCCTCAGAGACACCATTCATCACGTTCTGCTTCGACGTGCGATTTCCTGCGCTGTCCAAAACATAGGAGGCACCGTCAATCGCGGCCCCACCCGTCTGATGCAACACGCTCAGCAGTCTCGATAACGAATCGTAGCTGTAGCTTGTATTGACACCGTTCGGACGATTAAGGCTTGTCCTCCGGCTCAGTACGTCATAACCGAAGCCAAAGTGTCCGGCCCAGGAATTAGTCAAGTCAGTCAAGCGGTTCAAATTGTCGTACGCGTAAGTGTTTGTACTGCCGTCCGGATTTGTCGTCGACGTCCGGTTCGAGGCCGCATCGTAGCCATACGACGAAGTGAAGCTGTGCCCCGGGAGGAACGAATACTGTGTGGTGGTCCCGATGAGCCGGCCCATGTAGTCATAGGAGAAACCGAATACACCGGTCGGATCTGTCACCTGCTTGATCTTGCCAACCAAGTCGTACACGTAATCCAGTCCGGTCGAATCCGGATAGCCTTTATGGGTGAGACGGTTCAACGCATCGTAGAGATAGCCAATCGTCTGCTGCTTGCGATCTGTCTTGCTCGTAAGATTCCCGATCGCATCGTAGGTGTAGGTCTCCGTCAGCGACGAAGGGAATGCCGTTTGTGTGACTCGGCCAAAGGCATCGTAATTGAACGAGGTCACACGACCCATCGCGTCGCTGATGCTGGTTAGGTTGTCTTCCGTGTCGTAACCGTACTGAGTGAGGTTGTTCGCTGCGTCGGTAACCGAGATTAGGCGATCGGCATCGTCATAGGCGTAGGTTGTGATTTTTCCGTTCTGATCAGTAACTGACGTACGTCGACCACGCGAATCATAGCCAAACGACATCTGGCTGGTATCTGGATAGGTAATTGTGGTCAGCCGATCGCCGGCATCGTAGGCGAACGTGGTGCGGTGCTGCATGGCATCAACCACGGCACTACGGTTGCCATGGGCATCGTACTCATAGCTCGTTACATTCTGCTGCACGTCGGTGATGCTGCTGATCAGTCCGACTGAGTTGTAACCGATCTTTGTGACGTGGTTCAGTGGATCTGTGACCTGCGTCAGCTCGCCTTTGGCGTCATAGGCAAATTGCGTGACACTCGCGTCAGCGCCGCCGCTAGGCGCCGGAGTCGTGACACTGAGCAGGTTCCCCTGGGCATCATAAGTATTCGTCGTCACGTTTCCGAGAGGATCTGCGGCGGTCAGCACCTCGCCAAAGCTGTTGTAGGTGTAGGAACTTCTAACGGTTGTACTGGTGTCGAGTTGCGCCGACTCTGATGTGAGATTGCTGTTTCCATCATAGGTGTAGGTGATGGTGTGCCCAAGAGCATCTGTCCTCGACAGCACATTGCCGCTACCGTCGTAAGTAAATTGCGTATTGCCCCGGATGGAGCAGGTTGAGCAGCCCGAACCCGTTACCCCGCTGACGTTCCACTCTCCGGCGCCCATTGCTGAAGCATAGGTGGTCACGTTGCCCAGGGAATCCGTCAATTGCACGGTATTGTTTAGAACAAATGTCGGCCCTTGTGCCACCAGTCCCGCCACGGTAACGGTGATGGGACCAGTACTTGCCATTCCAGGAACGGTTGCCTCAATCTCGGTATCTGACCAATTGGTTACAGTTGCGACTGCACCGTTGAACTGCACCGTGCTGTTGCTTTGGGACGCTCCAAAACCACTGCCGGTGATGACTACCGAAGACTCAATCGGACCCATACTGGGGTAGACAGTATTGACCGATGGAGATCCGTCGATCGTAAACTGGACACTGTTGCTTGGGATGCCGCTTAGCACGACGGTGACGGGACCGCTCGTTGCTGAAGTGGGGATTCTCACCGTAAAACTCGAGTCGTTCGATGGCCAGATCGGCGCGGAAACACCGTTGAATAGAACTTGAGCGGCGGCGCCAGACATATTGAAACCAGATCCACTTATGAGCACTGTGCCTCCAACTGCACCGGATGGAGGCGTGATGCTGCTTATAACTGGGTTGTAAAGCGTGAGTGAAACCGACCTATTGCTTCCGATTCCGTTTTCAACCACAGAAACCGATCCCGTCGTTGCGCCGTTAGGAACGGCCGCAATGATCTGTCTGTCGCTCCAATTGGTCACGGCAGAAGCTGGCACGCCATTGAAATAAACTGTGCTTGTTCCTTGCGTAGGTCCAAAGCTCGATCCAATTGCACTCGAGCAAAGCGGCAGCTGCGCTAGTGAACCAAACCTGAATTAGCGCACCTGCAATTTCTTGCCGACCACCTTTTTTCAGGCCGTGGGCTTTTTGGCTGCTTGGATCGCTTTCAGCACCTCGCGCATCTGCCCTCCGCCAAGCGGCAGATGCGCTACTGGATCAGACCTGAATTAGCGCACTTACACGGCGATGTCCCGCAGACAGTGCACTTGTTCTCTGTTTCTTGAGATGTTCCATATATGGTCGTGGCTGCGATTGTGCTCTCGTCGTACGCAATGTACGTTTATGCGAAGCATCGCTCGCCACTGGTTGACAAGAAATTCAACCAGGCGCCAAGCGAGATCGAGCAGTTCTATAAGGAAGACTTTGACTGAATTGAATCACCTGCTTAGCGATGCCACTACCTTGGTGAGCCACTGTTCGCGATTAGGTATAACCATTAGGGTCGTCGGATCGCTTGCGGTCCAGATGTTCGTAAAAGATAGCACTGAACACCGGCCCGCGCCGATAAAGGACATTGATCTGATCGCGAAGAGGGAATCTCGTCAGCGGTTGCAGTCATTCTTTAGCGAGCATGGTTGGACTATCGCAGCTGAACTGCTGTTGTTATCCGAAGATCGAGAGACATATCAATCAGCTTCCAAGCAGTATACGATCGACCTGTACTACGACTACATCGACGGC
>CAYNPS010000227.1:0-5524 GCA_964399125.1 uncultured Terriglobales bacterium
TGCCGGGACGCAAAAACACGCGAGCGATGCTCGATTTGCGACGTCCCGTGCCGTAGTACTGAACCAGATCAGCCATTCTGTTTTCGTTTCCTATTACAGAAGCCTCGAAGCCACGCAGCCGCGTAGCCTGAGCTTCGAATTGTTAACTGCCTCGCTCTTTGCAATACGCCACAAGAGGAGCGCCAACGCCGCTTAAACCAAAATCACGCTTCGAGGCTGCGCGGCTTCGCAGCTTCGAGGCTATTTTCCGACTGCCAGCGGCTCGGGCTTCTGGGCCGCATGGGTGTGCTTGTCGTCGCGATAAACCTTCAGCTTGCTTCCCATTGCCCGGCCGAGCTTCGTCTTGGGCAGCATGCCCTTGATCGCCTCCTCCACAACGGCTTCCGGACGGCGCGCAATCCGCTTCTCGAACTGCTCTTCGCGCAGACCGCCGGGGAATCCCGTGTAACGGCGATAAACCTTCTGTCCGGCCTTCATGCCGGTCAGCTTCACTTTGGCCGCGTTTACCACGATCACGTGGTCGCCGGTGTCGATAAACGGCGTGTACTGCGGGTTATGCTTGCCCGCGAGAATGTGTGCAACTTTGGTCGCGAGGCGGCCCAAAGTCTGATCTGTGGCATCGACCACGTACCACTTGCGCGCGATTTTCCCCGCAGTGGGGAAACTGGTGGACATTCCAAATTCTCCAAAAGAGATAAAGGGACGAAGCGGTTCGCCTGAGCAAACACGCTAGATCCTACGAATAAAAGCAATGAAACCGCAGGCTGAAACTCACCGGCCGATTAGCGCGATGCGACCACCCAGGCGGGCACTTGCAGAACTACGCAAGATATAGAGGATAACGAAGTTGCGGTGGGAGTGTCAAACCGACGGACCACTGGGGCACCCCTCAGCCTTGTAGCCGCAACGCCACAATCCATCTTAACCTTTTCATCACGGAGCCACGGAGAACACAGAGAGACCAATTGCATTCCTCTGTGCTCTCCGTGGCTCCGTGGTTAAGAAGAAGTAATCGAGATCACAGGAGCTTCAGGTACGCCATAAGATCGTCGAGCTCACGCCGACTGAGCCTTCGCCCGAATGGCGGCATGTTGCCTTTGCCTTCGCGAATGATTCGGCGAGTTTCAGCTTCGCCGTGCCCGTTTTGATTTTTCAGATAGCCCGATAACGGAGCCGCGAATGCTTGAGTGGTGTTGCTGCCATGACACCCATAACAATTCTTCTTAAAGACGACGGCCCCAGCATCCGCCGAGCCCCGATGGCAGCCGCTCAGGGAAAGACATACGCTGCACAACAGAAAAGCTGTCCAGGGTGGTAGGAATCTCACGAAGTTCTATTTTGCTTCCGGCAGAAGTCCGTACACATCCACTTCCCGCTTCGCTCCAACATACACTTTGCCGTTCACTACGAGAGGAATGTTGAACCGCAAGGTCAGGCCGCCTCGATCGCGCGTTGCATTCTGTTCGGAGTTGTAGAGTTCATGAGCGATGTTGGCCGCCTCGTACGCATGCAGCACGAATGGCCGATCGGGAGAACGCCAGCCTTTTGATTCAACGACCCAGACGATGCCGTCGCGATTCCCATTTGCGGAAACTGTAGGCGTGGCTCCGGGATCGATGAACCAATTGCCGCCGGCCGTTGCATGCAGCGTGAGGCGACCATTCTTCAGCTCATAATCGCGCAGCCAATCCTTGCTGACGAGCTCATACACGTGATGATTCCAATACGCCACTGCGCCGAACGCTGAATCGTGCAGCGGAATTGTTTGCACGGCGTGACGATCGTTGACCGGATCATATTTCCCCATGTGATCGCGATCGATTAGATATAGCGTGGCACCTTTTCCCGCGATTACGAGAAAATGTCGATGGGGATCGGCGTCGTTGGGCAACAGAACCGGGCCGCCGGAGCCGAGATCGCTGTCACGCTCGTTCAGCTCCTGTTCGTTCGATGGCGTGAAATAGTCGGCAACCTTCAGCGCTCCCTGATCGAGTTGCAGCTTCAGGACGGAATCGCCGTAATCTGCTCCTCCCACACTTGCATCGAAGCGACCGTTGCCGGTGGCGACGTAAATATTCCCGTTTTGGTCGACAGCCGGCCCGACGTCTCCGGCCCAGATTCCGCTGTCGTCCGCATTCGGAGAGACGTTCAATCCGCCCTTCAGCTTCAGCGTCGCCGCATCGTAAGCCAGAACCCAACCGTGATACGGACCGACATCGCACGACGATCCCCAGGTCGCATAAACGGTGTTGTTGACCAGCAGCAGCGCGGCGCGAGGATTCTCCAGCAACGGGTCGAAGGTAACGATTCCGTTTTGCGCGCCGTTGCCGCGGCCCTGTGATTTGGCCTCGATTACGACTGGTCCGCCGAATTTCTCAACGCCCGTGGTAATCGCCAATGCATGCAGCTTCTGGACGAAGGAATCTTGGGAAAAAAGACCCTTACTTTCTTTTGTGCGAGCGAGGACATAGAGAGTACCCGTGTTTGGATCGATAACCGGAGTCGATGTGATGCCCACCTGTGGGGTAATGAAAGGGCACTGCACGTCGCTGGTGGAGAGCGTCTTCACGCCATCCGAGAGAAAGCTGACTTTCCATAACGGATCGGAAGGAGCATCCGCGTCGAAGGCATATACGCTGTCGTGCTCGGTGTCAAAAAACAGCACATTGTGCTTGCCTTTTCCCGGTATCTCCACGCCAGCAAAGTACAACGGTTCAGCATAAACATCGCCATCCACTTTCAGAGAAAAGAGCTTCCCGAAGTGGGCGACGTTTACCGCGGCGGGCGTGAGCTGCGTTTCGTGCAGGTTGGCCCCGGTCCGCGCCGAGTCGTACTGCGAGGTTGTGACCTGCCCGATTTGGGCGATGCAGGTTGCGGCGATGGACAGGATAAGGAAAGAGGCAGGCGTTCTCATGTGCCTTAGACGTTTTGCCCGCTATAACAGAACCCGGTCGGGTCAAATTTGTGCCTGGAAATCGGTCCTTTTAGGCAAAAAAGAAAGTGAGCAATCGTACAGGCAATTGAGCACCCGCGGAGGTGAAGTCGACACAGCCGCCACCGGATTAGCTGCGCGGCTGTGTCGAGAGGGCTAAGTGAAGAACACCCCATTCTGCTCGCGTCCCAAAACGGAAATCAGATTGCGAGTCGGATCAGGAGGTTCGGATTTGAAGGCGAAGCCTTCCTGCTCCGAGCTCCATTCGATGGTGGTCTGCGTCGATGAGAAGGTCCCCATAAAGTGTTGGGGGGTGTTGTGAATGGTTGTGGTTTGTAGCGCGCCATTCCAGCGTATGTCGAACGACACCCGCGCCTTTACCGGGAATACACCTGGAATCGGCGGAGAAGGGAGCCCAAGCCCCTGAGTGAGCGAGTTGGCGATATCGTGGTCGTCAAAGACCACCATGTCGTGCACGCGCAGCCTGGCTTGCGCACTGTCGAAATCAACTTCAACAGCGTTGTGATTTACCGGGATCATCCAGAACACGTCGTTGCGATCGACGTGCACGTTATAGTCGTGAATCTGTTGTAGGAGGCTGGCCGATCCAACCGGACCGGTGTACAGGTCAAGTCAAACGAAGGCGAAGGTGCCGTGATGCTGGCGTCCGTCGGTTCCGATGAACTTGCCCTGGCTGAATCCCATGTCGGCCTGATACGCAAGCGGCATGGTTGCGCCCGTCATCGTGTTGGTTCCGGTTCCGCCTCCGCGAATGTGGGTAAGTCCGACAAAGCCGTCGAAATCAGTGATCTGCGACGGATCGTTGATGTTCGCCAACGGATTTGCCGGATTCAGCGGATTGTGATGGACAAATATCCCGAAGGGGCTAAGGGCTTTAACGCCCCCGGGGATCGGATTGGGGCCGACGCAACTATGTCCCTGATTCTCATCGTCGTCGTCATCAGCACGAAGCCATTTCGGACTGGCTAATCCTAGTCCCAAACTGAAACCGGCTCCGCGTAGCAAATTGCGCCGGCTCAGCCAATGTTTGGTTGGTGAGCTGAAGTTGTTTGTCTTCATAATTTGCTCCTTTGCCCACCCAATTCAGGGGAGATCGTCGCGCGACTAAGCCATCTAGCGCGCGTGCAAAACGAGGTGAGCCGAATTAAATTTCCGCGAGTTCGTCCCAGGACCCAAGGACCGTTTACGTCGCTGTGGAGGCCACAGCGATGGCGTGCTCGCCAGGAAAGTGAACCGCTTAGGTGAGTAGCGGCACGTAATCTAGACCCGTGCCATCTCGGTGTCAAACAAATTCTTTTCCAGAGCTGCGCACATTCTTAGTCTCTCGGCCGACTTTACAATGTCCCAATGCCCGTGACCGTCCGCTCGTACGCCAAGATCAATGTGGGATTGGCAATAGGCCCCCTGCGAGAGGACGGGTTTCATGAGCTGCGGACCGTCTATCAGACCATCGCTCTCCATGATTTCATCAAAGTCGAGATCGGGCGCGGTACCGGCATTGAGATTCGCTGCAAGAATCCCAAAGTTCCGGCGGACGAGACGAACACTTGCTATCGCGTAGCTGACCGGTTCATGAAGGCAATCGGCCAGCGCGGGAAGGTGGCGATAACAATTGAGAAGAATCTGCCGCTCCAGGGTGGATTGGGTGCGGCTTCCTCCAACGCGGTCGCAACCTTACTGGCACTGGAGCGGGAAGCTCAGCGCACGCTCAATCCTGAGGACCGGCTGCGGATCTGCGAAGAGGTCGGCTCGGACCTCCCTCTCTTCTTAATAGGCGGCACGACTTACGGCGAAGGACGCGGCGAGCGGGTGCTTCCTATCGAAGACCTTCCCAGCTTCGATTGCGTAGTGGTCACGCCGGAGATCGGAGTCTCGACTCCGCAGGCGTTCGCAGACTGGGATTCACTCGCCGAGCGCGAAACCATGGAAATCACCGCCTCGCGCGCGTCTTCATCGCGGACAGCAACTTTGACCGTTGCTCCGCAATCCGCTAAAATCGTATCTTTCAGCCGCACTTTGTATTCGTGGCTGAGTAGCGGTTACAAGACTCCAGCATCCGGTGTTCCCGCACGAGGCGGGGACCGGGCCGAGACACAGCTTCTCGACCTCGTCCGTACCGGGATTGAGAACGACTTCGAACGCGTCGTCTTCCCTCAACATCCCGAATTGCGTGACGTTAAGCGTGTGCTCTACGGCCAAGCGGGCGATGGAGCGCGTTATGCTTCGCTCTCCGGCTCCGGGTCGGCGGTTTACGGGCTCTTCGATTCGAGGCAAAAGGCCGAGGCTGCAGCGGAAAGAGTGCAGGCAATGGGCCATGCCGCTCATGTAACTACTACGCTGACAAGAAACCAATACTGGGAGACAATGTTAGTCAGCCGCTGACGCTCGCGGTGGCATTCAGCAATCGGCAATCGGCAAAACCTGGATGCATTGCAATGCTGAACGTTGATTGACGACTCACTGCTCCAGTCAACACTAGGTAGTTAACCGAAACAGTTTTCGAATCAGCGCAGGAATTGGGCGGTCGACTAATGGTAGGTCAAGTGCCTTTGGAGCACTTTGTCTAGGTTC
>CAYNPS010000228.1:0-5469 GCA_964399125.1 uncultured Terriglobales bacterium
TTCTGGCCTTTTTACCAAATTACGGTTATTGAAAAACGAGTTCGCGTCGAGAGCATCGTTGCGGAAGAACTCCCAAAGGTCACCGTGAAGAGCGTTAGTACCTGATTTAGTTGTCGCGTTCAGCACCGCCGAGCCAGCGCGCCCATATTCTGCGTTGAAATTGCTGGTTTGCACTTTCACTTCTTGAATGGCATCGGGAGGCGTCAAGGTAACAAATGCAGCGCCATTGAGAAAGTCGACGGTGTTGTTGTTGTTGTCAATTCCGTCCAGCAGATAGCTGTTGTGCGACCACTGCAAGCCGTTTGCAGTGAAACCACCGGTGCCGCCGACGCGCGAGTTATTCGTGGTCACTCCCGCAACAATCTGGGAAAGAAAAGTGTAGTTGCGGCCATTCAGCGGCAAGTCAGTGACTTCCTGCGCGGTAACACTCTGGCCAACAGAACTGGTTTGTGTCTGCAGCAACGGGATTGCGCCCGTGACTTCAACCGTCTCGCCGACGGCTCCGGGTTTGAGACTGAAGTTTGCCTTTACTTGCGAACCGACGTTCACCACGATGCTGTTCTGGGATTCTTTCGCAAAGCCTTGCTTCTCCACCAGAATGTTATAGGTGCCGATCTTGATTGGATTGAACGCATAGCTGCCGTCGGATTGCGTGTGGGTACTCAGCGTTAGGCCGGTGGCCGCATTCGTGAGACTCACTTTCGCATTCGGCACCACGGCTCCGCTGTTGTCCTCCACGGTGCCAACAATGGCGCCCTGGTCGATTTGCGACCATCCCATACCAGCCGTTAATAAGAACCCGACCAAAGAAAAAAATAGAGATCGCCGTAATGTCGCGCTGACACGAACCATTTATCTTCCTCCCCCTAGCCTTGGCCATGTCCAAGTTAAGCGTTTAACCGGCCTGAACATAGACTCACTGGATTGCAGTTGTCAAGCCACGCGGGATTTGCATGTCACACATTATCAACAGCTTGTTTTAAGTTTCTGCTGTCATCCTCATAGCGGCTTTTATTGGAGCCGACCAGTTCCCAAATCGGTGTGGAAGAATTACCGAACACGATCAAAAACAATGGCAGTAGCATCGTAATCTCCGCGCAGTCGAAGTTGGATTCCGTGATGCATGAGGTAAGCGCCACTCCTCTTGTCAATTTTGTCTTGCAGTTTGTCATCCAGAGTGGTGACCGAATACATTGCATCCGCAACCAGTCCTTCCAAGTGCAAAAGCGGCATACTTCGCCCAAATTGCTGTGAATGGAGGAAGGCGAACAGAACCGCCTGCCGGCTGTCGGGCGAGATGTATTGGACTGCGCTGAAATCTGAGTCGACGGGAGAGCCAAGCCGATGGAGTGCGCCATCCTGCACAGTCGCGCGGATCTGCTTGTAGAACGAGATCATTCTGGTGGCGAGCGCGTTGTCCTCGGTCGTCCATTTGTTCAAATTACCGCCGATGCCAAGCGAGCCGGTCACCGCCACCAGAAACCGAAACGCCAATGGAGTCACGCGCCCGTCAATCCCGTTTGGCACATCCGTTACCCAAGCCATCATCACGTGCGGCGTATACGCCTGAGTGAAGCCAAATTGGATGGTCAGACGATCAAGAGCGTCGGTATTGTCGGAAGGCCAGACCTGATCGACGCGCCGCAGCATTCCAAGATCTACCCGCGCACCTCCGCCGGAACATCCCTCAATTTCCAGTTTGGGATGTTTGCTGCGCAGTCGATCGAGAATCTCATAAAGATTCTGGACATAACGGACCCAGATTTTCTTCTGGTCTGCAAGCGGCGCCTCGGGCCAGCCGGGTTCTGACCAATTGCGGTTGTAGTCCCATTTAAGAAGGGCAATATCATTCTCGGTGACAAGTCGATCCAGCCAGGAGAAGATGTGCTCCTTGACATCGTCGCGAGCAAGATTAAGGACAAGCTGGTTGCGGCCCTCGGTGCGGGGCCGTTCCGGGAAATTCATGACCCAGTCCGGGTGCTTCCGATAAAGATCGCTGTCGGGATTGACCATTTCTGGCTCGACCCACAGCCCGAAGTCCATGCCGAGACTATGGACACGATCAATCAGCGGTTTGAGGCCGTGAGGAAACTTCTGCGGATTCACGTACCAATCTCCCAATCCGGCATGATCGTTATTACGCTGCCCGAACCATCCGTCGTCCACCACAAACCGTTCGACGCCGAGCCTCGCAGCCTTCTGCGCGAGCGCCATCTGCCCCGGCTCGTCGACGTTGAACTCAGTCGCCTCCCAAGAGTTGTAGAGCACAGGACGAGGCCCCGCATGGGATCCTCCCGGCAGGATCTGCTCGCGCTGGAAGCGGTGCAGCAGACGTGAGGCCTCTCCCAGTCCGCCGTTTGTAAATCCGGCATAAAAAGGTGGTGTTTCCAGGGACTCTCCTGGAGCAAGCGGGTATGCAAAATCAAATGAATTGAAGCCGCCCACCACCCGATACTGCTCGGAAGTAGTGCGTTCGATCGTAAAACGCCAACTGCCGCTCCAGCCGAGCTCACCAAACCAAACTGGTCCGTGGTTCTCATCCGTGTCCCCAGCGCGATCGATTGCGAACCAGGGATTCGCCTCGTTTCCTGTGCTTCCGCGTCTGCTCTCAATCACCCGTTTCCCGATTTGCAACGGCTCGGTCTGGAGCTGCCATTCACCAGCCCAACGTCCGGCGAGGTAATGCAGTCGATAGGAGCGATCGGGTGGGAGTGTCCATACTGCCGATTGTGCGCTCTCCAGCGTGACTGTCTCAGATCCGCGATTTTCAATCCTGGCGGAACGTTCTAGGATGTCGTCATCCGCATAGACGCGGTACTGCAGGTGCACAAACAACGGTGAAATCTCGTCCTTAAGTGTGATCTCGAGATTGTCATTCTTCCGTTGATGTTCCACGTAATGCAGCACGGCCTCGCGATTTCCATTGCTGAATGTAACCTTCAGCGCCGGCTCGGTGTACAGGCCAGCTCCCCAAGCTGGATACTCCTGGGGAGTCGTTGTGGTGCTCAGATCAAAAGAAGACCATCCTCGCAAGGAATGTGCGCTGGAGAAATCCTCTGCCGGAACGCGCCTTCCCCAATAAAGACTTTGCAGTTCGCCGCGTTCGTTCACGCCGAATGCGTACGTGGCGACATGAGTTTGCAGAGCCCATACTTTGCTCTTCTCGACGAAAACGATGGATTCCGTAGCTTGCGCCAGAACCGGAAGTGCTGACACCATAGCAATGCAGAGGAACAGACCTGCAAGAGCTACGCGCAAAGGGATAAGTGGGAGCCCGGCTCGCAAAAAGAAAGTCGTGTTGTTGGGTTTCATGACCGGAATAATCTAGCAGGCGTTTCCGACGCCGTGACACTGCGCTTGCTTTTCCAATATCGCTCAGGCCGTACCAAATCGCCGGCGCCAGGACTGCGTTGGCACATTGGTCCGGCTAAACAGGTTCTGATGAATGGCAACGGCTTCTGTTCCTTGCACTGACAGTTGAAAGCTGATGAAGAGTTCCCAAGAAGACCAAAGCAAATCGTTCGGGCTGACCCGGCGCGAGTTTCTGCAGCGTTCTTCCGCGATCGCCGCTGCACCACTGGTCGGCTCACCCCTTGGCAGTGGCACTCGACCCAATGTGATTCTAATCATCTCTGATCAGTTTCGATGGGACTGCGTCGGAGCCTATGGTCTGAACCCACTGAACCTCACGCCCAATCTTGACGCTATGGCGGCAGAGGGGACAGCGTTCCTGAATGCAATCACAAATCAACCGGTCTGTGCGCCGTCGCGCGCCTGTCTGTTCACGGGAACTTACGCTAATCAGCATGGCGTATGGCGCAACGGAATACCCCTGAGTCCAGAATCGGTCACTTTCCCGAAGTTGTTTCGAAGCGCAGGATACACCGCCAACTATGTTGGTAAATGGCACCTTGCTCCTGAAGATCACAATGATCCCGCCACGCTCGGTGCAGTGCCAAAACAGTATCGCGGCGGGTTCGACGATTTTTGGGAAGGCTGCAATGTACTGGAACTCACTTCACATCCGTACGAGGGCACAATCTGGGACTCGGACGGCAAAGAAATCCGTTTCAAAGACACGTACCGGGTCGATTTCATCACCGACCGCGTCGTGCGTTTCCTGCGCCAACAACCGCGCGAGCCGTTTCTGCTGGGCATCTCGTATCTCGAGCCTCACTTCCAGAACGACTGTAGTTGTTTTGTCGCGCCCAAAGGCTATTCCGAACGGTATCGGAACTCATTTGTACCTCGCGACCTTTCCTTCTTCCCGGGCGACTGGCAGGAACAGCTTCCCGATTACTATGGCTGCGTTGCTCGTGTCGACGAAAATGTTGGCCGGTTGCGACAGGAGCTGGCGGCGCTCCACCTGGCCGATCGCACCGTAGTTGCATTCCTAAGCGATCACGGCTGCCACTTTCGAACGCGAAATCCAGAATACAAACGCAGCGGCCATGAGAGCTCGGTCCACGTCCCTCTGGTGGTCGCCGGTCCAGGATTCAATGCGTCGCGTCTGGTGAAGAATCTAGTCAGCCAGATCGATGTCGCTCCGACATTGCTGGAATGCGCGAAGATCAAGGTGCCTGCTTCAATACAGGGCCGCAGTTTTCTTGGCTTATCCAGCGCTAGCGCACAACACTGGAGGGACGAAGTATTTATCCAAATCAGCGAATCCATGACCGGACGAGCACTGCGTACCCCACAATGGACTTATGTTGTAGCCGAAGCCGACGGCAAATCGCATCCCTTAGCCCCGACGTATGTTGAGTACCAACTGTATGATCTTTTTGCAGACCCGCATCAACTTGTGAACCTTGCTGGACGTCGCGAGACCCGTGATATAGCAGCTCACCTCCGGGAACGCCTGTTGATTCGAATCAATGAAGCCGGCGAACAGCCGTCGCAGATACTGCCGGCTCCTCTTTATCCTTAGTTAGTCATTTCACACCTGGGATCCCGTCCAGCGCTCCGCTGCCGACATCGATCTGCAGCCACCAACGTTTGCTGGCATGACCCTTGAGTTTCGAACATTCTTCTCTCCGTATCGCTTGTTCCAACGAATCGGGTCGGCCTGTACATGGTTCCAGAGCAACGGTAAATTGCTTTACAGATCGGCTGGGCGGCCATCCGCCCTGGCAAATCCAGATGCCAACATAAGGAATCATCTCTGGATCGAAACGGAACGCGATGATTTCGTTTACTTCCGGCAGAAACATGCCACAGAAGCCTTGTGAGAGAGGAGAGGTGAACAACTTGTCGGCCGTTCCCGCGGTTTGCCCGAGAACTTTCCTCAGATCGACTATTCGCCCCGATTTTTCTTTCGCCATTGGCCACCCACAGCGACTGCCGGGCTGCCCCAATCGCTCATCTTTCGACCAACTCACTTCCAACGCGTTTACCTCCGGCGAAAGCACGATCTCTGCTTTGGGTTGCACATTTAGCAGCGGATGCGCCGACCATAAAAACTTCACA
>CAYNPS010000229.1:0-5449 GCA_964399125.1 uncultured Terriglobales bacterium
TTGACGCCGACGAGAAGCTTGCGTACGAGGACTTCCAGACATTTCTCCGCTCGTTTCTCCCCGGCCTTCCCAGTTCGGTAGTCTGGCGCCTCGAAGACATCCATCAGCTTCGTCTGTACCAACCGGGCGATACCCTCATACAAGAAGGAGCAAGCGCGGACGGACTTATTTTCCTTCTCTGCGGCTCAGCGGTCGCCTCTGTCTTTTCGAAATCGAGAGGCAACATTAAATGTCGTGAGATCACAGCGCCAGCTATTCTCGGCTTGAGCGAAACGATGCTAGGCGAAACGAGTAGAGCAAGCATACGTTGCGAGCTCCCGATTACGGCAGTTTTTCTTCCTGCACCATCATTTATCGATGCAGTGCGACGTTTCCCGTTGGCGAGCCTGGAATTTTCTAAGCTGATAGGCCAGGAGCTAAGCGCTACCTACTCCAAGCTCGCGGATATGCGGCGTCCAACGTCCGCAGCTGCGATGTGATGACAGTTCCCTAGGGAAAAACACACTCCCAAGTTCTCTGCGCGTATGGGCGCTGCATACCTGGCTCGGTCGAAGGGGTTGAAATCGTAAAGAACGCAACTGTGATGTATCGCTTCCGGATTGCTCGTCACTTGTCCACTACCACATCGGAGTAGCCGTGCGCAGAGTCGAAAACGAAAACAGCGACGTGTTACGTCTCAGGCCAAAATCATCACGCGAACTATATACGCTATAGCGCTGTGCGACTTCTTCCGTTCCCGCCTTGCCTGCGGGGTTCCGGGGTGGAGGGCCACGCGCGTCGATCCGATAATCACGTTGCCATAACCCGTGCTGATATGGGATCTGATCTCACGGTTTTGCTACAGCAGTTGAACGGCATCATTTGCAAGCCGCCACGGCTTTCGAGTTCTTCGTCGTTGCGATCTCGATCAACCGTTTCTTTAGTCGTTGGCGTGCGCCGAACAAGGTCTTCCCGACGATACCGAGCGGTTGGTTTAAGACCTTGCCGATTTCGGAATACGACATTCCTTCGATTTCGCGGAGGATGATGATTTCACGATATTTCATAGGCAATTCCTCAATTGCTTTATGAACCATCTCGGTGTCTGCGTTTTTTATCGCGATCGTCTCCGGCGTTCGGGAAAAGCACTCCAGGCTAAGTTCTTCTTCATCGAATAAAGAGTCCGAGATTCGCGGAATACTCTTGCGCAGGCGGGTATAGCACGTATTACGCACAATTTGGAGGAGCCATGCCCGTCCGTCACCTCCGCGATAGTCATGAAAGAATCGGAAAGCGCGGAGATAGGAGTCCTGAACCACATCTTCCGCCTCTTGGACATTGCTCGTCAGCCATCGCGCCAATGTATAGGCAGCATTGAGATGAGGAAGCATTTTCCCCTCAAAGTTCCCCGGACTCGTTGCCCACGTCATAACGTCCTCCTTAGGTCGTGATCCCCTGATTCTGAGAACCCGCTCACCAGGACCGTGCTTGTGTCTTGCAACGGTGAGTTTCAACGGTTATGTGCTGGCCGCCAAGGGATTAGCCCCCGGAAAACAAGGTGAAATCTTTCGTGCACACATGCTTTCTAGGGGCATTACTCGATAGGAGGTGCCAGATCACCGGACCAAAATGGAGTTGGACAATAATTTTCCTTGCATATGCCCCCCTCCATTCCGTTCTCGGGCAGGAAAGCTGCTCCGTCGAGTTCTGTGGCGGAGTTGCAGTCGGACCCACGATGGCAGCTTATCGAGCGCATCCTGGTCACCGCGCCCTTTAAGAAATCAACAAACCTTCACGCCCTTCTTTCGTACCTCGGGGAGCACTCCATCCGGGAACAACTGGATGCGCTGACCGAGCGCCAGATCGGCAGAGCGGCGTTTGGCAAGCCGGAGGATTACAGCCCGGCCGAAGACAGCGCAGTACGAGTTCACGTTCGGCAACTCCGGCTGCGGCTGCATGAATACTTTGCGTGCGAAGGCCGCAGTGAAGCGTTTCGGGTTGACATTCCGAAGGGCTCTTATGTTCTGGAGTTTCATCCTGCATATTCGGAAGACAGGGCGCAGCTTGAAGCGCCGCTCTCGCCGGAACTTGGTCTAGCGAAAAACACGCCGATTTGGTTGCGCCAGCTGCCGCTGCTGTTGGCGGTTGCCGTTGCGGCTGGCAGCGCGGCCGGCTGGTATCGATCCGCAAATAGAAACGTAGGCTCTCCCGTACCTTGGCCATTGAATGCGGTAATACGGCCCAACCAGGAGACGCGGGTTGTGGTCTCGGATGGCAATTCGATGCTGAGGTTGCTGGGGGACAAGGAGTTCACGCTGGAGGAGTATCTTCAACCCAGCTTCCGGCAGAGCTTGATTCCTTCACACCTAAAACCGAATGTGTCTCGCCTGACAGCTTATATATCGGATTCGCAGCTCATTTCCTTTGCGGATCTCGTCGTCGTAACGTCAGTGGTTCGGCTCGCGGGGCCCAAGGCGGCGCTGATCGCACTTTATCCCGCGCAAAACCTGAGCCTCCGCGACCTTGAGCAGGGCAACTACATCTTCATTGGCAGCTCTGTTTCCAATCCGTGGGTTGGGCTCTTCGCGGAAAAGCTGAATTTCCAGGTAGTGGAAGATGGGGTGGGTGGAAGAATGTACTTCCTCAACAAGAATCCGCTTCCTGGCGAGCTGCATACTTATGAGGGCCTCCCGCGCACCGGTTCAGCCGGCGAAGAGTATGCCACGGTAGCGGTGGTTCCGGGTAACAATAGGCGCGGAGACGTGCTCATCCTTCAGGGTTTGCGCCAGGAAGGAACCGAATCCCTCGGCAAGCTGCTTGAAAACAGCGATGATCGCAATCGGCTTCAGAAAGCGCTAGAAGCTCGTAACGGTGGTGATGCTCCGGAGTATTTTGAAGCTTTGATTCGCACACGCGCGGTCGCAGGAGAGCCCTTGTCAATCACTATTGTGTCCACGCGGATCATTCCTGCCAGGCCTGCTCCGTGAGTCGGTTTCGCTCACCGGAACCCTTCGACCACAGGCATCACGACGGATGCGAGAAAGATCGGGTTGAGCAGGGCCGTAATTGCTCTAACGATTTCGCCAGCACCGCCCTCCGCGTACCAATGCTCCTTCGAGGTAATGGAAAAACCGGGGACAGAGGGAACGTATTCTCGCGTGTTCCCATTTCGGGAGAACGTTCTGTCCCCGTGTTTTGTCCACGACTTCGTTGGCCGACGAAAATGGGCCGCAGCGAACTGCGGCCCACAAAAACAAACGGCATCTTCCAACTTAGTTCTTATCGTGATCTCGCTCCACTACATCACTCGCCAAGGCTGGAGCGCTGGGCGGAGCCTGACGATGATGCGTTGCCTGCTCGAAAGCATATGCAAAACCGATCAACTTGCCTTCACTGAATGCTGGGCCGCTAAATGTCACACCGAATGGCGCCGGCTTCGCGTCGAAGCCAGGCGGGAATGGCGTTGGCGGCGATAGCTGCGTAGAGATTGGCACCGGAGGATTCACGTAAAAGCCTCCTGGAACCGTGATGCTTGGATAACCGGCGCGAGCAGCGATGCCGGCGCCGAAATTTGCCGGGAACAGGATGGCGTCAAAGTGCTGGTACACGACGTCAAGTCCATTCTTCTGCGCCAGCAGAAGGTCGTTGGCACGGTCGTGGTTAAAGCGAACGGTATCGAGACTCCCCGGACTCGTATCGAGAAATTGCGCGGCCTTTGCCAGTATCTGGTCATACTTCAGTGCAACCGATGCGTTCGCATTGTTGTAGGCAATCACATCGGCCAGCGAGGTTACCGGTGTTCCTGTGTCGCTCGTTGCACCGGCGGCACCGTAGGTCGCAAAAAGATAATTGTTCAAATCGTGCTGAAAGCCGTAGAGCAGCACAATTGAACAATTTGGGGGTTGCGCAGGCGGGCTGGGGTTCGCGCAAATAGCAAAGTTGTTCAAGGCTATCTGATCAGCAACAGGAATCTCGGCTGGGCAGTTGAAGAAGACCTGGGGTGACACTCCGGCCGGGGGACCATTCTGGTAGCCATTCGCGCCGTATTCAGCGGCGTAAAACTGATTGCAATCGGTTACGGTTGCGCCCAGCGAGCGCATCACTGCAACCGCGCTTTCCATCACATTCGCACGCTCAGCGCTTATGCTCTCCTTGCCCGACCCAGTACTCCAGTAGCTGTAGTAGGGAACGGCAATGCGCGCGCCGCGCAGCGCGTTCTTATCAAGAAATCCGGTGTAGTCGCTCAGACAGTTTCCCGGCGTCAGGCAAGCAGCAGTCGCTGGATCTTGCGGATCGAAGCCGGCAATCACGCCCAGCACTTTGGCAGCATCGGTGACGGTGCGTGCCTCGGGGCCTGCTGTGTCCTGCTGTTCCGTGATGGGCACGATGCCGGTTCGGCTCACTAATCCGATCGTCGGTTTAATACCGACGAGCATGTTTTGAAAGCCTGGGCTGAGAATCGATCCAGACGTTTCAGTACCGATCCCGACCGCCGCCAGGTTCGCGGAAACTGCGATTCCAGGTCCTGAGCTCGAGCCGCCTGGAGAGAGCGCAGGCCGGCCATCGTTAACCCCTACTCTGGGATCTGGTCGCGGATCATAGGCATTAAAGCCGTAGCCGTCGATCGCCAAATTGCCTCCTGCTGCCGTCTGCTGGAACCGCAATTGTGAACTGAACCCCGCCGGCATACCATTGGTGAGGAAATTGGCAAACTCAGTAAGGCTTCCCTTTCCCAAAATGATCGCACCGGCTGCCCGCAGTTTGGCAGCGACAGTCGCATCATGCGACGGCATCGATTTCCCTAGCGCTACCGAGCCCGCGGTCGTCGGCATGTCGAAAGTGTTTATGTTGTCTTTCAGGATCATCGGCACGCCGAACAAGGGCAAGTCGCGCCGGGCGTTGTCATCGTGGTTGTCCAGTTGATTTGCGGCATCGATCGCATGCTCGTTCAGGTGCATGTAGCTGGAAAGATGGGTAGTCGTTGCAAGGCCGTCGTAGGCCGCAATGCGGTCCTGATACATCTTCACTAATTGTCCAGGCGTTAAAAGGTGAGATCGATAGGCTTGCTCGATATCGCTGATAGTTGTTTCAATCAGGTGGAAGGACGAGCGCTCGTGCGTCTGCTCTTGCGATGCACCCTCGCTTGACTGGCTATAGAGTCGGGGCGCAAAGCAGGACGTGGCAAACGCAAGCAAGGCGAGAGAAATTTTGAATTTCATGTTCCTCCTCGACGTGATCGTGTTCGGAATTAATATTCGGCGAGAGTTCGGCAAATTCAGAGCGGGCGAAATTATCCGACCCGAGATTGCGCCGAGTCAAGGAGTGGCTGTGAAACACGTGCTACTCCATCGAGAAAAGAGGTAGAACGCCCATCCGTTTATCCTGACCTGACCGAACTCATCGCGAGACGAAAAAAGCTCCGATCGGAGATCACAGCGAGGGCTTTGGGCGTACGCCGCGCGCGAAATGT
>CAYNPS010000230.1:0-5429 GCA_964399125.1 uncultured Terriglobales bacterium
CGGCCCCATTGGGGAATCGATCTTCCGCAGATTTCGATAACGACTTCTCAATGATCGCGCTCAGGCCGGGATGAATTGTGGCGTCGAGCTTGCGCGGAGGAATCGGCGTCTCGTGCACGATCTTGTACATGATCGTGGTAATGCTTTGGCCTTCAAACGGGCGTTCTCCTGTGACCATTTCATACAAGATGACAGCAACGCTGAACAGGTCGCTACGCCCGTCGAGCGGCTTTCCCAGGACCTGTTCGGGCGACATGTAGTTCGGCGTGCCAACTACCTGTCCCGTTATGGTCATCGCTTCTCCGGCGCGGGCAATGCCGAAGTCCGTGATCTTCACCAGTCCATTGCCGGTGAGCATGATGTTTCCCGGTTTGACATCGCGATGGACGATCCCTTTTCGATGCGCGAAGTCCAGGCCGGTACACACTTGTCGAATAATGTCGATGGTTTGCGCCGTTGCCACCGTGCGTTGCTCGCGAATCAAGGCCTCAAGCGTTGAGCCTTCGATGAATTCCATCGCGAGATAGAGGATGCCGTTATCTTCTCCGGCGTCATAGACGGTGACAATGTTGGGATGATTCAGTCCGCCGGCGGCTCGAGCTTCATTTTTGAAACGTCGGGCGGCCTCATCGGCAGTGGTCCCGATGCCGTCGAACCGAATGGCTTTCAAGGCGAGCTTCCTGCCAATGGTCGGATCGAGCGCTTCGTACACGACGCCCATCGCGCCGTGGCCGATTTCGCGCACGATCTCGTATCGCCCGAACCTTTGCGGAGTAGTGGACATCGCTCTTGTAGAGATTAAACCGCGTTGGTGAACGGGTCGAGCGATCCGTCGCTTACTCGTCACCTATGTCGGTTCGGCCCCGGCTAAAGGAGTCAAGTATCGATCTGTGCTAGGCGCCTCTCACGCGCAGCAGTTCGGACCGGTACAGCAGGGCGCAGGATAAGGCTTCTTCGCGCGAATAAATGCACTGATGAACTTACCTTCGACTGCCTGTGCGATCGCGTTGACATCGACACCTTCGGCGTTTAGGAATGCGCGGGCATCCTCGATGTTGTAAACGCGAGTGGGTTCGACTTCGATGGACTCGAAACCGGCCGCAGCAAGCTTGGCGCTATAGTCGGAGTCTCTCAGCGCGCCGGCGATGCAGCCAACCCACAGCAACATGCTCTTGCGGATATCGTCGGGAACTTCCCCGCGCACCACTACATCGGAGACAGCAAAGCGCCCTCGAGGTTTAAGTACTCGGAAGGCCTCGCTGAAGACGCGGTCTTTATTTGCCGACAGGTTAATGACGCAATTCGATATGATTACGTCGACAGAGCAATCGGGGAGCGGAATATTCTCGATTTCCCCTTTCAGGAATTCGACATTCTCCACGCCCGCTCGCTTCTGGTTCTCTCGCGCCAATCGGAGCATGTCGTCGGTCATATCCAGACCATACGCTTTGCCGGTCGGACCAACGCGTTTGGCGGAGAGCAACACATCGATACCACCGCCCGACCCAAGGTCCAATACGATTTCGCCTGGCTTGAGGTCGGCGAGCGCAGTTGGATTGCCGCAACCAAGAGAAGCCTTTACAGCCGCGTCCGGCAGAAGCGTTTTTTGCGAATCTGCATAGAGGTCTTTGGTGATCGGATCAACATCTGTGGTGCAGCACGCGGACGCCCCACAACAAGAGCTGGCTTCTCCCGCGGCCACGCGACGCGCTGCTTCACCATATTTTTCCTGAACCGCTTGCTTCAATTCCGCACTCATGGGCTTCCTCTCACATTCGTTTATGCGAATGCATCAACTCTATCGCCAGCGAATACATATGTCAAGGCGAATGTGTATAATGCAATTTATGGCAACGCCAAAGGACAAGCGAGTCTCGCTCGATCAGCTGTTCCGAGCGCTTGCCGACCCGACACGGCTAAGACTGATCCACCTGATGTCGGAACAGGAAATCTGTGTCTGCTATTTCATCGAGGTGATTGGGGCGCCGCAGCCGAAGATTTCGCGGCATCTCGCTTATCTACGAAGAGTAGAACTGGTTGCGGCGCGCCGAGATGGCAAATGGATGCACTACCGGCTCACAGTGCCGCGAGATCCGCATCAAGCGTCGATCCTCAAGACTACCCTTGCCGCACTGAAGGAAAATAGTGAAATGCAGCGCGACTGCGAGCGCCTGAACCGCGCATGTTGCGGCCCGAAGAGCCTCGTCCAAGTACTCGGCGCTCCTGCCCCGGCGAGAATTGAAGCCTCTGTGAGCTAGGACTGAAAGAGCTTCGGAGTCGGCTACCGGAGAAAAACAGGGACTAAAGATTGCCCAGGAGTTGTAGCATTCGAGTCAACCGGCCACGCCTACTATGGAGGGCGGCATCTTAGATAGCATGATCCGCAAACTAAAGTCTGGCGAGTACCGGTTGTACTCACGCAAGAAAAACGAAAAAACTGGAAAGCGTCGCAACCTAGGGACATTCCCATCTCGGGAAAAAGCAGAGGCTCATGAGCGCGCCGTGCAGTACTTTAAGCGCCATTGAGGATGATTCGTACCGCAGCCGGTCAAATGCTGTGATTTGTGTGCCTCCGCTTTGACAATTAACAGAGTCGTAAAGAAGGCGGAACAGTCATCGTGGGGTTTCAGCTTGGGGACTCAGTATCAGTACGTCGCCCGCATTTTCCTCTACTGCCGTTTTCGAATATAGCAACGGGAAATATTGTCCTGCCTCCCAAACTGGGAGGAGGTCCGCGTAATGCCGGCTTTCAGGTTGCCCGCTCTGACCTGGAGTATTGATCGCAAGCGAGTTGTCCCAGTTGCTCAAGTCAAAGATTTCGCGGTAGCTTGCTCCCGAAACTTGCGCGAATTCGCTACCCGAAGTTCCCGTCGCATCGACCGTATTTCCGTCGCCAGGGCGAGCAATCGGCCCTAGATCGAATAGCTGTTGCCCGCCGGGCAATCGATCAAGCGAGTGGTGGAACGTGATCGTGTGCAAGGCGCCCCACGACCAGAGTGCAGGATCATCGCCTTGTTTTTGCTCCATCTCGTGTCCGGCATCCGCGAGAGTAGAGAGCAGGATCTGCTGCTGGTCGGCGGGCGCAAGCGATTTCAAGTAATCCATCGCCGCCTGCAGATTGAAGTGGCTCGCAAACTCGGGTGCTGCATTTCCTGCCAGCCGATTGAGCAATGCAGAGCGAAGATGACGCTCCCAGACTTCGTACAGCGCGCCCGGCACCGACGTTGAGCGCAACAGTCGGTCCCAATCCTTCAACATGTCCAGAAAACGTGCCTCAGGACCATCGCTGTGACGCGGCAAGATGCGGATTAGCTCGTCAGCGGGAATCGAATAGACGTCATTCTGTAAGCTTTCGGAATCTTCGACGCGAATCTTCTGCTGCTTTTGAGCGAATCCGCTCAGCACCTTGCGAATTCGTTCGACGCGGTAAGTCGACCATTCGTATCCCACCTTATATTTGTAGTCTTGCGGGATGGTGCGGTTGTTCGCTGTGGCGAACCATCCGTCTTCTGGATTAAAGGTACGCGGGAGCTGATCGAGCGGAACAACTCCGCTCCATTCGTGCTTGCCGTCGCTTCCCGAAACGGGAAGCAGGCCAGTCCAGCTTCGGATGGGAGTAAGACCGGCAGATTGCTCTCCGATGTTGCCGTCGAGATCGGCGTAGATCATGTTTTCCGGCGGAAGCTTCCAGCGCTCGAGCGCCGCGAGGAATTCCTTCCAGTTCTGCGCGCGGTCGACCGACAGCGACGCCAGATATCCTGCGGTTCCCGCTTCGCTGCCTACCCAGCGCAAGGCGAGCGCGCGATGATGTGTAACATCCTCCCAGAGAACCGGGCCGTGTTCGGTGAAGTGCAATTTCACGGCCTCCGGCGTGCTGCCCTTCACAGCGATGTTCTCGGTTTCCTCATGCATCGTCCGCCACTGGCCTTTGTACTTGTACTGCAGCGGATTCGCTGGATTGAGTTCCTCGATGTAAAGATCCTGCTGATCGACGGGAAAGATGGTCAGCCCCCAGGCGATGCGCTGGTTGTGTCCGATCGCGACACCCGGCAAGGCAGGCTCGCCGGAGCCAATCACATCCCAACCCGGCGCAACCAGATGCACGATGTAACGCAGCGATGGCAGAGCAATCACACGATGTGGATCATTCGCCAAGATTGGTTTGGCGGTCGTCGTGAGTTTTCCGGAAATGGTCCAGTTGTTACTGCCGACCGAGGCAGCATGTGAAGGAAACTCGATGCGAACGTCACCACCGACCAACCCCGCCAACAGTTCGGGAGTGAATCCAGAGTAATCGATTCCCGATTCGGGATCTAGGGACGTGTGAGGATCAGGATCAAGTATCTGCAGAGCCTTATCGGCGCCGAGCTTGGTAAGCAGTTCGGCATCGAGCAGCTCAGATCGCGCGTTGCCGGTCATCGAGTAGGCCGCCATGCGCGAGAGACAATCTTCCGGCTTCCATGGCTCCGGTTTGAAATACGCAAGCTGGAATTCGATCGGAATCCCCGGCCCTCCAGGAGAATTGATGTAGCGAATGTAGGCGTTGATGCCATCCGTGAAAGCCGTCAAGATGCTCAGGGCGTCCGGTGCGTAGCTTTTGTATTCGGCTTGCATATCGCCGCGGTAGCGCAACAGTCGAGCGTAGCGATCACGCTCAACCGCCGATTTGCCCAGAACCTCGGCGAGTCTGCCTTGTCCAGCCCGCTTCCACATCTCCATCTGGAACAGCCGGTCCTGCGCAGCCACGAATCCCTGCGCGAAAAAGAGATCGTGCTGATTCGCTGCATAGATGTGCGCCACGCCCCGGTTGTCGCGCTCGACTTTTACTGCCTGCCGCAGGCCTGCAAGCTTCACCTCGCCCGCAATCGGCGAAACTGCCTTTTGGGCTCGCTCGGCGAGATCGTCACTCTGCTGACCACTGACAGAGGTCGCTATGACCAGGCTGAGGAGGAAGACACAGGCGCTTCTCATTCAGGGCACGATTATATGGATTTTGAAAGAAACTAACGTCGAGCCTGGGCCACTTTGAGCCGGGCGCCCCCGCCGGGGTTTTGGCTTACTTGGCGAACATCGGAGGAAAAGTGGGATACGGCGCAGGCGTCCATATTCACCGCTAGTGGACAACAGACACCCGGGCGAGGGCGCCCGGGTCAATGGAGCAACAGCAATCTTACGCTGAAGCGTGTGTCCTCTTTTCAGGCGGGTAACTTTATCGATTCCGTTGTTCTCATCCAGTTCGAGACAGACAGACTGGACAAGTATCAGCGTCGAGCTAGTTCCGGCTTCAAAGAAGTCTTCTCTTGAAACAGCCGTGGAGCAAAATCTTTGAGATCGCGACGCCACGTCTGCCATTCATGATCCGTGCCTGGCGATTCGTAAAAGACATGCTGAATGTTTGCTTCCTCTAAAGACGAATGCAGCCGTAAGAG
>CAYNPS010000231.1:0-5315 GCA_964399125.1 uncultured Terriglobales bacterium
GCAGCCGGTTGGACGTTCAGCCACCTTCCCCCAACCGGAAGTTCGAAATGGATCGGTGCGAACTATTTGCGTGCGCAAGCCATCGATCTCCATAGGAACGGAAAGCGTGCTGGCGCTATCGACGTAAACGACGATTGCTGCTTCGCCTGGACTGTCCTTACTTGGGGCTACTCCTACCCCAAAGATTTTCGGGTTCGACCGCAGCTCAGCCGAGTGTTGATTCTTTACCTGCATCGCGTCCGTAATTACTGACTTCGACAGCGGTATTGGTTCGGCAAGCTGATCGAAAACAACTTTCGTTCGAACTCCACCGACTTCATGCGGAATCGGACTTTGCGGCGAACTCTTTACATGCACGACGACCGCCGACTGTCCAGGATCGTCGTCACTTACTCCAACAGAAACACCAGATACTGCGGAATTCTGCAAAAGCTGTGTTTCGTACTGAGATTTCGCGAGCTGCGCACGCTGGAACGTCTTCGCATCCAGTTGCAAGACGAGACTCTGTGTGTTGGCAACCGTCGATTGTCCCGAACTGGGACAACTCACGGCATGGTCCGCTCCACCCACGATCTGCGGCACCTCGCCTGTTGATGGATCTTTCAATGCGGAAAGGACATCCTGAATCGGATTTATCGCGGTCGAGCTTCCATTCCCGGCATACAACAGTCCGAGCGGGCGGGATTTGTCGGCTGTAACCACCAGCGATCCGGAATCTCCAGGCTCGCTGAAACCTGCGCCAGCGATGACTATTTGATTCGTGTAAGAGACCTGGAACCCACTGGTACTGCCGCAGGAATTCTCATAATGCACACTTATATCGGCGATAGCGGACACTGAACCGCAACTAAGTCCTGAGCTTCTTCCTACTTTGCCACCGGCGCATTTGACGACAGCGCTGTCTGCACGTCGGCAAGAGTTGAGGACGGAGGCGCTGGCTGATTCGGTCCTGCCAGATCAAGAACGGTTCCGCTGGTGTCAATCGTGCCGGGCACAATTTCCGCGATGGCAGCATCCACATTGCTCGGCGCGCCATGCAGTGCCGGCGCCTGCGACAGATGTCCAACGGTTGTAGTGTTTTGCACCTCGCAGTGCGCGTCACCCAAGCCGGGCTGTACGATCGGGTCCCCTGTGCTTCCCAGATCGGATTTGTCGAGGACATGATTATTGCTGAGGATGTAGAACTTTCCGCCCCGCGACAGCAACGAGCCGAGCGTTCCCGAGCAGCAGCCGACGATGGTTCCCCCATTCAACAGAACGTCCGAGGCGTTGCCCCCGCTCGTGCCCATCTTCATCGGAGTGCTCTGCGGAAGCTGGGTCTCGCGCGGAATGAAGACGTGGGCTGTGGCAACCGCCGTAGGATCCACGGTCGAAACTGCCTGAATGATCACAGGATCCGTCAGGGGCGGAAAACTCGGCGCAGTGTACTGCCCGAAGAACACGCTAGGGGGATCGTTGCGCGTTGTCACCAATGTGCCGACGCTGGAATTGCCTCCCGGAATTCCGTTAACTGTCCATGCCAGTCCTGAGACAATCGGCCCTCCGACAGTGGCGGTAAAGGTCAGGCCTTGTCCCGGTAATACTGTCACCGATGTCGGAGATAGATTAATGGTGATCGCACTTGCAACTCTGACCTGCGCGCTACCAGAGGCTGAACTGCTGGCTTGGGAAGTCGCGGTAACTGTCACCAGCGCCGGACTTGGTACCGACGCAGGTGCGGTGTAGAGTCCGCTGTCACTGATGGTGCCAAAGGTCTGGTTGCCTCCTGCGACTCCATTCACGCTCCAACTAACTGCTTTGTTGTCCGCAACCGTAACCGTTGCATTGAATTGCGCAGTCGAAGAGGTGACAACCGTTACCGATGAAGGATTCACAGTGACGGTAATCGGTGGCGGCGCGACCGTAGTGGAGGTTGTGGAGCTTGCAGACGCAGGAGCAGTGCCTCCACACGACGTGATTAAACTGACCAAACCAACCGCAAAACCCAGAACTAAGCCAATCTCGAACTTCCGCACTTTGATCCCCAGACCCCAAGAATCCAGAGATGTAGAAGGAGCAGCTCTCGTTGGCTATCGTTCAATAAAAAGAATTGAATGGCCTTAGGCCGAAGCTGCGCAGTTTAACAATCGGGAAAGGAAACAGAGGGGAAAAACCGCGAAAACAGATCGGCGGCTGCGGCAGCGTCCGCTTTCGGGCATTTCTGTTCGTCGGCGGACATTCTGCCCAGTGTACTTTCTTTGTACCTCGTTGATTCTGAGCAGAGTAAACGATGGACACTTGTTTGCTCTAGGTATTGAGTAAAATGGGATCGCTCAGCACGAACCGACCATGGAAATGAAACCGAACAACCCGCGCGATCTCTTTCCCGGAGCGTTGGAAATGATGATCCTGCGCACGCTGCGGCTGCAGCCGATGCATGGATATGCGCTGTGCCAGTACATCAAGCGAGCGTCGGATGATCTGCTGCAGATTGAAGAAGGATCGCTTTATCCCGCGCTGCAGCGGCTGCTGAAAAATGAGCTGGTCAGTGCAGAGTGGGGCGTTTCATCTACAAATCGACGCGTTCGCATTTACAAGCTCACGGCGAAAGGACGGAAGCATCTTTCGCGCGAAGTTTCGGCGTTTGAGCGGATGCTCGAAGGCGTGACTCGCGTGCTGGCTCCGGCAAAATCATGAACTGGATCACGCAGCTACGCAGACGAAACGATCTTTGCGATGACCTCTCCGTGGAGATTCGCGGGCACCTCGAAGAGAGAACGCAGGAACTTATCGAGGCTGGAATGCCGCCAGCAGAGGCTGCGGCGAGCGCGCAGCGTGAATTCGGTAACGCCACTCTCATCGAAGAGCGCGGACGCGAGACCTGGCATTGGATGTGGATCGAAGATTTTTTCGCCGATGTGCGTTACGGCTTCCGCGCTCTACGCAAGAATCCCGGATTCACGATCGTGGCGGTGCTTACACTTGCTTTGGGTATCGGCGCGAATAGTGCGATCTTCAGCCTGGTGAACGCTGTTCTTCTCCGCCCGTTGCCATTTCCCGAACCGGAACGCCTCGTCAGCTTCAGCGAACATAACTGGTATCCGCAGGGTGGTTTTGTCGCGATGCGATCGAGTCTTAGAACCGTGGATGTGGCTGCGTATCTCGAAGGTGAAGGACTCAACCTCACCGGACAAGGCGATCCGCAAAGGCTCTATGGAACGGAGGTCTCGGCCGAGTTCTTTTCTCTTCTGGGCGTGCAGGCGGAGCGGGGAAGAATCTTTCAGAGCGGCGAGGACCAGCCGGGCCGCGATGCCAAAGTCATTCTCAGTCAAGCGCTTTGGCAAGAGAAATTTCGCGGCGATCCGGGCATTATTGGCAGGCAGATCATGTTGGCGGGCGTGAGCCGTGAAGTGGTTGGCGTAATGCCGGCCGAGTTCCAATTTGGTTCTTCCAAGACACAGCTCTGGATCCCATTCACACTCGATCCTCGCAGCGATACCTATTGGCAGCGCGATTGGGTTCCGATCATCGGCCGGCTTAGAGGCGGGGCGACGCCTGCTCAGGCACAGGCGGAACTTCAGATCCTTCAGAATCGGCTGTTTACGCTGTTTCCCGGAAAGTTACCTTCCAGCACGTGGCAGCCGGCGCGCGTGATTCCACTTCAGCAGCAGATTGTGGGTAACGTTCAACCGAAGCTGCTGATCCTGCTGGGAGCGATCACACTCGTTCTGCTGATTGCATGCGCGAATGTTGCCAACTTGTTGCTCGCGCGCGCTGCGTCAAGAAAGCGCGAGATCGCGGTTAGAGCAACGCTCGGTGCAGGGCGATGGCGCATTTGCCGACAGCTGTTGGCGGAAAGCATTCTGCTCGGAATCGCGGGCGCGGCCGTCGGACTGGCACTCGCGTGGATCGGTGTTGCGTGGCTCAAATCGGAACTGCCGGCTGAGAATATTCCTCGGTTGTCCACAATTTCCATCGATCCGCTTGTGCTGCTGTTCACGGCAGGCGTCGGAATATGCACGGGTTTCATTTTCGGACTCGCTCCAGCGCTTCAATTATCGAAAGTAGATTTGACCGAGTCGCTGAAAACGGGATCGAAGAACACTGTTGGCGGCAGCCAGGGATTGCGCAGCGGACTGGTTGTGTCCGAAATTGCGCTGGCAGTTGTGCTGGTAACTGCGGCTGGGTTGATGGTGAAAAGTCTGTGGCAGCTTGTCCACGTCGATCCTGGATTTCGCAGCGAGTCGATTCTGAGCGCGCGACTCACACCGAATCAGGCCTTTTGTGCTGACTTCAGCCGATGTCAGTCGTTCTATAGCGCATTGCTTGATCGAGTGCGCGCGCTGCCCGGAGTACGTGGAGCCGCGCTGGTCAACGCGCTTCCGCTGAATGGTCGCGTGGCGTTCATTGCCGCTCGTTTCGAAGGCTATCCTCAGGATACCGGTAACCAACCCGAACCGCTGATCTTCGACAGCGTGATTTCGCCCGAGTATCTCTCGGTAATGCAGATTCCAGTACTTGAGGGCAGAGGATTAACGCAGTCGGATTCTGCACCCAATGCCGAGCCGGTGGCGCTGATCACCGCGTCAACGGCGCGCAAGTATTGGCCGGGAGAAGATCCGGTCGGCAAACATGTGAGAGCCGCCTGGGAGCCCGAGAATCCGCGCGACAGCCATTGGCGCAGAATCGTGGGCGTGGTGCCGGATGTGCGCGAGGACAGTCTTACTCAGACTCTGCCTGACTGGATCGCGGGAGCAATCTATGAACCGTACAGCGCGCACGCGGTGCTTATCGATCGCCGCCCGGCGACGGAGATGAGCATCGTCGTGCGGAGCTCGAACGATGCCGCCGGCTTCTCAGGCGCGCTGCGCGAGGCAGTTCGGGAGCTTAGCCCCGAAGTCCCGGTGACTGAAGTTCAAACGCTGCACGCCGTGGTTGATAAATCCGTTTCTGCATCACGGTCGATTATGTTGTTGTTCGCCATTTTCGCAGGATTGGCTATCGTCCTTGGCGCAGTCGGCATATGTGGAGTGGTTTCGTACTCCGTCGCGCAGCGGACATCGGAGATTGGCGTCCGAATGGCGTTGGGAGCGAGTCGCGGCAAAATCCAATCCCTGATTTTGGGGCACGGCGCTCGCATCGCGTTGCTAGGAGTCGCTCTTGGTCTTCTCGCTGCTTTCGCCGCGACGAGGCTGATGGCGAGCTTACTGTATGGCGTCGAGGCTACCGATCGGATGACCTTTGCTGCGGTCGCTATTCTGCTTTCGATCGTGGCAGTGGCGGCTTCCTATTTTCCCGCACGTCGGGCGATGAGGCTCGATCCGCTAGTGGCGCTC
>CAYNPS010000232.1:0-5310 GCA_964399125.1 uncultured Terriglobales bacterium
GCTACTGAGCCGATGAGCAGGCTTTTCCTCCGGCAGCGTGGTAACCGTCCTCTAGTGCCTCGGACTCCGCTATGTATTCGCCGTGTTTTGTTTTCCCGTACCACGGAGTGTCGGGGCAGTGATAGACACCCGACTTCGTGTTAACCCAAACTATGACATCCGACGCCGAATTTTCGCCAGCAATTGAGGGTCCGCTCGAACTCGATCCCTCTGAGACGATTTGTGGCTGTGGAGTTGAGCGAAAATCCCTCGGAGTCATCTTGCCGATGGTTTCATTCAGCAGTTTTGCAAGCCGCAGCCCTGCTACTGCCATCTGCCTATCAACGACCCTGATTTGCTGATCGTAGTACGGCTTGTCCAAGTCCGCCTCGCCCTTCACCCATGCAGCTTGTGCCAGCTTCGCCGATTCGTTTGCCCACTGCTCGGGCGTTCCAGTAGTCCGCTTATCTAGCTTTTCCGCTGTGATTAGCTCTTGTTCGTGCTCGGCGTAGTCTGCTCGTTTCATTCCGGTGTGCAGGATCATGCTGCTATCCCACACGCCGTGCAGGTTGCACTCATACGGGCCGCAGCGATCATCATCGAAGAAGCGCACCCGAATCCCGTTCCCGCCCCGATCCTCCTCGACGGCATGCAACGGCTGGTGAATGTCGCCAACAAAATGAACGACGAATTTCAGTGCTTCCGCTCGATCCTCACGGCTGGCGTTCTTGTCCGTGAGAACTTTCAGAAATTCCTCGATCTTGACCACCACGCAACTATGCGGCAAGGCGCAATCACGGCTGGCGTCATAGGTGCTGCCAAGTCGAATGTCCACGTAATGCCAAGCGGTCTCACGGCGTTCTTTACGCACGTCATCTGCCCATGACGCAACGGAGTACAGGAGGTTGCTTCCAATGAGCGACTGGATCATCACCTTCGTGGACTCGTCCAAATGATCTTCAGCAACGGTTGCAATGATTTGGTGTCCTTCTCGACCCCAACCCCAGCAAAGTATCGGCAGAAAAGTAAAGAGAAAGGTTATAAGCAGAATTTTCTTCATGAAGAGGGCTCAAGCTCATTCTCGGAGGCAAATGGTGTCTATCGGAAAGTGACACTTCGGTATCGCAGTGATCTTCAGGGGGTTGGCGTTCCCGCGCTCAACTGCCTGAGCCGTTCGGAATGCGCTGCTGCTTCGGAGTCGAATCTCAGCCATAGAATGGCAATTTGTACGCGATAGGAGCGGGAAGACTGTTCTGTTTTGGACTCGGCAGCACGCTCCATGCCATCCGTCACAGGCGTAAGTTCGGGACGATTTCGCGGAAGCAGTATGGAATCTCTCGGTAGAACCTCAGCATTACATCGCTTGCTCAAAAACCCTACGCTGCATTCTCTGGGGGTTCTTTAGACGAAAGTGTTTCAGCTAATTCCTTGTCTAGCATGTCACCCGCTTTTCCGCAGAGCGCCGGGTCACAGGCGTAATGATGCGGGAGCGTACTAAATGAATCAGCATTAGATGTGCCTCGGCCAGATCATCCCGGTAATGCACCGCTCCCCCTCCCACAATCCGCTCCGCGCGGGTTCGATGCGAAACAGATTAACTCTGGTTGGTTATAAGTTGTCACAAGGATGCGGCATATCGTATGAGGTAGCATCTCCGGGCGGTTTAGGATTTTCCCGACGAGCCTGTGAGCAATTGACAACGCGGGTAGGAAGTTTGCAAGCTGTGCTGTGGAATCCTACCCGCGCCGAGTAGTAGTTGATTGCTTACCATTGTGATCGCACATAATCGCTTCCCGAAAAAATCTGATTTTTGTTCCAGATTCGTAAATGGCACGTCCGGCAAAAAACCTCGATCCTTGGGCGTGGGAGAGTCGTCAGAATGGGATCGCGGGTAAATTCACGATCCGTTTCGGTTGTGCTGCCATCCGGCATTCAAGGGCGTTTAGGCTTCGAGATAGGAATCTCTGAAACGACAACGTCTCGCTACTTTCCAGCGCTCTTCTTTTTTGCGAGGTCTTGGGTAAGCAGCGCGATTAGTTCGGTTGCATGTTCGGCGGTCTCCGCAGACGTGGAAGGGCTTTTTAGTAACTGACGAAGTGCATCAATGGTTTTCTGTAATTGTTGTACATCGGCCGCCATGCGATACATGATGCAGCTACTCTGGATTGACCTGTCAAAGCGGATTAAGCTGAACGACGACGGGCTGAACGCCGAGTAAGAACCTCAGCAACAGCTTTTAAAAGTTCTTTCGGATCAGGCTGCACGTGAACGTCGGCACTATCGAAATGCCCTTCGCAATTTCGGAGAAGCGAAATGACTGGAGCAGGGCAATTACGCTTAAAGCTCTCGACCAATTGCTGCTTGTCCTTGTGCGGAATGGAGTGCCCGAGAATGAAGAGATCGAAACCGCCGTGTTGGCAGCGTTCAAGGCTCTCCACGAATCCCTGCGCTGAGACTACGTCGTAACCTTCACGCTCCAAAAGCGCCTCCCGGGTTTGGAGCAACAACTCATCGTACGAAACAGATAGGATGCGTGCCATTGTGCCACCCGTCAGTCGGAGTGTCTGGTGTTCTATTTTGCACAATCTATTTTGCACAATCAACTACGCAAAAGCGCCACTGAAGCGGCATGTGAAGAGTTGACTTTTCGCTTTATATTCGCCTACGCTGTTCGGCATGGAGACGCCGCGCAGACCACCCCAAGGCGTTGGTCTCACCAACCCTGATTCCATGTTGTCGTCCGCTCCTCCTGCTAAGTCCGCAGACGAGTTCACAGGTGCGCTGTTGATCGCAGCTTCCCTGATCGCCGTGATACGGCTGCGTGGTGAGGACATCCAAATATCACCGAAGGTGCAGTCGGTTATCTCCCATTCTGTCAGGCTAGCGCGTGAAGTCTTGCGTGCGATAGAACGGGGTTAACTATTGCCGAAGATAAATATCAGCAATTTCGTGTCTGCGCCGTTGCAAGCATCCAAGCATCAATGTCATGCCTGAGAGCGAACACAACCGATCCTTTGCTTGGTTTTAATCTTCGGACCGGAAACGCGTACGCGTGTTCCCAGCGTTGCACCGTTTTGACACAGGTTCCGACATATTGGGCAATGTCTTTCCATGAGCGCAGTACTGAACTTTGTCTATCTGCGGACGATTCTGCCTGTGTCCCTTCAATCCGTGCTTTTGCTTCTGTAACGACAGCACAGACCTGTGTAACGTTTATTTCCGTAATGACGGCACAGACCTGTGTCACGTTGCCACTCGCATCTTTGATGGGAAACAGGTTGTCAATCCATCGCCTTCCCGCGTTTACGGCTAATTTTCCGTCGATTTTGAGGTTCAAGACGGGCTCCCCGGTCGTAACAACTCGCCTGTAAAAAGACTCCACTCGGGGAGCATGTTCACCAAGGATTTCACGTAGCGTCTTTCCCACATGCGATTCCGCAGATACACCATGCATCTCGGCGAGTCGGCTATTGACTGCCAAATAGCGCAGTTCTGTATCAAGAATACCGAAACCGACGCTCGCTTCGTTAAAGAGGAATCCCAGAAGGTGTTCCGCAGCCAAGATTTCATTAGCTGTCGCCTTGCGACCCATTCCAACAGTCCCCTAACCGACAAATCGGGATATTTCGATTACTACTACAAGATCGGTTTTGCAAAATTATAATCGGTTCTTTGTTTCAAAAGCCGGAACCAGCGCAGGAAATGCGGTGAGTGGCTATTTGCTCCACGGACGAGTGTTGTTACCCGGCAAACGGTAAACATATATGGCAATAACAAACTGACGAAGTAATCCCCTCGACCCCAAAAGTCGTCATTTAGCTGAAGATTCGTGCGGTTAGTGAGGGGGCATTTCGCATGGGCGGTGTTTTCGACTTAGAGAACGGGATCACATCGGGATTACTAAGGTTGGGCATCGCTCAAGGTGATTACATCGCCTACTCGAGGTCTCGAATTCCGGAATCGGGTTTCAATACTTCGTAATCAAAAAGGGTGTTCGGCTCTGTGGAGGAGATGCGCCCGACTTTCTATCCGCAAAACAGAGGGCCGAGTCGGAGTTGAAGTTGCTCCGCTCTGTACCCTCTTAACTCTGTATTTCTGGGTGGACGTTTTCGCCAGCAATGGATAACGGAAACTCCTATCCAGAAGCGCATCGCTCGAAGATTCCCGTCTTCCGTCCTCCCACGGCAACTCTCGCAACTTTCTGACCTGTTCGGCTACAGTATTGAACAGATGAGACTCGCGGCCTGCATAATTTTCTTCGCATTTTCGACGAACTTGATGGCTACAGACGCAGACCCCAATTTTGACATTACCGCCGCCGAGCGGTTTGCAAAGCTGGCGCTCGCCTGTACCCACAAGGAATACCCGAACAAGCTTAGCCATACTCTAAACAGCGATGAGGATGTCGCCCCGCCGCGAAAACTGACGCCCGCATTCTACGGTTGCTACGACTGGCACTCGTCCGTACATGGGCACTGGCTCCTCGTGCGCCTCATCACGACTTTTCCAAGTGCCGACTTCGTTCAACCTGCACGGGAAGCTCTGAGTCAAAGCCTGACCGCTGCGAACATTGAGCAAGAGGCGGACTGGGTAGGAAAGCTTCGGCAGCCACACGTTCAATCGTTCGAGCACAGCATCCTCTAACGGGAGCTCCTTTTCACGAATGATGGGCATGCGCTGATGGATCCTTGAGACCGCTCATGCCCAAGTGAGCTACGTGGTAGGCCTCGTATTGGCGGTCATGTGCGACTTTAACCAGGCTGGTGTGTAAGCACTCATTAATCAATCAGCCTATGCGACACGATTAAATTTGTCCTTCTTACGACCTACAGGCTTCTTCCCGGACCAGGGCTGTACCGGAGGCCGACCGCGTTTCGGATGTGTCGCCATGAAAATGCGCGCATGTTCCACCATTTCCGGCGACAATGAAGGGTAGCCTTCTCGAACCTCCTTGAGCGGGGTGCCTTGTTCGATCATGTCCGCAATCAGGAACACCGGAATTCGCGTTCCGCGAAATACCGGCGTTCCCGCCATGATCTCTGGGTCGCAGTGAATCATGCTGGACGCCCTCTCCATTTCCTGCAAACCAGGCTGGTGTGTAGGCATTCATCAATCAACAGCTTCAGCCTATGCGACACGATTAGGTTTGTCCTTCTTACGACGTAACGGCTTCTTCCCGGACCAGGGCTGTACCGGAGGCCGACCGCGCTTCGGATGCGTCGCGACGAAAATGCGCGCATGTTCCACCATTTCCCGCGTCAATGAAGGGTAGCCTTCTAGGGAGACTCTGATTAAGTTCTCTGCTTTCCACAAGCACTCAGGGTAAGGTGC
>CAYNPS010000233.1:0-5305 GCA_964399125.1 uncultured Terriglobales bacterium
ATGGAGCAAGTTCCATTTCGGTCTCCCCTGCCAGGAAGTGTGCCGCGTTTCTTTGCAACCGACAGCAACGCGGGAGCCAATCCCGTGTACACCGCGCAGTTCAGCAAGCTATTCGAGCGCGGCGGGAAGCGCGAGTTCCGAACGCGCCAGGCCGACGCGCAAGTGAGTGTGGCTTCCGCGCAAGTGGAAGACATCCTGCGCAATCAACTCTTCGCCTTGCGGCAGGCTTTTGGCAACGCAATCCTCGCGCGCGACAACCTGCGGCTTGCGGCTGAAATCGATGCGCAATACGCGAAAACAGAAGATCTCACTGCTACCCGGGTCAAAGCTGGAGACCTACCTGGAATCGAGCTCTATCGCTTGCAGGCCGGCAGACTGCAGTTTCAACAGGCAGTCATCGACGCGCAAACCTCGTATGAGCAGGCGGCGCGCGATCTTCTAAATGTACTAAGCGCGCGAGTGCAGGACATAATCGAAACGAATCCTAGGCCCGATGCATCACGAGTCGGGCCGGGTGGTGAGATATTCCAATCGGCCCCGCTCCTCGTCAGCGGTGAATTTAGCGATGCTCCCATCGGTCAAACGACGGAGCAACTGAAGGATGTCGCGCATGCGGAGCGGCCGGATCTGAGAGTCGCCCGCGCGAACCTGCAGGCCGCGGAGTTTGGATTGAAGCTGGCAGCAGCGCAACGCGCGCGTGACGTTAACGTAGCGACGGAATATCAACGCGTCGGCGACGACGACAGCCTCGGCATCGTCACGCAGATTCCGCTGTTCCTCTACAACAACGGGAAAGCCGCCGTAGAGCAGGCGCGTGCCTTGCGCGCCGCCGCCGAAGCACAGCTCCATCAAGCTGAGATCCAGGTGGATACCGACGTAGAGAAGGCGCACCAGAGTTATCTTGCAGCGCAGCGCTCTGTCGCGCTCTACAGCGGAGAGAACCTCAAACAGGTGCAAAAGGTTCGAGAAATCGTGGAATTCAGCTATCGCAACGGGGCGGCCACGTTGCTGGAGCTGCTGGACGCGGAGCGAACGGTACGGCAAGCATCCAGCGCATACAACCAGGCGCGTGCGAACTATCAGGTAAGCGTATGGCAGCTCGAGCAGGCGGTCGGGAGGGATTTGCAATGAGAAATCAGGGAACAGGTTACCGGGAACCGGCTACAGGGACTTTGCTCGGGCACTTCCCTGCCGAGCCAAACCCATTTTGGAAACGCATTTCGCTGTGGAGCGTCGCGACTCTTCTTTTTACGACTTCACTCCTGGGATGTGGAGGTGGCTCGGAACCAAAAGGGAACTCGCAATCCAGGCAAGATACTCCGGTGCAACTTGCGACCGTAAGCGTGCAGACGATTCAGGATGAAGTGGCAATTCCCGCAAAGGTGCAGGCGGATCCTGAGCGCGTCGTACACATTTATCCGCCGGTGAGCGGAAGACTCGTCTCCTTGAAAGTTCGTCCTGGGGATGCTGTCGCGCAGGGACAGATAATCGCGTTGATTCAGAGCAGCGACGCCGCCGGCGCTCGCTCAGACTATGAAAAAGCCAGGATCGAAGCGGCGCGCACCGGACTCGCCGAAAGGCGCGGGCAATTGCTTGTGCAACACGAGGTGATGTCGCAAAAGGACTACGAAGACGTCAAGGCCCAGGCTGCAAACGCCAAGACAGATCTGGCGCGCGCTGAGCAGCGACTGCGGATGCTGGGCCTGACAAGTACGAATGCCTCCGATGAGGTTGCAGTTAAAGCTCCCAGAGCGGGAATTATCCTCGAAGTCACCGCGGCGAATGGCGAGCTTTCGAAGTCACTCGATAACGCAAGCTCGATTGCGACGGTTGCCGACCTAAGCACGGTGTGGATCGTCGGTGATCTGTACGAAAAAGATCTCTCGATAGCAGCGCGTGGAACGCCAGCGAAAATCACCGTTGCTGCTCTTCCCGACCGGAGCTGGAGCGGAACGATCTCCAACGTCTCTGATTTTCTTGACCCCAACACGCGCACGCTGAAAATACGCGTGGTTTTGCCGAATCCTCAACACACGTTTAAGCCGGAGATGTTTGCCACCATTCACCTGGTTGGCCACAAGCAAAATCTCATGACGGTTCCCACCACGGCTGTGCTGCATGAAGGAAGCGACACCTTCGTGATGGTGAAGAAACCTGACGGAACTTATGAGAAGCGGACTGTCACGATCGCCAATTCGAAGAGCGACAAGACCGAGATCGCCTCGGGATTGCGTCCTGGCGAGACCATCGTTACTTCAGGGGCCGAGCTGCTGCGCGGAGAAGGAGCCGGAAGCTAATGAGAGGAGTCGTTCTTGCTCTGCTCCGTTATCGAACGTTAGTGCTCATCGCTCTCGGCGCATGGATTGCTTTGGGGATCTGGGGATTTATTCAGCTCGACATCGAGGCTTATCCCGATCCGTCGCCGCCGCTGGTTGAGATCATCACCCAGAATCCCGCCTGGTCGGCCGAAGAGATGGAGCAGCAGATCACGGTCCCGCTCGAGACTGTGCTCAACGGCATGCCGCATCTAGATTATGTCCGCTCGATCAGCATCTTCGGCCTGAGCGACGTCAAGCTCTACTTCGATTTCAACAGCGACTACTTCTACGACCGGCAGGAAGTGCTGAACCGGCTACAGACCGTCACCCTGCCGAATGGTTTACAACCGCAGCTTTCGCCGTGGTCGCCGATTGGCGAGATCAGCCGCTATCAGCTCGTCGGACCCACCTTCAGCCTCAACGATTTGAAAGCAACGCAAGACTGGCTCGTGCGGCGCGAGCTCAAGCAGGTACCGGGCGTGATCGACATCACGACATTCGGTGGTACCACCAAGCAATATCAGGCAGAGGTCGATCCTAACAAGCTGCTGGCGATGAACGTGACGCTGCCACAGGTACTCACGGCGGTTTCATCCGGCAATGCGAATGCCGGCGGAAATTATCTGACTCTTGGCAGTCAGAGCGTGAATGTGCGCGGCATCGGCCTGCTGCACGATGTCGACGACATCGCGAAAATTGTGATCACTCAACGCAACGGCGCTCCCGTTTTGCTTCGCGACGTTGCCGATGTTCACGAAGGCCATCAGCAGCGTTTAGGAAAGGTGGGTGTGAACGCCGATAGCGATGCCGTCGAGGGAATCGTCCTGCTGCAACGTGGCGAAGAATCTCTTCCCGCCTTGAAAGCGTTGAACCAGAAGATCAATGCCCTGAATCACGGTTTGCTGCCGAAAGGCATGCAAATTAAAACCCTGTATGACCGCACACGCCTGATCCACATTACGACCACAACGGTTCGCCACGTCGTCCTCACCGGACTCGTTCTCGTCACAGTCCTCTTGCTGGTGATGTTGGGCGATATCCGTCTCACGCTGATCACTGCCCTGACGATTCCAGTTGCGATTCTGTTCGCGTTCGGATTGATGGTATTGACTGGCCGCTCGGCGAACCTAATCTCCATCGGCGCGATCGACTTCGGCATCCTGGTGGATTCCTCCATTGTTGTGCTCGAGAGCATCTACCGCGTGCTCAGTTCACGCTTCGAAGGCGAGCCAGCCGACAAACTTATCGCACGCGCTACTGCGCAATCGTCGCGTCCGGTACTGTTCTCCACCATCATTATTCTTGTGGCCTTCGTCCCGTTATTCACAATGCACGGCGTTCCGGGAAAGATCTTTTCACCGATGTCAGTAACCTACGGTTTCGCTTTGACCGGAGCGCTGATTTTCGCCCTGCTGTTTGCTCCCGTTTTGGCATCATTCGAAGCAAATCGGCCGGCTGGACAGGCGCACCAGGAGACACGCGTCAGCGCCTGGTTCCACAAGCGATACGACAAAGGCTTGCTTTGGACGTTGCGGCATCCGCGCCCGGTGCTCGCAATCGCTGTGATATTTCTCGCGCTCAGCCTGATTGCATTTATCTTCGTCGGCGGCGAGTTCATGCCTGCTTTGGAAGAAGGCAACTTGTGGATTCGCGCTACGCTTCCTCAGGACATCTCGCTGGAGGCCGCCGCGGATCTTGCGGATCGTTTCCGCGCCGATCTGCGCACCTTCCCGGAAGTGACGCAGACCATTTCGCAGGTCGGACGGCCCGACGACGGCACCGACGTGAGCGGCTTCAATAACGTCGAAATCTCTGCCGATCTCAAACCCGCGAAGGATTGGCCCAGGGGCATTTCCAAATCGGACCTGATTGAACAGATGCAAAAACGTTTTTCCGCTTATCCAGGCGTGGACTTCAACTTTTCGCAAAATATTCAGGACAATGTTGAAGAAGCAATGTCCGGGGTCAAAGGTGAGAATTCACTCAAGCTCTTCGGTGACGATTTCAATGTGCTTACCGACAAAGCGACAGCCATCGCAAAGATCATGTCGCAAGTCCGCGGAGTGCAGGACATCGGCGTCTTCCGCGTAAACGGACAACCGAACCTGATCATCTCAATCGACCGAAGTAAGGCAGCCCGGTACGGAGTCATGCCGTCAGATGTGAATGCCGCAGTGCAGGCGACGATCGGAGGCAGTCCAGTGACGCAGGTGATGGAAGGCGATCGCCGCTTCGACATGAGCGTTCGCTATTTGCCGCAGTATCGGAATACGCCAGACGCAATCAAGAACATTCTCCTTCCCACTCCGGATGGTAGCCGTGTGCCTCTGGGTCAGGTGGCGGATGTCTACCTGAGACAGGGAGCCTTCCAGATTTATCGCGAAAACGACAAGCGGTATATCCCGGTGAAATTCAGTGTTCGCGGACGTGACCTGGCGAGCACGATCCAGGAGCTGCAGAGCAGAATCCAGCGGGAAGTAGGTCTGCCGCAGGGCTACACCTATGAATGGGCGGGCGAATTCGACAGCCTGCGAAAAGAACAGAAGCGGCTTAGTATTATCGTGCCAATCAGTCTTTTGCTGATTCTTGTCCTGCTCTTTATTCAGTTCCACACTTGGCGCGACGCTCTCATTGTGCTGGCGACACTTCCGTTTGCGGCGACCGGCGGCATCTGGTCACTGCTGATTTCGCACACCTCCTTCAGCATCTCGGCAGCAGTTGGCTTCACTTCCTTAATAGGGGTGGCCACGCTCGGAGCCGTCGTGTTTCTTTCCGGCGTGCGCCGAGCCCAGCTGGAATCCGGTGACGAACATGGCTTGGAAGAAGGCAGCCTGGAAGAGATGCGTCCCGTTCTAATGGCCTGTCTCGCCGCAGGGTTGGGACTTCTACCCGCGGCGACGTCAACTGGGATCGGCGCGCAGGCTCAGCAGCCACTAGCCCGAGTAGTGGTGGGTGGCATGATTACCACCATTCTCGCGGTTCTGTTC
>CAYNPS010000234.1:0-5266 GCA_964399125.1 uncultured Terriglobales bacterium
GGCTTTCAGCATATGGAAAGGCTGCGGTGAGTCGCAAAAGAACGTGCCCAACGAGAAAAGTGAACGGAACCGGCGCCGGTAGGCGGGGTCCTCAGCAAACGCCGCCTTCACAATTGCTGGGGCGCTAAGCGGTGGGGCAGCCGCATGGTGTTGCGGCTGCGCTCATTCACAAGCCAGCAGCATCGCCGCACCCGGAGCTCGCCATTCGGCGATCTCCGGCCCACCGGCTACCGCCGCCGGTTCTGTCGTGTGTTTCCGACACGGCGCAGATAGCGTCCGCTGACATGAGGATGCGGGAGTGCGATGCTAATGTAATTGCGTGTCCTCCTCACGCGATCTCCTTCTCAACATGCTTGCTCGCCAATCGTTCCGCCTCGGCGAATTCAGGCTCTCCTCCGGCGGTACGAGCGACTACTACATCGACTGCCGCACCACGACGCTCGACGCCGAAGGTGCGCGTCTAACTGGCCGCGTGTTTCTGGACCTGATTCAGGAAAAGAAATGGAAGCCGCGCGCTATCGGCGGACTAACGATGGGCGCGGATCCGATCGTGGTTGCCGTCGCGCAGCTCACGGCGCAGCTTGCGCAGACACGTTCGGCGCGGCCCAACGATTCGGACGCGAGCGATTCTCTGATTCATGGATTCCTCGTTCGCAAGCAGGAGAAAGCTCACGGTACGGGTCAGCGCATTGAAGGGTTCCGCCAAAAGGGTGCGCGGGTGGTGATCGTCGATGATGTGTGTACCACCGGTTCGTCGACGATCCAGGCGATCGAAGCTGCACGGGAGTTCGGGTTCGAGATCGCGGGAGTCGCGTGCCTGGTCGAAAGGGAAGAGGCAGGTGGGCGTCCAGCGGTTGAGAGGGCGGCGGGCGAGGCGGAGTTTGTCTCGATCTTCACCTCGTCGGATGTTCGCGCTGCGCATATCGCGCAAAAGCGTTAGCGCTACGCCGCATCAATCTTGACTGGCTTGATAACTGAGCATATCTTCTGCTTCGGCGTTCAGGCGTTCCGCAGCATCGTCGATGAGCTGAGCATCGCGAGCATCCCGCCAATCTAACCGCTCTATTCGTCGCTGTTCACTCGATGCGGGTTGATTGGTGAGATTCGAGCTGACGAGACCTTCTCCCTGTACGTGTATCTTGTCTTCGCACTGTTCGTTTTCGTCTTTTCAGGCTTCCAGGCTCCTATAATTTACTTTTCCGACATGCCACTGGGTGTCTACATATCAGTCCCATTCTGCCGCTCGAAGTGCAGCTTCTGCAATTTCGCTTCGGGTGTTTTCTCCCGGGAGCTGATGAGTTCGTACATCGCGCAGTTGCGGGAGGAGATCGTTGGGGCAGAGGCTCTGGCGAATCGGCTCGGCGCGGCTTTCGATCGAAATGTCGATTCGATTTATCTCGGCGGAGGCACGCCGACTACGCTTTCGCCTGAGCATCTCAAAGAGATTTTCTCGATCGTTCGCCATGAATTCGAGATCGCACCAGACGCTGAGATTACGGTCGAAGCAGCTCCCGGAACGCTGAGTGCCGAGATTATCGAGGTGGTCGCTGAATCTGGCGTGAATCGTGTCAGCCTGGGAGTGCAGTCGTTTGTCGATCAGGAGATTCGCTCTGTTGGCCGCCTGCACACGGCGGCAGGAGCCTTGGTGGATATTGCACGGCTCCACGAACTCGGCATAGCGAACATCAATCTTGATCTGATTGCGGGCTTGCCGCACCAAAGCAGCGAGAGCTGGCGACACTCCTTGCAGCAACTGGCGAACGCCGGCGTGCCGCATGCCAGCGTTTACATCCTCGAAGTCGATGAAGACTCGCGTCTGGGACGCGAGTTGATCGCGGGGGGCACTCGATATCACGCGCATGCCGTTCCCGATTCGGATCTGGCTGCCGATCTCTATTTAGAAGCCATCGAATTTCTGCGCGACGCTGGGCTGGAGCAGTATGAGATATCGAACTTTGCTCGGAGTGGATACGAGTCCCGCCACAACCTGAAGTACTGGACGCGGCAGCCTTATCTCGGCTTTGGACTCGATGCACACTCGATGCTGCGCGCTGCAGGAAGCTTCACCGCCTCCGATAGCGTGCGCTTCAGCAACACCGATGAATTGAACTCGTACATCTCCGGGAAAGCCGAACGAGTGGTCACGCGCGTGAGCAGGGAACAGGCCATCGAGGAGCGGTTATTTCTCGGGCTGCGGCTCAATAGAGGCGTGTCAATGGCAGAACTGAAGGCCGCGGAGTTCGAAACGTTCCGAGATGATATTGGCGACATGGTAGCTCTTGGACTTCTCCATCAGAGCGCAACGTCGTTGAAGCTGACTTCGCGCGGACGGCTGCTGTCCAATGAGGTTTTTGAACGTTTCATCACCGAGAGCGTAGCCTGACAATTTATGAGCAAACCTGCCCTGGAATTTCTTGAGCAAGATGAGCCCGCGTCAGTAACACCGCGTGTAATTGATCTGCGCAGCGATACGGTTACACGCCCGACGCCGGCGATGCGCCGTGCTATGGCGGAAGCTGAGGTTGGAGACGACGTTTACGGCGAGGATCCGACCGTGAACCGTCTGGAAGCCTCTGCCGCGCGCATCTTCGGACGCGAGGCTGCGCTGTTTGTGCCAACGGGGACGATGGGCAATCAGATCGCCATCAAGGTTCACACCCGTCCCGGACAGGAGATCATCTGCGAGGAGCGCGCGCACATCCTCGACTGGGAAATGGCGATGCCGGCGTTCTTCTCCGGCTGTCTAATCCGCACCTTGCGTGGCGAAGACGGCATTCTTACCTGGAGCGACATCAAGAACAAAATTCCTGCACCGAGTTATGCGCGAGCCCAAACCGGTCTGATCGAGCTTGAGAATACGCACAACATGGCAGGGGGCACGATCACTCCGCCTGAGGTGACGAATGAGATTTGCGAGCAGGCCCACGAGCGAGGAATTCCTGTGCATCTGGATGGCGCGCGCATTTTCAATGCCGCCGTCGCGCTTGGCCGACCTGTGGCCGAAGTGGCGGGAAAAGTCGACTCGGTCATGTTTTGCCTCTCCAAAGGTTTGGGAGCGCCAGTAGGATCGATGCTGGTAGGGAGTCGGAAATTCATCGATCAGGCGCGGTCGGTGCGTAAAGCTCTAGGCGGAGGTATGAGGCAGGCGGGCGTGCTCGCGGCCGCCGGGTTGATTGCCTTGGAAGAAATGCCTGATCGCTTGAGTGAGGACCATGCCAACGCCAGGTGGCTCGCGACCGCTCTGGCGCAGGTTGCGAACATCAGAATCGCACCTGACAAGGTCCGAACCAATATCGTGATCTTCGACATTACCAGCACGCAGATGGATTCAGCGGCTTTTCTCAAGCAATTGAGACAGAAGAACGTGATTGCCAGCGCGGTGAATCAGTCGGTAGTACGGTTAGTTACGCATTTTGACGTCACGCGCGAAGACTGCGAACAGGCGGTTGAGGCGATTCGAGCGGTGTTGGGGTAATCAATCTCAGTTCTGATTTGCAATCAGAGTCTACTTCGAACGACGCCCAGATCGGGGCTGCATTGCCTCTGCTCAATTCACGACAGCATTCACGGTATCGTCATCCAGCAGATCGATCGGAACTCCGCGACCTGGGCTGATTCCTGTCTCCTGGATCTTGTAGAGCAGCGCACGATAACTGATGCTCATGGCGCGAGCCGCGCGCTTCCGATTCCAGTTGTGCGCGTGCAGGACCTTAAGAATGATGCGCCGCTCAAGTTCGCGGACCGCATCACGAGTGGCCTTTTTCAGTGAGATCCTGCCATCCGCGGGAATGACCGGATCGAAGCAATCGCCGTTGCGAACTACCAGCTCGGAGGTGATGGCTTCATCATTGCCGAGGATCACGTAGCGTTTCATCAGATTTTCGAGCTGACGAATGTTTCCCGGCCAGGAGTAGTTCTGCAGCATTTCCAGCAGCGAGGATGAAATGGGCTTCGGTCGAACCGAGAACTTGTCGGAATAGAGCTGCAGAAAATAGTGGACGAGCGTGGGAATATCTTGCGCGCGGTGACGCAGAGGCGGAACTTGGATTTGTACGACGTTGATGCGGTAGAACAGGTCCTGCCGGAAACGGCCTGAGGCGACTTCGGTCTCGAGGCTGCGATTCGTCGCGCAAATTACCCGCACATCGACCTTGCGATCTTCTTGACCACCGATTCTGCTGAATTGTCCATCCTGAAGAAGTTGGAGGAGCTTGGCTTGAATACCCAGGTCCATCTCCCCGATCTCGTCGAGAAAAAGCGTGCCGCGGTTAGCCATTTCTACTCGGCCCGGCTTAGCAGCATAAGCACCGGTGAAAGCGCCGCGCTCATAACCGAACAATTCACTTTCGAGCAACGTCCCGGGAATTGCCGGGCAGTTCACTTTAACGAATGGTCCATCGCTGGTTGCAGAGTGCTGATGGATCATGCGCGCCATGATCTCTTTGCCCGTTCCGTTTTCGCCGCTAATCAGAACGGGAACGTTGGCTTGCGCAACCACGTGCAGTTTGCGTTGCAGAGATTGCATGCGCTCGGTGTTCCCAAACACGACGCGCTCTGGCGGAAATCCAGCGAGGATTCCCGAATGTCCATTCGCAAATGCGGTTGCGCTCACAGAGTCTCTCTCCGAGTCTGACGCTTTGCGTGATGCGACAGACTCCCGATGCATTTGTTTGCATATTCGCGGCCAACTCTAAGAAAGCGCTGCAGAGGCTGTGGAAAAACCTCTCTCATCCACGTGTAACCAAATGATTACGTGGAAGTAACATGAGTCCGCGTGGCGATACTGATGAAGGCGAAAGGTGCTGATCTTCGATGCGAAATCAAGCCAGCATCACTGCAAATCCTTTCAGTTCTGAGATAAACTCCTTTCCCTTGTGCGTTGGGGTTCTCGCAATTTTTTCTTCTCGACCCAGTCCACGCTTTGAGAGGAAATGTGTGAAGGAAAGGAGGCCGTCGATGAAGAGTCAATTTAATTCAGCAAAACCCCAGGTAATCACTCTGGTTACCATTTTGTGTGCACCACTTTGCACTTACCGGTTCAGTGGAGAGTCTTGATTTTGCAGCAAAACTCCTTTGAAATCAGCACTTGCTTAATTGTTACAGATGGTCGAGAAACTGCAATATAGCGCACAAGGCCGAGCTGGAGGGATGCTTGGCACGCTTGCGTTCGGTACCAATAGAGCGCCAGTTACGGTACACGAGTCTGCTTTCTCGATATGCCGCTCGGATTGATTTCAGAACGCGAAAATCTCAGGAACAGGATCTT
>CAYNPS010000235.1:0-5240 GCA_964399125.1 uncultured Terriglobales bacterium
CCGATGAGCAACAGGAGCTGAAGACGGCACTGGCGAGGCTGCCGAAATCGCCGGCGTTTGACGCTGACTTCGAGATCTCGCGCGGCGTTTCCACGGTCGAAGAAGGAACCCGGTCTAGGTATGTTCGCTTCCGACGCGAAGCAAAAGGGGATTCGCCACTGGCGACCGTTCAGTACTCGCTGAGCGTCGATCCGGAGAACACAATCGAAACGCTCGTCTTCCGCGGACGGGATGTAAAAGATCTGCTGGCTCTCTCGATCGAAGACAAGCTCTCCAGTTCCGTCAGCAAGCCCTCGACCGTGCTCGGCGCAGATACGCCTGCTTCGCGCGTGCGCGTGGAGCGCGCAGGAAAATCAACGGTGGCGCTGGCAAGATGCGACGCAGTCGATCAATCCAAGTACGACGCGATCTTCTCGCAAGCTTCGTCAATTCTCTCGGACTATCGCCGCGTGCTTCGCCTCAAGAGCATGCTCGCCAGCGACATCGCCTGGCTGAGCGCCGGTTCATCCGCAACGCATTCCTTAAAAACTGGTTCGCCCGTTGGGACGCGCTCGCATTGAAGGGCTCTCCTTATAGAATGTCTGTTCCAAAAAATCGGGCTTGAGTCTTATTCGAGTCTGCCGAATCCAATCTTTCGAGACTTATGGACAATTCCGTTCGCAACGTTGTGATTCTGGGCTCCGGATGCTCCGGGCTCACGGCCGCCATCTACGCGGCTCGCGCCAACCTCAATCCGCTTGTGCTCGAAGGCCATGAGCCTGGTGGACAGCTCAGCATCACCACTCTGGTCGAAAACTTCCCTGGCTTTCCCGACGGTATTCAAGGCCCCGAACTGATCGAGAACATGAAGAAGCAGGCAGCCCGTTTTGGAACTGACTACCAGATGGCCCACCTAGTCAGCGCCGACTTCACCAAGCGTCCATTCGTGCTCAATCTTGGCAGCCAACAGTTGCTCACGCGCACGCTTATCATCGCCAGCGGAGCCTCAGCGCGATGGTTGGGGATCCCGAGCGAGCAGGCGCTGATTGGACACGGCGTCTCGTCCTGCGCTACGTGCGACGGATTCTTCTTCAGTGGAAAAGAAATCACCGTGATCGGCGGAGGCGACTCCGCTATGGAGGAAGCGCTCTTCCTAACACGCTTCGCCAGCAAAGTAACGATCATCCATCGCCGCGACGTCTTCCGCGCTTCGAAGATCATGCTGGAACGCGCTCGCCAGCATCCCAAAATCGAATTCCTCACCGATACAGTCGTCGATGAAGTCCATGACGTGCAGAAGAAAGAAGTCACCGGCCTTCGCCTGCGCAACCTCAAGACCGGCGCACAATGGGACTTCCCCACAAGCGCAATGTTCCTGGGCATCGGCCACGAACCAAACGCCAAATGGATCAACGGCCAGCTCGACACTGATCCCGATGGCTATCTGCTGACGAAAAACTACGTCTTCACTAGAGTTCCCGGCGTCTTCGCCTGCGGCGACGTCCAGGACCGCCGCTACCGCCAGGCAATCTCGGCCGCAGGAACAGGTTGTATGGCGGCAATGGAGGTTGAGAAGTTCTTGGAAGAGGAAGGGAGATAGTGGTCGGGACTGGATCAGCCCGTTACGATTCCTGAACTGGGAATCAAAAAGCCCCTTTGACTCTTGTGCGTGCGGTTATCATCTGGAAAGGTGTCTCGCGGAAACGAGCCGTTCCCCACTCGTAGCGAGGTGCAACGAGTGGGGATGCCATCCTACTCTTTGCCACTTAGATCATTGGGCAAATTGAGCAGCATGCCAGGTTTGCTGGAGATGATGGTTCTCGGCAGTTCGCCGTTCCAGCGATCGATTCGCGCGCGCTCATTTTCCAGACGACGCCACTCGAGCAACTGCGGCGTAATCGACGCCTGGCGCAAGCGGTTCGCCTCTGCCTCGCCGCGAGCACGCTCAATCGCGCTTTGAGCCTCTCCACGCGCGCGTTCGATAGCACTCTTGGCTTCGCCTTCAGCTTCGGCCACCGTTTTGTTCATCTCCGCCTGCGTAACTGCCAACTGATTGCGTGCACGTTCGGCTTCAGTGATGGCCTGCGTTTTCTGCGTAATCGCCTGCTCAATTGCAGCGGTAAAGCGCGGCTTGCCGATGAATCCGAACTGCTGGATGCCAACGCCAACCGAAGCTACCGCAGCCTGGATGCGATCGCGTGCTTCGCGCAGAAACTTCGCTTTGTTCTCACCATAGATATCCTCCAGGGTGTAAGTCGACGCTACTTCGTTCAGCGAGTTGCGCACAATGTCCTTCAAGATCCCGTGCGTGAACTTATCGAGATCGTCCGCCCGATACTTCACGTAGAACTCCGGCACTTTTGTGGGATCTATCGCGTATGACAGCGAAACATCGGCGCGAACTTCCTGTCCTTCTTTCGAGTTGAAAACCAGCTCTTCATTCAGCGGATGTCCTTCGTTGATGTCCGAGGTCCACTTCACCGTTTGCACAAAGGTGGGAAACTGAATGATCTGTGTTTTCAGGGGACTATAAAATACCCATCCTGTACGAACCGGAATGTCCTGCGCTCCGCGCTGTGTGCCCGCAAGATTGACCTCAACTCCGACATATCCTGCGTTGATGCGCGTTACGTGAACGATGCTGGACGCGATCATGACGAGGATCACGCCGGCGATTCCAATTGCGATTAGCCGGGCAATCAGTCCGCCGTTATTCCCAATAAAGGAACGGAGAAATCCTGGATCGTCATTTCGGACAGTATCACTGGTAATAGTTTGATATTTCATAAAGCCTTCCAACCGGCTCATGAATCGGTTGAGCGGTCGTCGTAGCCGAACCGGAAGCAGACGGCAAACCTCACCTCGATATGCGAGGCCGTTTCGTCAGAACCTCTGTGAGCTCTAAGGTCGTTTGAACTTGGCAGGCTGCGATCGCCAGATCAGTGCAATCACGCCTGGCACGAGAACGAGCAGCGCAAGCGCTCCGAATGCTCCTGCATACAGCCACAGGTCGCTCGGCTGGTTCATCCAGTGGAGGAACCGGCTGAGTGCACCAAGACCGATGAGGATCGCCGCAATCGTGCTTGCGAGCTTAAGGCGGGTTTTCATCACTGCCTCCTCCCGGCACTGGGAACGCCGGGTGTCCGACGCGCGACGTAACCAAATCGCCGCGTCCCCGAACGGTTGGAGGCCGTTCGTTTTCAATTACGAGTATGTGGATGTAAGAAGAAGCTGGAGGATGCGGAAAATCGAGAGCTGCTGCAAGTCGTTGATGTTCAATGGCTAAAGAGAGAATTAACGTTTCAGGGGCGCTAAGGTTCGCCGCTTCCGCTCTCGTAGAATGATTCGGTGCTGTTGACGAGAGGCAGATTCCACCGGAAAGAACTCTTATGTGAACCCTCCCACTCTCGCAGCGGATTTGCCATCCCTCTGCGTGGCAGAACAATTCGTATCGAATCCGGCGACGAACGGCATTCCGAATCTAGAGCTTGAGCGAGCCCCGGAATCCTCGGGCGGCATAGTAAGATTCCGCACCGTTGTGATACACGAAAAGGGCGTTGTACCGGCGATCACAAAAGAGAGCGCCGCCGAGTTTTCTAATCTCAGGAGGGGTCTTCACCCAGCTCGATGTCTTCGTGTCGAAGTTTCCGAGCTTCTGCAACTCTCGATATTGTTGTTCTGTCAAAAGCTCAATGCCCATCGCAGTTGCCATATTGACGGCGCTGTCTTTTGGCTTATGTTCTTTCCTGGACTGCAGAGCTTCGTGGTCGTAGCAAACACTTCGACGGCCTTTCGGACTCTCCTCTGAACAGTCATAAAAGATGTATTCGCCGGTCTTTTTATCAAGGCCAACAACATCCGGTTCGCCGCCAGTTCTCTCCATTTCATGGAGTGACCACAGTTTTTCAGCGTTAGCCTCCAGCTTCGCTTGCAATTTGGTCCATTCAAGATCCTTATGACGGTTCCTGTTTTTCTCAAAACGGGCTGTTAATGACCTAAGGAGTTCTTCACGTTGTTTTTGCGAAAGAGTTGTCTTTGCCATGGTGATTAATACAAGATCATCGCCTCACAGCATCTCGCGTCAGTTGGCGCTTCGTCCACTGCGCCACTTGGTGGCGTATGGCAGCACGAACAAATAGAGACCGGTGAAAAATTGCAAAGCGAGAGGGAACACGGCTAAAAGTCCAACCCAATTCGTGTACTTCTTCTGTGCAATGGCAACGATGTTAATGATCACGGCTGCCGTAAAGGCGATCGATAGCCAGCGGTGAGTCTGCCGAATCCATCTATTCAATTTCAATGGGGACCTCCTTTTGAAGACGAGCCCGGAGCACACCTACGCTCGTCAGGATTTTGCTGCCGTCTGAGACGGCCACTTCGGCGGTTCAATACCGAACTGCTTTGCGTACTCCTTGTGCAGCCGCTGCCAACCCTCGAATTTCATGACCTCCGCACCGGCGATGCGGCCGATGGGAGTTCCGCTGAGAAGGTGATCAAGAACGTCGAAGCAAATGTGCCACCCGGCAGCACCCATTGCGATGAAACGACGATCCAGACTGTGCCAGAGAGTGAGGCGCGTGCCGCTGCCAAAGGGTTCGAGTTCCCAACGAGTATTGGCATCACCCCAGTTGTACTCAAGTACTTTAGGAGCGTCGGCTCGCATCACCTTTACTTCGGAAACTTGTGAAGTGAGAGATCCCACCCAACTGAACTTCGCCGTGACTCCGGCCGTCAGCTTCCTATCGACTTCAAAGGGAGCCCACTCGCGCAGATGCCCCGGTTCCGTAAGTGCTCGCCACACTTTTTCCGGTTTATGGCGCAGCTCTCTCGTAAGAATCAGGGTCCACATCTCTCCGTCTTTTTTAACTTGCGCCCCACTGGCCGGACCCGGTGTGTAGTGTTCGCGATCGGTCATTTCTTTTCCCTGGTTTTGTTGTTAATTCGTTTTGATGGATTTTCGTCCATACGGTCGAGATGGCGTTCGAGAGCGTCCAGGAAAGCGGACCAGAATCGACGAAACATGGCCAGCCACGCATCCGCTTGCCGAAGTGGTTTAATGTAGTGCTCGCGATCGCTCACGTTTGTCTTCCTCAACGCGAATAGCGGGCCAACTGCGTGAGCTGAATGATATTGCCACACGTGTCCTTGAGCATGGCGATGGTTGAGGCGGTGACGTCGGTGGGCGGCATAGTAAACTCGGCGCCGCGCGCTTTGATCCGCTCGTAGTCGCCCTTGATGTCGTCGGTGAAGAACATGGCCGC
>CAYNPS010000236.1:0-5160 GCA_964399125.1 uncultured Terriglobales bacterium
CCGCTGGCAGCTCCGAGCGCGAATCGCTTCGGACGCGTGAGTCCAACGACCGCAGAACATGTGCTCGCTGAACTCGATGGACGTATCGACGCAATCCTCGACGCAGGTCCGACCGAAATTGGCGTTGAATCCACGGTACTCGATCCGCTTCGCAACCCGCCGCTTCTGCTTCGACCTGGAGGCGTTACCCGCGAGCAGATCGAAGCGATCGTTGGTCGCGTCGACCTCTATTCGCGGCCTGCGCTTGCTGCCCCGCAAGCCCTCGCGTCTCCCGGACTGGCGGCGCGACACTACGCGCCCGCAGCACGCCTGGTTCTGATCGACGGCGCACGCGACGCGCTGCTGAAAGCGATTCGTGATCACGTCGCTTCAGAAGCCGAGCGCGGAAATTATGTCGGGGTGCTGGCTCCTGACGACTGGATCGATGAGACCACTCTCGCTGCGGGCGGCATCGTTCTCTTTGCCTGGGGCTCATGGGGAGACTGGCACCAGCTCGGCAGAAACCTCTTCGCCGGACTTCGTTATCTCGATAAACCAGGCGTGAGCGTAATCTTGTGCCCACTACCTTCTGCCGAAGGAATGGGGCTGGCTGTACGCGATCGCTTGATTCGTGCCGCAAGAAATTCGTAATTCACCACGGAGCCACGGAGGACACGGAGATTGAGAATCGAGAAAGACAAACCTCCGTGCTCTCCGTGGTGACGATGTTTGTTACTTCTTCCCGTTCTCGCCGGCCTTGAACATGTACCGAATGCTTTGCTTGTAGATCAGCAGATTCGGCTGACCACTGCGATTCAGCTTGATGCAGTTGCGGTCGTACCAATCAATCCAGCCGTGCACTTCTTCGCCGTCTTTCAGGACGACGATCATGGGCGTCCGTACCTGCATTTGCTTCTGAAAGTAGAAGGCCTCGGCGTGGGTTTGTTCCTGAGCATTGCCGCGCTTAGGCACGCGCTGCTCGGCGCTGGTGAGAGGACGATCGGCATTCGGATCACGGCGCTGGGGCAGCGATAACGACGGACGAATCAGTTTGCGGCTGATGAAATCCTCTTGCACTTGCTCCGGAAGATTTTCCGGCGCGTGTCCTACCGCTGCGGAGTTGGAGAGATCCTTCATTGGGCCTGTATTCATCCAACGATACCCGCTTTGCGCATGACTTCCTACGCCACCTTGCGCCTGATGCAGACTCCATGTGGCGCGCAAACAGCGACGAGCAGTAAGGGGAAAGCGGTTCGAGTTGGGCTAACCCTATCACACTGTTACGCGTCAGGCAAAAACAGATGAACCGCAAAACTCATTTCAGCGATTTGAGATAGGTCACCAGTTGCCACCGTTGTGCCTCAGGCAAACGACTCCACGATGGCATTCCGTTTTTGAGACTCCCGTTCTTCAGCAGCCATTCCAGTTCGCCCGGCGTGGCGCTCTTCAGCCGGTCGGAGTGCAGATTCGGATGCTTGTCCTTTCCCTCTGCCGTTTTCCCATGACAGCTCGCGCAGTTTTGTTGAAAGAGCTTCGCGCCGGCCGGGGCCGATTCGGGATCACCAGCCATCGGATTCTGACGCATGCGCGCCGATTCTGGAACCTTCCTGAGCCAAGCTCCGTCTCCGATGGTGAGTGCCAGGGCCGTCGCACTCAGGACGAGCAAGATGCAGATCGCCAGTGTTCTTGCCTTCATCCTCAATGTCCCCTGAGACGCGACGCGATCTGGTTCAGTTCATACGAAATTCCAAATCGGAACAGAAAGCCGTGGCTATTGTCGTTCAATCCGAAACCGGGCGACAACTTGAAGGTGCTCCCGTTCGGCACCCGCCACTCTACGACGGGCGCAACATAATGCGAAGTGTCGCGCAGCCCAAAGCTGTCGCGGTCGCCGAGTCCGCCATACATTTCGGTTCCGGCCGAGAAATTCTCACGACAAAAGGCGCACGCGCTTGCTCCGGCTTTCAGTGCGAGCGGGCGGCTCGCTCCAAGCGCATAGCCGAACTCCCATGGCGCGTTCGCCAGATTCTTCTCAGCGATGATGTTCTCCGAGAAGTTCCATCCACGAACATTGCTCGACAAGATCAGCTTCAGCTCCGCCTCACGCTTCTTCTCGCTGCGATCGTTGCGCTCCAGGAAGTCCGCGCGCCCATCGTGCCCGACAACTTCGAGCAGCGATTTGTCTGCGGCGTTGATGTTCTCAAACTCGGCGTACAACACCGGATTGATCCAGTGCTCGCCGAGCAAAGGGCGAAAGCGATTCTCCCAGCGAAATCCGGTGAAGACCGTGCTCTCGCTCGCGGTGCTCTGCCCGTCGAGATAAAGCTCCGATGTCCACCAGGCTTTTGCGCCGTATTCAAGCTCCAGCGCGTTGCCAATGAAGGCGTTCCCGCCCGAAGGCAATCCCGCGACCGATTTCACACCGATCTCCAGATTTCCAGGCTCTTCCATCTGGTGCGAGTAGGTAACGAAATATGTCTCCTGCGCCAACGCAACCGGCGCCAAAACCACCACTGTCGCCAAAAATACAAACCGAAAATGAGTTCTTGCCGACTGCACTCTTCCTCTAATTGAAATTGAAAATGAATTTCAGTTTCAATTAGGGTACCTGCTGTCGGACGAGCGCCAAAGCCGCATCACTCGAACTGCGATCTTCGAGCACTGAAACGCTAAAAGTGAAGAGCGGATACGAGGATCATGAAGGTAGAGGATAGAGGTCACGGGGAGGGACCTCGCTCGCGCGCTTCCCTTCTCGCTCGGCCTTGCGGTTCGCGTCGCTGACGGAAGAGCCACTCAGCGAAACATGCGCTCTTCGCGCCAAGACCAGACCAATCGGGGTCACGGCGTGGAATGAGACCAACCACAGCAAGATTCCGGCGCTCACGGCGAGCTCTCGCGGAAGTCCCAGCAGATTGACCATCGCGACGATGGTTGCCAGTTGCGCTCCTCCGCCGACCGCCGGCAACTGCACGAGTCCGCCGATCATGCTGAATCCCATGAGCAGCAACGCTACTGCATACGACGCGTTGTGCAACGACGGATAAGCACGCAGCGTGGCTACATACGACCATGCTGTGATCACCCAGATCGCGATCGAAATCACCGCGAGCTGTGCAAAGGAACGTTTGTCCTTCACCGTGTTCAGGCCTTCGGCAAAGACTTCCGCTCGATGCAACAAACGCCGGCTCGCGGGAAAACGCAATGCGACGACGTTTTCCAGCCAGCGGAAGATCCTCTGTCGCGCACGACACACGGCAATTGCGAGCACGGCCATGCCGATCGTCGTTCCTGCGGCGATCCAGGCGGCCACGCGAAACTGTTTCAAATCGGGAAGACCGCTGGCAAAGACGAAAGCCACCACTGCCATTACGATGAAGGCGGCCATATCGAAGATGCGCTCCACCATCCACACGCCCATCTGCGAGGTCATGGTGAGATTGGTGCGACGGGCGATCATGTAAGGACGCACCAGTTCTCCCGGACGTCCAAGCAGCGCCAATCCGGCGAAGCCGATAAGAGTTGGCGAGAGCACATCGTGAAACTGCGCCTCGCGCATCGGACGCAAGAAGATCTGCCATCGCCAGGCGCGCAGAGGAAAGGTGAGCAGTGAAAGAAAAATCGCGATCGTGAGCGGAACCCAGCCGAGTCCGCTAGTTTCGGAGACAAAGGTTCTCCAGTCGAAGCTCTGCCATGAGCGCCACTGAAAAAAGACCAGCAGCGCAATCAACGCAACGATTGCTAACGTGATGATCTGCTTTGAGTTTAGCGAGCTGCGCGGCTGGGGCAAGGCCTGCGCGATAGAAGTCTCCGGCATCATCTACTCTCTTTGCGATTTTCGTTGTGGATACTCGCTGAGATGCAACTAGGACATCCCGGAATGCCACTCGTACTCTGGAATTGTTGCGTGCGAACAAACCAGAGCAACTGAAGACAATTCCGCGTAAGGAAAAGGGCGCGAACAGATCACCCGATGACCCGATCGCCCGATCACCCGATTCGTTCTTCTCTCTCCAGACAAGCCGGTCAGCTTCAAACGATTCATCACGCTTGCCGGAAAACAACAGGTTCTCAGACCTCATCAGATTGCATAGCTCCTCAGCGGGGTCTCACCGTGCAATTGCCCAAATCGATACACCACGTTCGTTCCCTGCTCTGTGCGGGAGTGCTGGCACTCATCTCGCTTTCCTGCGGACGCGGCGAGCCGACAAACATTCCCGCCACGCTTACGGCCGGCGCGGATGCAAAAGTGACGCAGCGTTTCGGCCTGCATATGCACGACGCTATTCATCACTGGCCGTCGGTCACGTTCGGATATTGGCGCGTGTGGGATGCCGGAGTCAGCTGGCCGCAGATCGAAACCGCGCGCGGACAATACGACTTCAGCCTGATGGATCAGTACGTCGCACTGGCGCAACAGCACAACATCAAGATGATCTATTGCGCCGGAAATACTCCGCAGTGGACCTCGACCGATCCTTCCCATGTTGGAACTCAAGGACTCCCCGGCGCGACCGCGCCTCCGAGCAATATTCAGGATTGGCAGGACTTCATAACGACTTTCGCCACGCGCTATAAGGGAAAGATCGACGCCTACGAAGTCTGGAACGAAGTCGATCTCGACGGCTATTGGACCGGCAGCGTTAGCCAAATGGTGCAGATCGCGCAGGTGGCATATCAGACGATCAAGCAAATTGATCCAAACGCAATCGTGCTCGCGCCTTCTCTCGTCGCCGGCAACGGCAAAGACTATATGAAGAAATTCTTCCAGGCCGGCGGCACCAGCTACTCCGACGCCGTCGCATATCACCTCTACGACGACCAGCCGAACCCAGAACAAAGCGTAGCGGACGTTTATGAGCCGACGCTCGCCATCGCACATTCCTTCGGCAAAGATATCTGGGATACCGAAGTAGGCTGGGGCCCTTTCGGCACCTTCGCCTCGCAGCAGGACGAAGCTGCCTTCACCGCGCGCACGATGATTCTCCAGGCCGCCGAAGGCATCAACGTCATCGTCTGGTTTGCATGGGACGACCGCGGTCCGTGGGTGCACCTCAATTTCGTTGGTCCGGACTTTCAAACGCCGACGCCGGCAGCAATCGCATTTAATCAAGTACAAGCCTGGCTCATGAATTCTTCGATCACCTGCTCCAATACTCCCGACGGCACATGGCAGTGCACGGT
>CAYNPS010000237.1:0-5155 GCA_964399125.1 uncultured Terriglobales bacterium
GCACATAACGAGAGCTCATTGAAAATTATCGACCAGCATCAACTCACTGCTTCCTGAATTGGAGTGGGTGAAAATGATGGAGCTTCTGTCTGGTGAAACGCTGAGTCCCACGTAGCCTTGCGGTAGTTGGGTGAGGCTTGAAATTGCACCATGGATCGTGTCGAAGAATTTCAATTCTGAACTGCCATCTTCGAAGTAGATGCCATCGTCGACGACGTCGAAGTTATGCATCAGGACCGAGGGAAGGACCTGAAACTCTTCGTGAGTGTCGAACGACAACTTCCATAAGCTGCTGTCGATTGCCTGCATTTTCGTGTAGTACAGCGATCTCCCATCTCGCGATTCCAGGGCCGCGAAACCGCCAGTGCGCGTTACCTGGACAGGTTCGCCTCCTTGCGATGGAAATTTCCATATTTGGCCTGTTCCTGTCCGCGTGGAAGAGCAATAGATCCATTTGCCATCTGTAGACCATCTCGGGAAAAAATAGTTGGCGTCCCCCGGTGTGAGTTGTCGAAGGCCGATTCCATCGGAGCCAATCACAAAGATCTGAGACTTGCCATTCACTCGTGAGTAGAAGGCCAACTTGCTGCCGTCAGGAGACCAGCTCGGCGTGCCGGTGTATTCGGAATTCATCGACGTCACCTGCAGACAATCTTCCCCCTGGTTGCTGCAAATCCAGATTTGCAGGCTGCCGCCGCGGGACGATTCGAAGGCGATTTGCTTGCCGTCCGGCGAGTATCGCGGCGCAAAGTCGGCTCGCGTAGATGCGATGAGCGGAGCTGGGTTTCCGGGCTTCTTACTGTGGTCATGAAGCTCCGAACGCCAGATGTTTTGTGCACCCGCCACCATACGAACAAAAGCGAGCCGGGGTGCCCGGCGTGCGATTGTCGGCCAAACAGCGGAGCCAAGCTGCAGTTCCGTTGCTGTTCCCCCCGAGCCGTTCAATATCGGCGCCCTCCAGAGAGCTTGCCCTCCGTCTTCGCGCACGGAAGAAAAAACCAAATGATTGCCTTCGCTGTCCCAGGTTAGTCCGCTAAGCCGATAGCGGCCGGTCGTAAGCTGTTTCACTTCTCGTCCGGCAGTCGCGCCGCCACTTAGCGGGACTGTATATAAATCGGTGAGCCAATCGCCAACCTGGGCGCAACGACAAAAGGCTAATGTCCGCCCATTGGGCGAGACTGCCGCGCAGCCATCGCCGAGAATTCCAGATGGTGGAAAGGTAAGCTGATGTTTGTCGCCGCTCTGCACGTCGAGCAGGAACAGGGCTGCCGGCGCATCCGCCCGGGGCTGATGCGCGAATACCAGTGACCGGCTATCCGGCGTCCAACTGAGGTACGGTCCGGAAAGCCACATGGCAGAAATCAGAATCTCACTGAGGCTCCGTTCGGGGCCTCCCAAAGCGGGAATGATGACCAATTTGAAATGCCCGGCGCCGACATCCCGCAAGAATGCGATGGAACTGCCATCCGGCGACCAGGCAGGCGCTCCGTCATTCGCCGTGGTATTCGTGAGTTGCAGCGGAGATCCCGGCCCAATGGCCTTCAGATAAATGTGAAATTTCTGCTGCGTAGGACCATTCCAGGAAAACGCTATCTGGCTGCCGTCCGGCGAAAGCGACGGGTCTTTTTCGAACCCGGGATAAGTGGTGATTGGCACAACATTGAACGCAGCCGGCTGCGCCCGTCGGGTCCCCAGGAAAAACCATGTCGCTATCGCGGCCACAACAATCAACAGCGCTGCTACTGGTATCGCTACAGGCCATGCTCTGGATCGCGGAACGGGAGCAGTATAGAGCTTTCCGGAATCGCTCTCTTCTTTCAGCTCTGCGAGGGCAATAGCAAGATCGGCCATGCTGCGCAGCCGACGCTCAGGATCTTTTCGCAAACACCTCCCAATCACCCGGTCGAGCTCCCATGGAACTAAAGGAGTCAGATCGCGAAGCGGCTTCGGCTCGTCATGCAGGATTGCCGCAGTAAGGTCCGCCGCGGTCTTACCCTGAAAAGCGCGCCGGCTGGTCAGAATTTCGTAAAAGATAGCGCCCAGGGAGAACATATCCGAGCGCTCATCGACAGCTTGCCCACGCACCTGCTCGGGAGACATGTAGGCGAGCGTTCCCAAAACGACTCCTGCGTCAGTGTCAGGATTCGTGCGGGTTTCGTCGTCAGCTCCGGGCCGCAGCTTTGCCAGTCCAAAATCCAAGATTTTTATTTGTCCGGTTTTCGTGATGAAGATGTTTTCCGGCTTAAGATCGCGATGGATGATGCCTTTTTCATGGGCCAGAGCCAAACCGTGCGCCATCTGGAGTCCGTATTCAATGACCTTCGGGGCCGGCAAAGCTCCGTTCCTCAACGCCTCGCGCAGCGTTTGTCCCTCTAACAGCTCAGCGACGATGTAAGGCTGCGATTGGTACCACCCGAGTTGATAGATGGCAAGGATGTTGGGATGGCTGAGCGCTGCGGCGGCACGCGCCTCCTGCTCAAAGCGGCGCTGACGCTCGCGATTGAGACAGAGGCCAGCAGGAAGCAATTTAACAGCGACATCCCGTCGTAATTGCTGGTCGCGCGCGCGATAAACCTCTCCCATGCCGCCAACGCCTAGCAGCGAGATAATTTCAAAATGGTCGATCAGTGTCCCCGCAGCAAGGCGCTGCGCGGGGAGAATGCTCGAAGGGAGTGCGCCGCCAGAACTTTCGCAGACTGCCATCAACGATTCCACCTGCGAGCGCAATTCGCTGTCGTTGCCACAGGCGTTATCGAGGTATTCAGCCCGTTTCGACGGCTGACGATCGAGCGCTTCGCCGAGGAGTTCTCGCACACGCGCCCAGCGCTCGGGCGTCATCTGGCTTTGCGACTTTGCCGTTTCAGGAGACACCATCTTCTCCCGCTGCTCGTGCGCGCCGGTCGTGTCTGCTGATCTCATGCTGCAGCCACAGGCGAGCTGTCATCCAGTCACGCTTCACCGTCGCAGGTGACATTCCCATTACGGCAGAAGTGTCTTCGATTGAGAGTCCGGCAAAGAATCGCAATTCGACGATCTTGCATTGGCGCGCATCCAGCTTGGCCAACCTTATCAATGCCGCGTCGAGAGCAAGTACATCCACATTGGGTGCGGGAATCGCGATCATTTCCGGCTGCAATTCCAGCTTCACGCCTCCCGCGCGCTTCTTCGCCTTCTTCTCGCGCGCATGGTCTACCAGTACCTGGCGCATGATGCCGGCTGCCAGCGCGAAAAAGTGATTTCGGTCATTGATCTCCGGCCTGCGCCGCTGCGCCAGCCGTAAGTACGCTTCGTGAACCAGCGACGTGGTTTCGATGCTGTGATTCGGTTGCTGGCCAATAAGACGGCGATGCGCAAGCCGATGCAGCTCCCCGTAGACAAGCGGAAGCAGCAACTTGAGGGCGCCCTCGTCGCCGCTCATCCAGCGAGCCAATAAACCGCTCAGCTCGTCCGCTCGCGGTTCGCCTATGGCAGACATACTTCGCTCAAGAAAGGTCTAGGTGGGCAAGAAGATAGCTTTGTAACTGCTTGCAGTCAAATCAATTCGGAACGCTTACCAATTCGAGACGCTCCTTTCCTTGCCGAGCGAAATCGGGCTTACTCCTCATTGCGAACTCCCGCGGCAGCCAGTGAGCTGCTTTTCCGGTAGTTTGCGTTTACGTATCTAGAAATTCAAAGGCTTCGCCGCGCAGCTGCGGTTGATTTAAAGACCGCAGCAGCCGCGCGCCCAGGAGGCAACTTTATGGGATCAAAGGGTATTACCAACTCGACGTTAGTGCTCGTCGTCGTGATGCTTCTCGTCAGCTGCGCCATAGCGCAGCAGTCGGATTCAGAACGGCACTGCAAGCGCGTCGGCGGATCGATCCTGACCAACATTGGAGAACTCACCAACTTCGGCGTAAGCGATCCACAAAACAGCACGTTGGGCGTCATGACCGGGGACCTGAAGGGCGCAGTCGCCGCCAAGATTCTCGATGTTTTTCCCGGCGCGAACGGCACGGTGCTGTTCAGCGTACAGCATCATTTTGTGACCGATGCCGGCGACTCCATTTACGCGGACGTAGCTCATGCCACCACTCAGCCGCTGAGTCAGACGCTGTTCGCGATCATCTCCTATCCCGTCAAGATCGTCGGCGGAACCGGTAAGTACGCGAACGCTCAGGGGCTGCTGAACGCCATGGGGGAAGTGAATCTCGCAACCGGTCGCACATCATTTCGCTACTTCGGGCGTGTGTGCTTGGCTCAGCCGGTGACAGCCGAAGCTGGAGAGTGAGTTTCAACAATTGACAGGGCAGTCGCTGTGATGAATTGAGGGTGAAGCTATGAAAAAAAATCGGTTCTATCACTCTCACTCATTTTGCTCGTCGGAACCCTGGCAGCCTGGAAGGCTTTGGCGAGCGCCCAGGAAGCCGAGGATGGACACAATGGAGTAGTAGGCACGTGGTTTCTTCATGTGCCGAGCGCCACGGGGCTCGCACTCTGCAGCAGCGGAGTTCAGGTTGCGCCGGCTCCGCCGCCGTTCGTTCAATTGGAGACGTTCGCTGCGGCGGGGAACGTACATAGAAACCAATTCCGTTTTGAACTTCAACACAGCATCCTCTCTAGGCTTCAACGGAAGCGACGGCCATGGAGCATGGAAAGCTCAAGGTGACGGGCATTACAAGCTCACCTTTCGCAAGCTCCTCTATGCGGGCACCGGTGAATACGCAGGCAATGCCGATCTGAACGAGAACATTACCATTCAGGAAAACACAATGTCGGGCACATTCACCGTGAATTTTAGCTTGCTCAACGGCACGCAGCTTTGTGCCTCAGGGCATTTTTCTGGTGAGCGAATCAGCGTCGAGTAGTGGCTTGAGGCCGTGACGGCCACGGCGTTTGGAGTGAGACAGGACGCCGTAGAACCAACTCTTTCGCAAGCTGCTCTTCGACGCCCATTGGTAATGCGGATTGAATGAAAGCCTGACCGCCGCCAGTCGGGCGAGTTGTCGGGCAACTTCACGATTAGTTCGAGGAGCTTAGACACTGATCTCAAGCGGCTTAGAACTTATTGCTCTGGCCTGGTCAGCGAGTTTCCTGGAGGACACAATGCACAATCGATTCCGGAGTTTCCCGATTTGGGCGTTTGTTGCGATCTGCGTGCCATTGGCGCGTACGC
>CAYNPS010000238.1:0-5138 GCA_964399125.1 uncultured Terriglobales bacterium
CGGAAGTAGGCTGCCGCCATATACACGGCAACATCGACGTCCGGCAGTTCGGACGAGAGTTCGTCGAGCATCTGCTGCTCGCGGTCTTCCTTGTTAAAGTGCGCGTAGTCCTTCGGTCCGTAGTAGCCGTTGCGATACTCGAGTTTCAAATCGGAACGCTTCAGTACGACTTTCACCCGCCGATATTTGCCGTTCATCTCAGGATTCGTGCTGCGATATCCGAGAACGTAGTAGGCCGACGTATCACGCTGTACAGCAGTGAAGATCCCGCTCAGGTCGTTGCTGTCGAGAAAGGCCTTGCCGCCGGTATCGCCGGCAAGTGTGGTCAGCGTCTCCTGGCTGTCGGCGTTGCTGTTGAATTGATCGAGGACCGATTGGCCGGAGTATGCAGAGCGTCCACGCAGACTCGCGCTCTGCGCTTCGCCGCCAGGGGGAAACGCCTGCAGGCCGCGTACATCGAGCGTGTACAGCGCAACGTTCGACTGCACGGCGGTGTTGACGGCTGCTCGAAGCTCGACTTGATTTTCAATTCCTGAGCGGCTGATGCCGTTGCTGAAATAAATAATGGACTTTTTCTGATCTATCTTTGCCAGGGACTTCGCGATCGTCTGGATCGCCTGCAGCTTGCGATCGGTGTTGAACTGGTTGTACTCGGAATCGTCCGCGACAAATGAACCGCCGGTGTCCGGCGTGCCTTCCGCAGTGCCCGTATCGCCGGCTTGGAACCCCTGACCTCCACCCGATGTGTAGCCACGCAGCACAGCGGCGAGACGAGCTTTGTCGTTGGTGAAGTCCTGATCGATGCGCATCGACGTATCCAGCGAGATCACCGCAACGAGATCCGCGGGGGCCATCTGCTTATCGACATAGTTCTGCGCTGCCTGCACCGCACGATCGATATCGTCTTCTTCCATACCGCCAAAGTCGAAGAAGAGCACGATGAGGCGATGGTTTTTCAGCTCTTGTTTGTTAACCCGCTGGGTAGATCCAATGATCTTGACAGGCCCAGCCGTGCCGCTGACCGTCGGACCGGAGACGCTTCCCGCGGTTGCCAATGCATCGACATTCTCGAAGTCGAAGCTGGAGATGGTCTGCTGCTTGCCGTCTTCGTAGATGGTGAAGTCGTCTTTCGTGAGTCCGCGGACGAGATTGCCTTGCTTGTCGCGCACGACGACGTTGGTAAGCACCAGATCGCTGGTGACGCGAATGCGGTAGTCACCAGGGGCGGGGGATTGCCGCGATTGTGTGTCCTGGGCGAGTAAGGGAAAGGCCCAAGCGAAAACGACCACGAAAATCGTGCTGAATACCGTTACGGAAGTCCTGGCCCGCTGTAACAGCTCAATCTCTGCAGCTCTGTCATCCTGAAGCGCTTCTTTTGCGCGAAGGATCTCCCGCGAAGCATCGAATCTGAATGCCCTCACCAGGCTCCCTACCAAGTCTCGTAAAGGAGCCAGGACAGAGCGTCGAATTCCGAACCATTCTCCTGAGGTCCTTCGCCCAGAATCAGGGCTCAGGATGACAGGGTTTGGAGAGAGCTGAATCGGTTCAGAAGCGAGTGGCGCCGCGCAATTCAATGTTGTCATCAGAACCTGTACCTCGCGCTCAGGTTCACCGTCCGCATTGGGCCTGCAGCGATTACCTGTCCATACGTCGGCGTTCCGACAATCGTGCCGATACTCGTGTACTCCGGATGGTTGAAGATGTTGTTAGCAGAGAGTCGCAGTTCGAGTGCGCGCGTGTCCTTCGCGAATAAGGTTTTGCTGACCGACATCCCAAAAGTGAACTGACCCGGTCCGATGATGCTGTTGCGGCGTGCGTCGCCGAAGGCGCCCACGGGTGGTTTTACGAAAGCGGATGTGTTGAACCAGCACTCGATTGTTCCCACGGGAAAGCCATTCGGACAGGTTCCACTGTACGGATCGCCCACAATGTCTGCGCGCAGTGTGCCGTTGAGGCCTTGAGCTATATCGAGCGGAGAACCGAGTACTCTCGGCGTGAAGGGCAGTCCCGAGGCCAGCGTAACGTTGCCGCTCCACAGCCAATCGCCAAAAACGTTCTCCAGCCAGCCGCCATTGTTGTTCAGCCATTTCTTGCCGGTACCAAACGGCAGTTCGTAGGTAAAGTTGCCGGTGAACTTGTGCCGCTGATCGAAGCTGGAGAGCCCGCGCTCAGCGGCAAGATCGAGGTCGTTTTGGGCCACGATCGGAGTTCCAACTCCGCCGATGCTCGAAGCATTGTCGAGGGACTTCGAGAAAACATATGTTCCCTGCGCAGCCATTCCGTGGCGCATGCGCTTGCGCACCTGCACAGTGGCTGCGTGCAGGATCGAATCGCCCTGCGAAGTTTCGAGAATGAAGGGCTGTACACCGGCGATGCGCAGTTGCTCGTTCGGCAGCCGATTCGGAGCGCGCTCCATATCGAGATCGGTGCCCTTGGAACCGTTGTAGCCGAGATTCAGGAGCAGTGACGGCGTGATCTCACGCTGGATATTCAAGTTCCAAATCTGGACATAACCCAACTTGTAATTCTTATCGACGGCGAAATTATTGGTCACTGCAGCCGTCGGAGCAGGGAATCCGTTTCGCAGTGTCAGCACTTGCGAAGTCGTGGTTACATTCGTCTCGGTAAACGCGAACGGAGGCTGAAAAGCCAAATTCTGGACGATGCTTCCGTATTGCCCGGTGTTGTAGTTGATTCCGTAGCCCCCGCGGACTACGGTCTTCTTCATTGCGCGCCATGCAAAGCCAACACGCGGAGCAACGTTGTTGCGATCGGGTTCCACGACTGTCACGGGGAATCCGCCGGTAAATGGTCCGGCGCCGCCTGGGAACACTGGCACTGCGGCTGTGATCGTTGGATTCAGATCGAGGTTTACGATGCGATTATTGGCTTCGCTGAACGGCGAGACGTACTCGTAGCGCAATCCCAAATTGAGACTCAAGCTTCCCGTCACCCGCCAATCATCCTCAGCGAATAAGTCCCAGGAATTCTGGCGGAAGTTGTAAGTTGCGCTGCCGCCTTGAATCGAGGTCTGAGCCGGCAGACCGAGCAGAAAATTGGCGAAATCGAAACCGCTGCTGGAACCCGGAAACGTACCCGCATCCGTGAAGGTAAACGATCCGCGCGCATTCTGGGCGCTGCGAATGTCGTTGTAGATTCTGCGAAAATCGCCGCCCAGTCGAATATTGTGCTTGCCGCGGCGCCAGATCACGCTGTCGGACCAGGAGAAGGTCTGGTTGTTGATCAAACTCGCGCCCGTATCGTTGACACTCTGGAAGTTGTTGAATACCAAAGTGGGAACGCCATAGTTGAACGGATCCTGCGATACGCCGTCGATTCCCGCGAACGCCGCCACGTTCTCCTTGTCCTGAAACAGATTGCTCAGGTGCGAGTGGCTGCGGTTGTAGTTGAAATGCAGGTTGTTCGTAAGGCGGTTCTTGCTCGCAACCCATCCCGCACCGGCGTTGATTCCAGAAGACTGCGTTGTGCCCAGCAGCGTGGGAAATGGATTCGAAACCTGGTTATTGGAATCGCTGTAATTCAGATTGAAGTTGATGTTGTTCTGCAGACGCCGTCCACCTCGTCCGCCGCGTCCACCTCCCGGCATGAACGTAGCGCCCTCGCCGAAGTTGTGAATGAGCCGAATCGCGATTTGATCGTTGTTCTGCTGCAGCGAACTCACGTAGTGAAAGTTATTGGCAGTGCCAGGAAGGTTCGGCAGAGGAATGAATTGGAGCAGCGCCTGAGCTGCGGGATTGATATTCGTAATCTGATTTCCCGGCAGCGGCTGGCCGGTTGTCGGATCGATGAGCTGCCGACCTAGGGCAGAGAAATCGCCCTGGCGCTCAGCCACCGTGGGCACCGTGGAAAAATTGTCATACGGATTCTCGTTTCTTCCGCCGGTCCAGTTGAAGAAGACAAACGTCTTCTCGCTGTTGACGACGTGAGGAATCTTGAGCGGCGATCCGATGGTTACGCCGAAGCGATGCTGCGCGTAGTCGGACTTCTGGCTCGGCGCTACTGAGTTGCCGAGACCGTTGATCTGAAAGGGCGCGGCGTCGAAGATCGAATTATCGGTGCTGTAGAAGATCGAACCGTGCGGCTGATTCACGTTGAATCGGCCGACCATGCGGCCGCCCAGCATCAACATCGGACCGCCTCCACCGGGTCCGCCACGCGGGCCCCCGCCGCCAGGGCCGCCGAAGCCACCGCCTTCGCCTGGACCGAGGAAGACCATGTTGCCGTTATTGCCGCCTTCCCGCTGCATGCGCTCACGAATTTCGTGGATGCGGTCTTCCAACTCGTCAGGATTCATGCCAAAGTTCTGCGCCTGTCCCATGGCTCCGGAAACCGAAACGGATTCGGTGGGAGCATCGGCTCCGGCACCGTTCAGCGGGAGTCCGCCGGTTTGGCCTGAAGTGTCCGCGCTTGGGATTCCACCATTGTCAGATTCTGTGACAGAGAGACTCTGCATTCCACGATTCGCCAGCGCTGCAGCGACCTGCTGCGCTGCTCCCTGTTGCTGCTGGGCTGCAAGCATCTGCGCGCGAGACGCGAGCATGAGATCGGCATCCACTGTCGCCTGAGGCGTCTCTGGCGTGATAACAACTTCTTTCGTGGATGGCGCGAACGCTGCCTGCTCGGCTTTGATCACGTAGCGTCCACGGGAGGGGAGCGTAAGCGCGAAAGAACCATCAGGTGACGTGGCAGTTGAAACTTTCTTTCCCGTGAGAGTGTTTGAGGCGGTGACTGTGACACCGGGCAGCGGTGTTACACCTGCTTTGATCGTGCCGCGCACCAGAAATTGCGGAACTGCAGTTGCCGGTACTTGCTGCGAAGTACTAGCGGGCGCAGATGCGCTTGTACCCGCAGTTGTCTGCGCCAACGCCGTTGCCGCGAAGAATACAAGAACTACTGCGGCTACGCGCAATTCAAAATTGGAACAGTTGCTCATGTCTTAAACAGCAGGGCCCTTTGGAAATTCTCAGCAGGCTGTGATCGGACCGGAAACTCTGGTTTCGTCACACTTCAATACCGCCCGACGAAAACCCGGCCGAGGGCGGCCGCCGGTCCTGGTCTGGTAATGAGAAATCATTTCGCGACTACTTCGGCTGCGTTTCTGATTGCGCCGGCTGCTG
>CAYNPS010000239.1:0-5132 GCA_964399125.1 uncultured Terriglobales bacterium
GCCGATCGCGCGCGCGCGATCTTCACCGCTGCCGGCGACGAGCTGCGTCTGGCGCGTCTGGACATCAATGTAGGGAACATTTTCTACCGGCAAGATCGATTTTCAGAGGCTCTCGCCTGTTATCGCCGCGCTTACGACGTTGTTCTCAAGCACGAGAACTCTGAGGGTATCGCCGCAGTTCTGAGCAACCTCTCAATTTGTCTCATCGCTCTGGGAGAATTCCAGCAAGCTCTCGAGACCCATCAACATGCCCGGGATTATTGCGCACAGCACAACATGCCTTTGCTGGTTGCGCAGGCGGATTACAACATCGCGTATCTCTATTTCCTGCGCGGCGAATACAGCCGAGCGATCGACATGCTGCGCTCAACGCGTGTGCGCTGCAATGAAGTTGGCGATCGTTATCACTATGGTCTTTGCAACCTTGACCTCTCCGAGCTCTATCTGGAATTGAATCTCAGCTCAGAGGCGGCGGAGCTGGCTCGCCTCGGCTTCGCCGAATTCGAAAAACTCGGCATGGGCTACGAAGCTGCGAAGTGTACCGCATTTGAAGCAATTGCCATGGGCCAGCAGGGACAGGCATTCCAGAGCCTGAAGCTGTTCACGCGCTCGCGCGAGATGTTCGTGAAGGAGAAGAACGAGGTTTGGCCCTCTCTGATTGATCTCTACCAGGCGCTCGTGCTCTTCAACGAAGCTCGCTTGTTCGAAGCTCGGCGATTGGCCAAAGCAGCGCTGGAGTTCTTTGATTCATCCCTGCTTCTCGGAAAAGCTGTTCTCTGCCGATTGCTGTTGGCGCGCATCGCACAACGCACCAACGATCTCGCCACCGCCTATCGCGAGTGCTCCGCGGCAATAGAAAAGCTGAAAGGCATTCAAGCTCCGATTTTGAAACATCAGGCATTCCTGCTGATGGGACAAATCCATTCCAGTTCGGGAAACCGGAACGATGCTTACGAGAGCTTTTGCGCCTCACGCGAAGCGCTGGAGGCGTTACGCAGCAACCTGCGCGGTCAGGAACTCAAGATGGCCTTCCTCAAGAATCGTCTTGAAGTTTATGAGTTGTTGGTCGACTCCTGCCTGCGCGGCCAATACAACGCGGACTCGTTTGCAGAGGCATTCGGCTACATCGAAGAAGCCAAGTCGCGCATATTGATGGACCAGATGCTGCAGCCTGTTTATACCGCAGGTGAAGAGCGTGGACAAAGCGATCTTGTGCGCCGCATGCGCAATTTGCGCGATGAATTGAACTGGTACTACAGCCTCATCGAACTCGAACAGCTCCGTCCCGAGCAGCGTTCGCCGGAGCACATCAAACGATTGGAAGAGCAGGTCCGTGCGCGAGAAACCGACCTGATTCGCGTGCTGCAGGAGACGAATCTCGCAAGCGAAGGCACTCCACTGAAGGGAGGCAAGAGTCTCTCGATCGAAGAGATCCGCGCGGCAATTACGCCGGAGACTTTGATTATTGAGTTCTTCCAGACCGGCGATCGCATTCTCGCTTGCATCCTCGGACGCGACCGGCTGCACATTGTCCCGGTTACGTTAGCGTCGCGTATCGCGAATTTCCTACGATTGCTGCAGTTCCAGTTATCGAAGTTCCGTCTTGGAAATGAGTACGCCGCTGCCTTTCGCGATTCGCTCATTCAATCGACGAATGCTCACCTCAAGAGTCTCTATGACGAACTCCTTGCACCACTTCAGGATCGTCTTGATAGCCGACATCTGCTATTCGTTCCCCACGGAGCACTGCATTATGTCCCTTTTCACGCATTGTTTGATGGCGAGCGCTACCTGATCGACAATCACACCGTCTCGTATGCGCCTAGCGCAAGTATCTACGCTGTTTGCACGAAAAACCAGGTGAATACTTCGGGCGCTGCGCTGCTGATGGGCGTTCCAGATCAGAACGCGCCGTCGATTCTCGAAGAGCTCAGAGCGCTGAGCGGCATCGTTCCTCATCCAAAGCTGTTTGTCGGGGAGGATGCCAGCGAGTACGTGCTCAAAACCGCCGGTCGGACCGCCCGGATTGTGCATATCGCCACGCACGGCTACTTCAGACAGGACAGTCCCATGTTCTCCTCGATTCGTATGGGGAACTCATACTTGAGCTTGTACGACTTGTATCAACTGCGCCTGCCGGTAGAACTGGTTACGCTCAGCGGTTGCGCGACCGGACTGAACGTAGTGGCGGCTGGCGACGAGTTGATTGGGCTTGCTCGTGGGCTGTTCCAGGCGGGAGCGCAAACACTGCTGCTGAGCCTGTGGGATGTTCACGACCAAAGCACCGCCGATTTCATGACCGAGTTCTATCGCCGATACCAGAATGGTGAAGAGAAGGCGACAGCTGTGCGCGATGCCATGCTTGCGCTCAGGATGCGCTATCCCCATCCGTATCAATGGGCTCCATTCGTTTTGATGGGGAAATATTCGGGCTGAACCGATCGGATCGAAAAAAGTGCTCTGCCGCTATATTTCCGAGCGGCTGGATTGCCCTTATTGGCTGTAAGAGCTGAAAGTAACTGAGATGCATTCTGGCGGGAACGAGGGACTTGCTGGAATCAGTGGAGAAACGATGAAGCATATCGCTCAGGAAAGGCTGGCCGAATTCGTTCGAGAGAGTCTGCCGCAGGCTGACGCAGCCGCAATTCGCGAACATCTGGACGCGTGCTCGGAATGCACGCAGATTGTTGGGCTGTTTCGCGACGTGGTTCGCGTTGGCGCCGATGAGGCAGCGTATGAGCCCCCGGCGGGAATTGTTCAGATCGCGAAAGCGTATTTCGCGACACAGCAGAACAGGGCTCCGCAACCGAATAGCGCGTTTGAGCTGCTGTTTGATAGCCTGGCGCAACCCGTCGCAGCAGGCGCGCGAGCTACGGTTGCTTCTGCGCGGCAGTTGCTGTACCGAGTGGGAACTGTGTACGTAGATATGCGCGTCGATTCGGAGAACAACTCCGATCGCGCAGCACTCGTCGGCCAGATGCTGGACAGCGCGCATCCAAATCATCCGGTTTCTGGAGTACCGGTTGTCCTGCTGGATGGAAGAAAAAACGTTGCCAGTACGATCAGCAACAACAACGGTGAGTTCCACTTGGAGTTTGATTTGAAGAGCAATCTGCGGCTGTCGGTTACCGTAGGCAATCTGGCGCCGGTTTACCTGCCGATTACGGGTATTAGCGAGCGAAAAAAGTCGTCGATACCCAGCCGAGGCCCAAACTAGGAGTTACTTTCGTAATTGGCCCAAGAGCCGATGCGGACCATACACTTTAGTTTCCTCCCCGCTGTAATCCCCATCGAAACTGGCCGAGATAGGTGTCTCTGGAGAAGCAAATGAAGAGCTCGAAAGAATTCGCCCAGCAATACAGCAGATCGAAGGCGGGGATTTCCATCGTTCTGGTGCTGGCGTTGTTGACGGTTTACGTTACGCCGGGCTTCGCGATCACAGCGCCCGCGCCGAGAGCAAATGCACAGCTCCTGAGCGGACTTCTGGGTAGCGGCGGGCTGTTGCCGACAACGCGCTACATCGTCCGCGATACTCAAGGATTGCTTGGATTGAACCTGACCTGTCTCGTATTTGGATGCACGGTCCTCGAAGGCATAGGCGATCCTGACGGACAGTTGTTCGTCGTGCAGACATCAAGGCTGTTGAGCCCGGTGGTGTTCATCACACAGCTTCTTTCAGGCGCGGGCATTACCAACGTGGAACCGGATCAGAACGTCAATACACAGGCAACAACGGTCGGAGCAACTCCCGCATATCTGACCGACAAAACGCCTGTGTCCTATTACGGGGCGACAGTTTGGGAAGGCTACGTTCTGCAGACGCCGAATCAGATCATCAACACGGCCAAGACGCAGTCTTCGTTCGGCGTTACTGGAAATGGTGTTCGCGTTGCCATTATCGATACCGGAGTGGATCCCAATAACGCCATCCTGAAAAGCCATTTGATCTATGGCTATGACTTCACTCGCAATCAAGCGGGTGGGTCGGAGATGGCCGATATCAATCAATCAACAGTCGGCGTTCTCGATGGTTCGCAGCAGCCGGCGCAGGTGAATCAATCGACCGTCGGTGTGCTCGATCAATCGACAGTCGGAGTTCTCGATGGCTCGCAGTACGCGGCGTTTGGTCATGGAACGATGACTGCCGGCATCGTGCATCTGGTTGCGCCTTCCGCACAGATTATCCCGCTGAAGGCGTTCCATTCGAACGGCACGGGCTATGCATCGGATGTGCTGCGAGCAATCTATTACGCGGTAAACCACGGAGCGAAAGTCATCAGCATGAGCTTTGACTTTACAGCTCCTTCGCAGGAACTGGCCACGGCAATCAATTACGCGACCAATCACGGAGTGATCTGCGTGGCTTCGGCCGGCAACGACGGCAGCATGGAAACCGTTTATCCGGCGAGCTTGCCCAACGTGATCGACGTGGCTTCCACTTCGAACAACAACACTCCTTCAGCATTCTCGAATTATGGAGCGCCTCCGGTGCTGCTGTCGGCGCCTGGTGAAGCAGTGATGACCACCTATCCTTTCAACACCTATGCCGCAGGATGGGGCACGTCGTTCAGCGCGCCGCTGGTATCGGGCACGGTCGCGTTGATGGCGCAGTCGAACTCACTGTTGCTGAATAAACAGCAAGCTGCGCAGGCTCTCAGCCATGCGCAGCCGATCCCGTATTCGCAATTCGGTGCGGGAGTGCTGGACAGCTATCAGGCCGTGAACGCCTGGAGAAGCGGCCTCGGATTGAGCTTGTTCTAATTCGGGAATCAGTACATGGGAACCAGCCTCCATCAGGCGTTTGATTCATGGTCACCGCTGCTCCTTCGACTGAAAGAACTCGAAGAGCAGCAGGTGACGATGCGAACCGCCATCATCTGCGCGTTAAATCAACTGCTTGATCTGAAGGACCTCAATACGGGAGTCCACAGCACGCGCTTAGCAGAGTGGGCAGTGCGTGTTGCTCGAAGGCTTGGCATAGAAGAAGAAAATCTTTTCCAGTACGAAGTAGCGGCTCTCCTGCACGACATCGGTAAGATTGGCGTGCCGGATGCCATCCTGAAGAAGCCCGGCAAGCTCACCGACGAAGAGCGGGCGATTATGAACAAGCATCCGGAATACAGTTGGTCGAT
>CAYNPS010000240.1:0-5131 GCA_964399125.1 uncultured Terriglobales bacterium
CGACCGAGGCTGGCATCGATCGACCCATTTACGGTGTTTGCGGACGCCCAGCTCGAAGTCGCAATCCGGATGCTGCCGTTCACGCTGGTTGCCTCGACGTAGCGACCCATGGATTCGGCATTCACGTCGCCGTTCACATTCTTGCCCGTGAAGCGCACGTTGCGAGGCATGCGGATCGTGAAGTCCACTCGCGCGTTGTTGTGGCTATTCCCGAAATGGGAGTTTGAATCGCAATTATCGGAGTTGAGGAAGCCTGGATAGATTGTGCAGATCATGACCCCATCGTTCAGCTTCATCACACGAATCCTTACATCTTCCGCGCCCGACCCGTTCTTCGTCGCCGAGACCTCGACCTGATCGCTGCTGGAAGAGCCGCTCGCATCGATGTTGCCGTTGATGTCTTTTACGATCAGAACTTGATCAGGCGCGAGCTTGCCGGACCAATGGAATTCGCGGCCGGTATCGGTACCCTGCTCCTGCGCGGCCGCCAATCCAGTTACAGCAAATATGGTGGCGGCAATGCGTACCCACCGAAGCAATGAGTTCTTCATTCGAGAATCCTCCCATCCGAAGACGTGTAAGCAAAGCTGATGTTAGCGGTTCCGTCGAGCAGTAGTTCATCAGCGAGCACGGAGAACCGAGAGAAAACCCAGTTCAAGGCTCTCTGTTTTCTCCGTGACTCCGTCGTGAAACCCCTCTTTCTAAAGAGGTTAGCAGCAGGCCATTGTACCGATTCAGCTTTGGATAGGGCTAAGGTAATCTTCCTACGTGTCCCCTAGAACCACTAAAGTCACTGGCATGGCAACGTTCCCGAAAGTTCATCCCTCAGTTCGAGCTCCAAGGACGACCTTCCCCATCCCCGAACCCGCCGATTTTAGAGTCGAGGATAAGCTGGTGAAAGGGACTCTCCGCCGGCTTTCGATGACCGGCGGCTGTGCGTTACTGGCTGCAAACGTCAAAAGCGGCACGCTGGCTGAAATCGCTATTCCAACACGGCTCGGTCCGGTAGTCGGGTTGATCGAGTTTGTCGGCGGCGGCATGAAGCGGCAATCAAACTCGGAGTTTGGCTTCCGCTTTGTCGCCTTTGACGACGAACATCACGAACGGCTCAGCAAGGCCTTGCATCAGTTCGGATGATTCACCCCAAATTTCACCACGGAGAGGCGGAGTCACAGAGAAGAATCACCCCTCCCATTCCTCGGTGTCTCAGTAACTCCGTGGTGAATTAGCCATTGCTATTGCTGCTTGTGGCGGCTGAACGAGAATCGTCGCCCGATGATGCCCTTCACGATCAAGTGGTCCGTCGATCGCGTAACTCCAATTCCCACCCCGAAGTTGAATTCCCATTTTGGTGAGACATTCAGATCGATGGACGGAAAGAAGTCCTGCTGCTGTTCCCGAAAGGGATCGAATCCACTTAGATTGCCGTAGCTGCCGTAGTACTCGAGCCCGGCGGCGATCTGCCTGGTCACGTCGTAGCTGAACTTAAAATTGGGAGAGAACTCCACTCCCTTGTTCACGCTTGGTCCATGCCAGGAGCGGTCGAGCGTTGGATTGAACGACAGATACCAGGGTCCGAGCTGCTTGTCGACGATCGGCCGAATCTCCCAAGTCCATGTATCGGGCGAGAAGCGCGCGCGCGCATATCCAATTTCGTTCGACAGGCTCACTCCCACGGGCCAGTGCCAGCGATCAGGCACGCGCACGCGCGGGCGGATGTGATCACCCACCCATTCGTATCCAAATCCGCGGTGCGCGCTGGTGAAGATATAGAACCCGGTCTCAAACCAGTCGGTGAAGCCCTGCGTGATTTCAACTGTCTCGTGCACTGCGCCCTTTGTGGGCTCAGTTCCATCGTCGGCAAAGCGTCCACCGGGGACTGGTTTTGTGCCGGAAACCGTGTAATTGCTGTGCAGTTCGATCATCGTGCTCCGGGGCGAGACGGTATCGGAGCCGTAGACCTGGATCTCGTAGTTGCCCTGCCCGTGAGCGATGAGAGAAATGAAGCAACAGGCGATAAACAGAATGGGATTGGCAATCAGCGCATGTCGAAACGGGCTTGCTGGCCGCGAGCTGAAATTGTGAAGATTTGTTCGAGACCAGGAGCGCATATCAGAGCACATCCAGCATACGCACGCCCTCGGCGATTGCCTACTTCTGCCGACGCAGCGCCAACTTCTTCTCAACGTTCCTGTCATGCGTCCAAACTATTCAGTTTCCCTGCGCAGGGAAAATTGCAGGGAAATTTTTCCCGCAAAAAAATTTTTTATCGCCGAACCCGCATGAACAAAGGCGATTCGCAATCCGCCAGGGAATTTGCAGGGAATCTGCAAGGAATTGGGTTGTAAGCATTTCCGCCACTGCGAGTTACACGCCGATTCGCGTCATCCTTCCAAGGCCAGCAGAGAATTATCAGGCAATCCGGACGCTGACCGTGGGCTGCGTCTTTTTCAGATCGGAGCGGTCGTTGCAGATGCGGCTGCAGGCAGCCAGCGTCATCAGCTGTTTGGTGCACTTACTCGCGCGCGAGACCGAGCGTCGCTACTGCCGGCTCGGGCATGTCGTCGAAGCGAAGGTCGGGCAGGTCGGTGGCCGACTCGCGCTTTTGCGCGCGGAACAGAATCATGGCTAGTACACCGATCGCCAGAGCCGCGCGAACCGGATTCGCTGCCCCAATCGCCTCGAACGCGGTGAGGATCGTTGTCAGTCCAAAAACCGTCAGCCAATAAATGATGCCGGTGTGGAGGATGTTGCGTTTTCCCGGCAGGTACGAGCACGTGAGTGGAATTGTGTCCGTATTGCTGAGCTCGCGTTCGATGATGATCAGCGCGATCAGCGCAGCGAAGCACGCGCCATAAACTGCCTTCCACGGAATCAAAACGAGAAGGAGGAAAGGAAGCGTAGTGATGAGGGCCGGCAGCAGCGCGAATCCGAAGTAGATCAGCCGCAATGCTCGCTCGCGTTCGGCGTTCGCGTCTTGTGCGGTGAGGCGGAAGAGCCAGTTCGCGCGGAGATCTACGGGAATGCGGAACGCATACCGTAATCCCGTAAACAGAAAGAAGAACAGCAACAGCGGCAGAGCGAACGCTGCGTCCAGAGCGGCGCCACGTTGAATCGGACCGCGACTCATCGCGCCGCTCAGGATCAGTCCAATCCCGCTCTCGATCAGGAGTGCGCAACCGACTCCGGCGTACACCAGCCGAATCATGCGATGCTGCTTGAGCCGTTCCAGCGAGCGCAGCGCGAAAAGCAAAATCGCAGATTCCCGCGGATCGCGCGCGATCAACTCGGCAACTCGTTCGGCTAAATGAATTCTCGATCCCCGCAGCTTCACTTCCGATTCGAAGATGCGCTTTGCATATCGCCGATGGAATAAAACGCTGACCAGAATTGTCGCCGCAATAGCGGCAATCATTGCCTCCATTCCTCGAAGCGCTAGAACAGAATCGCCGTGACTGGCTTTCCCTATCAGCTTTTCGTACAAAGCCAGATACCACAGCGGCGGTGCATAGCCACTCCAAGCTGGTCGCCAATCTACCCAGTGCACAGCATTGGGGAGATCGACCGCCCAGGGAATCGCGCAAAGTACTGCAACAAGCAACAGCGACTGTACGGAGGCCGAAGCACGCGCGTACCAGCGCAACGGCAGCACGTTCATCAGCACCGTCTGCAGCAACGCCAAAACGTAAAGAACGAAGACTCCAGCACAAAATGCCGCAGCAAACTCGGCAAAGGTCTCCAGCCACGACGGAGCGAGGTCGTGTGCTCCGGAGATCACCGATGCGAAAGAAACTGCGCAGGGAACATTCAATAGAGCAATAACCAGTACGACCAATGCGCACAGCGTCGTCAACTTCGCAAAATAGATGTGCGAGAGCTTGAGCGGAAGCGCTCGCAGAATCAGGTAGTCCTGACGGCTGGGAAACAGCGAGTCCCACTGAAAGGTGACGAGCGCAGCGATTCCCAAGATGGTCATCGTGATAAAGAAGAGCTGATCGGCATAGATGGCCCGGCGATAGAGATCCGCGTTTGGACCAAGCGAGAGATACTGATACTTCTTGTAGTACAGCTTGGGAACGATGAATCCGATCGAAGCAACGGCTGCCAAACAGGTGATCACAACTCTGCGTAGATCGTCAGGCGAAGTGATCAATTCGCTCTCGAAGAGCTGGCGCGCATAGTGGCGGTGCAATTCGAACAGCGGTCCGTGGGTAGCTTCGAGCCATTCTCTGGCTCGGCGTCGAAGCGGCATAGTCAAGCTCGCATTACGGCAATCATTTGCGACGCCACCGCGCTTACGTCCTCCTGCATCACGAGCTGCGAGAAGACATCTTCAAGCGAGGTGGAGGCGCGAAGATCTCGCAGTCGTGCAACGGAGTCGTAGGCCAGCACGCGTCCGCGGTGGAGAATCACAACTTCTGAGCAGACCTTCTCCACAACTTCCAGCACGTGCGAGCTGTAGAGAATCATCTTGCCTTCGTTCGCCAGCGCCTGCAGCAGCGAACGGAAGACCAACGCGGCAGTCACGTCGAGCCCGGAAAACGGTTCGTCGAGAATCAATACCTCGGGATCGTGCAACAAAGCGGCCGACAGCAGCACCTTCTGTCGCATGCCTTTGGAGTACGACGACATCTGCATGTCGCGAAATTCGGCGAGGCCGAACAATTCGAGCATCGCCTCGATCTTCTGCTCAAGCATGGTCTTCTGCATTCCCCGCAGGCGCCCGGCAAGCTGGAGGTACTCGCGTCCCGTGAGGTGTGTGTAGAGGTACGGCTCTTCCGGAACGTATCCGAAATGGCGGCTGAACCACAGCCGGTTTTTCAGCACGTTCTCACCGCGAAAGAAGATCTCACCGTCAGAGGGTTCAATAAGGCCGGTGAGCATCTTCACGGTCGTGCTCTTGCCCGAGCCGTTGGGGCCGAGGTATCCCAGAATCTGACCGGGACGAATGCTGAAACTCACATCCTGTACCGCCGGAATTGCCGAGTACCGCTTGGTCAGCTTTCGAACCTCGAGCATACGGCCATAGACACCGGGTCCTTACGCCCGGTTCCAGCGGCATGGATCACCAGTTTGCAGTTGGATCGCTACCGGTCTTCAGGTGGAAGCCCCCGACTTCAGTCGGGGGCGC
>CAYNPS010000241.1:0-5113 GCA_964399125.1 uncultured Terriglobales bacterium
GTTCGCGCCAGGCGAATTCGCTGCAATCGATCCAGAGGCGATCAAGGCAGCGGCGGTTGAGACCTCCGACACGATAGACGTATTTCATTTCGTGAATTCGATAGATGTAGACCCAATTTATTTCGAGCGGTCGTATTACGTCGCACCCGACCCTGGCGCAGAAAAGGTTTACGACCTCCTGCTGGAAGCAATGAGGAAAGAGGAATGCTTCGGGATTGCCCGAATCGGGATGCACCGGCGAGAGCACATGCTGATCCTGCGGCCCACAGAAGACTGTCTCGTTGCGCATACGATGTTCTATGCCAATGAAGTACGACCGGCACCGCACATTGAAGCGGATCGCATTGCTTTTACTGATAAAGAACTGTCGATGGCAACCGCATTAATCAGGGGCTATGCAGGGGAATTTGACCCGACGCAGTTCAAAGACCTGTACCAGGAACGCATACGCAAAATCATCGATGCGGAGGTGAGCAATCGCGTTCAGATGGTCCCAGCACCCGAAAGGCAGGTGACGGGTGTTCCAGATTTGATGGAGCAGATTCGCCTGAGCTTGGCCCAGCTTGAATCGAAGAAGTCTGAAGCCAAATCGTCTAAGAAGCCGGTGCGAAAGAGCGCCACGGTTGCGAAGAAAAAGCCGCAGCGAGCACGCGCCTGACCTCTGGTTAGATGTCCCCCCGGAAAAAGCATCCTCAGGAACAGAATCTAGCAACCCCTCAGATCATAGGAGGGCCGGGCTTTGAAATCAAAAGCTGAACGGTATCAAGCAATGCTTCTGGCGAATGCAGATTTTCAATCCTGCCATCAATTTCGGCCGATGTAGGGTCGTAGCCGTTTTCGAGCATCAAGATGGGCGCATTGGGAATGCTTTTCTTGAGGACTTTACAAAGTGAAATACGGCTTGCTTCTGGAACGGAATGGCAGAGCAGGATCAGGTTGATTGATGGTCGCCCGTCTAACGCGAGGTATTTCACGACGTCAGCGTCAGTGGTCAACGCAATGACGGAATAACCTGCACGACGCAACAGCTCCGTCCTGGTCATTTGCAACGCTTCATGTCTGCTGATTGTGATAACCGTCTTTTTGAGGCCAGTGGCGGCGCTCTTTCTGCGCTCGGCCTGCACTCTTCCGTCAATAGTTCCTTTTCCAGCGCAGGTAGGACATTCCTGTGACGGGCGAACTGTGCCTATTCCAAGACATGTCGGACATCGGGTCATTGAGGACAACATAAAACGGCCTCCCCAAAGACCGCATTGGATTGGTTGAGCTTTGGCGGAGATTGCTAGTTCTGAGCTTAGGCTTCGGCCCAATGGCTGACTGAGCAAAAATGCACAACTCCGGCTATCACGTTCGGAATCCGCTCGTCAAACGAACCACAAGCTGATTGATTGAAGCTTTTTGCAGCAGGTTAGGGATAATCACGTATTCGGGGACGACGCCGAAGTTTTCCCGGCTCAAGAAGGCAAAGTCGTAGTTCTTACGGCTGATCTGGTTATCGTCGCTGTTTTTGCGGCAGTGGTTTCCTGATCCAGAGTCGCCATGGCTACTGCAGGAGTTTGCGGCGTGCCATCAAGATCAGTACTCCAAATGTCTTGAAATGCTGTTCAGTTTCGAGCAGCATCGGATTGAGATTGTCTTGCAGAAGATAGCGATCCTTACTTAGGACGGCGCTGGCTGCTCAACCAGGAGCCGCTTCAGCGCTTCTCGCAACGCCTGCTCATCGTTCGATTTGACGAGAAAATCTTGGGCTCCAAGATAGGTACTAAATGTTTCCGCCAAGTCATCGGAATGCTTGGTCCAGACCAGAATGGGAACCGCCTGTAATTTCGGCTCTGCATGACATTTCCTCAACACCGCAAAGCCGCTATCCACACCTAGGCCGAGGTCGAGGACGATGGCATCGGGCGGCCCCGTTAGACTTGCCACAATGTCGTCCAAGTGCTGTTCGGCTTCCATTAGATGGGTGATCAGTTGGACTCCGTCATATCCCAATTCGTGTAACGCCTCGGCGCAAGTATCTGAGTCTGAGATATCGTCTTCGATGAGCAAAATTACTTTTCGAAACTCACGCATTTGCTGGTTGAGTTCGGCAAGGGACGCTTGTGTTTCTTTACCTGTGCCGCAATTCAGGATTTTCACGAGCGGCTTGGGCAGCAACTCATCATTGCGTTCGCGATTCGTCAAAGCCGGCTTCGATATACCGAGGTTTTTCGTATCTTTAGTGAATGCCGCAACGTCCTTGGCGGAAGTCTCGTTCCGACTCTCATGGTTGTTCATGATAGATTTCGCGCCCCGATCGCTTTGCCCTTCAACAGTTTTTGAATGGCGGCCAGAAAATCAGGCGGAGACATACCTTTGGTTACGAACATGTCTGCTCGCTCTGCGCCCTCAGGCGCGTCGGGCAATCCGGAAAGCATAAGGAACGGCACGTCAGGCTTGAGCCGTTTCATTTCGTCGATCAGTTGAGCGCCGGGAACATCCTGAAGCACATGGTCACTGATCACTAGATCTACATGATTGTGTGTGAAAAGATGCAATCCAGCTTCGCCAGTCTTAGCGGTCAAGACTGCGTAACCCGCATTGGCAAGAATCAGAGTGCGCAGTTTCAGTTCGTCTGCGTTGTCATCAATGCATAAAAGAACAAGGCGTGGATTCGGAGGTTGCATGGCGGGGTCCTCGCTGCTTCGCAGAAGACCGTCGCCAGGTTCACCGGCGGAAATATGCGGAACTATTACCATCATAACAGTTACCGCAGTCTCATAGGTTCGCAATCGGCTCGTATGCAGAAGCACCGGCGAAGCTGTTCACTCGTTCGGAGAAGCCGAAATCCGAGGTTGGCAAGGATCATCGATTACAACCTCACTGCTGGGCATCTCTCCGGTGCCTTCGCAAGTGGGGCAAACATCTCCGTCCGGACACGCGCCCATACCAATGCATGTTGGACACTTGATCATTTTCAATACGCTCATAATTCGATTGTAGCCATTCACAACCTGCTGAGCCGCTCTTATTTGTTCGTAACCCGGTGCTCAGTGCTAAGGTGGACTCGGAGTGGCATGCGAACAAAAGCAGCTCGCGTTGAGAGAGTATTCGTGGAACAGGCGGCGGCGAGGTGCTATTGTTCCGCGAGGCCAAAAATGGAGAAGTTCGACCAGTACGACGAGATCGAGTACACCGGAAAATCCAATCCCAACATTTGGGAGGTCCATTTGGAGTTCTTCTACTCCAAGGAAGCCGCGCTCAAACGGTACGCAACAATTAAGCGTCTCCATCCGGAAGCCGCCGAGAAAACTGCCGTAAGACCGTTTTTTCGCCCAAACGGAGAGATCGAACTTCATCAGCACATGATTAAAGACTTCAGTCCTGAGACGGCGAATCGGGCGCCAGGTGTATGGCAGTTGGAGTTCTGGCTGCCGTCAACTGAACAGCAAGCTGCTGACTTCGAGAGCAAGATGTCAAAAGAGGATCCGAAAGGCTGGGCGGAGCATCGCAGCCGAGAGAAGAGGAACATCCGAAGCATCGTGTAGTTGTCGGTTCTTTGCAATGGTCGACGGAATCCGGCGCGGGAGGATGAAGTGGCTTGCATCAAGTGCGCTCGGAAAATCAACCATTGAGGACGTGCATTGCCTCCTCGAGTTGAGTATCACGGCCAAGCTGCAGGGCATCAGGATCTAAAAAAACTTCCCCATCAGGAATTACGCCCGCACCTTCAATCAGTTTCCCATTCCAGGTTAGATATTGAGCAGTTGCTAGTCCAAGAAGATACCCGTAACCAAGATTAAAGCGGTCGCCACTGAGAAGCCTGCCTGCAGTCTTTGTCCCGACGATCGTTGCCAGCTTGTTCTCTTGGGCGAAGGCTGCCACCATTTCGCCTGCACTGGCAGTGTGCTCATTAACGAGAATCACGATTCGTCCTTGGAATGGCTGCGGACCGAGACCCTCAGTCACGACGACGATTGATTTTTCTGCGAAAGCAAAACGAAACACGAGCGGGATCAGCGATCGTTTGTGTTTTGGTATCTTGCCGAAGCGCGCCAGCTCTTCTTTCTTGTAGCCACGTTCAGCGCGCTTTCGAGTCAAACTGTAGCCGACTTCTCGCTTATCGGGGGTTAAATATCCCATGAGGCGAAGCCCGCCGATTCCGCCGCCGGTGTTTCCACGCAGATCGATGATCAACTTGTTACAACTACTAAATGACTGGATTGCCTTGTCGATATCCGCAGCAACATCGATTCCCACTGCGCCTGGAAACATCGTGACCTTCAAATAGCCTGTGTCGTCGGAGATCTTGTTAAACAAAACAGGTTGAGGCGTCGAAATCGCAATTCTTTTCGATTTCAGACCGGGAAGTTCGAGTGGGACGCGAATGGTTTTCCCGTCGCGCTTACGCACAGTCATCGACGTGCTTTCGCCAAGTCCGAACTCGGGTTGCTCGGGCGGCACTAGTGTTCGGTCTCCTACTCTCAATAAAACGTCTCCCGGTTCGACGCCTGCGTTGAAGGCGGCGCCGCCTGGGTGGACATCTTGGAACATCCAGCATTCGGAACCATCGACGGCCCACTTCTGGAAAGTTGCACTGATTGCATTGCGAGCCGGGATTCGACGACTCTGGCGATGCAAGAACCCGGTGTGACTCGTTTTGAGCTGACGGACCAAGTCGTCCATCTCTTTTTCGAATGCATCATCGGTAGGGGCAGAAAGGATTCGTTCGCGTCTGCTCTCGACCAGCTTCGGCCAATCCACTCCATGCAGGCCCGGATTGAAATGCTTCTTTGCCACAAGCGACGCGACTTTATCGAGCAACTTCTTACGATCTGACAATTGCAGCGGCATATTCAGAATGAGATCGGTGTCGCTCCTTCTCCCGTGAGGATGAAACCCGCCCAATAGAACGGAGCGGCATCCCCGCTAAATTTGTGCAGCAAGTCGAGCTTGGCTTCTCGTAAGGATGTGGCTTTGTCATGACCTTCCGCCAAATGCCGATAGAAGTGCTGCATGAGGCTGCCTGTCGTGGCGTCGTCAGCTGACCATAAACTCGCAACTACAGCTCGCGCTCCCGCAGTAAAGAACGCATCTTCTAAGCTCTCCATTCCTGCTTCTCCCTGGAGCTTTC
>CAYNPS010000242.1:0-5112 GCA_964399125.1 uncultured Terriglobales bacterium
CTGCGCTGCGGTTCACGGCATCGACGAGTTTCCCGATGCTGTACTGCAACCGGCTTGGATCATAGACCTCCACGATCAGCTTCCACGACGGCGTTGGTAGCAATGGACCATCGAGGGCCAGCGCAGCTTCCCCTCCGAGCGACCCAGCCAGGTCGTTGCGCAAATCGAGGTTCAACTCGGCCTGCTCCTTTGCCATGTTGGCCGCCGCATTGGAGTCCGCACGGCTGGCGAAAGAGACGACATCGTCGAGCATGAGTGCCGGACTCTTGGAGACGAACGCTCCCACCGCAGAAGCATTCGGCGTGATGAAGTCGAGTGCGCCAATCGGTGCAGGAGCTGCGAGCCACGACGCGATTCCCGCACGCGGACCATTGAAGCTCAGCTCCGCGGTGTTCGAAGCTTTGCCTTCATAATCCTTGCGTTGGGCGATGAGGTACTTCACATTTGCAAAACCGCTGCCCTCGAGCATTCCTTCATGACGTGCAGCTTGCTCGGCCTGCTGCGGATGATACGTAGCGATCTGCTGGAGATTCACCGCGACCAGCAAGCCAGCGCCGGAGGCATACTCAGAAGCGATGCGTTTGCCGAAATCAGAATCGGCAAATCCCGAGCCTTCAGTTGAAGACCAGCGATTGTTCAGAGCCACCACCGCCGAAAGATGTGGCGAGGCAGCAACGAACTCAGGCGCGATCAGAACGTAGAGACCGCGATCCTGACCTCCGCCGGCTGTCGCGAGATCTTGTGGTGAGAGCAAGTGCAAATCCTCGGCTTTGCCCTGCTGAATCTGACTCGTGAGGAACTCGCGCAAGCCCGGACGCGCGATCTCAGCCACAATCAGAGGCGCGCCGTCACGTCCTGGTCCGCCGCTGCAACTGAAAACAATTTCGTTGCCGACGTATTGGCTGAGGCTGTGAATGGTCTCAATTGCCCGATTGAAATCAATGCCGCCGTTGTCGCGTCCTGGTCCTTGCTGATTCCACCATTCGCGCAAAATCTGGCTTTGCGACAGTTGCTGTTGAAAGAGCTGATTGGCCTGCGCCAACGCCTCTCCGTAATTGGGAACCCCGGCATAAACAACGCTGTCTTCAGGAACCACTCGCAGCAAACGGCTGTCATAGCGGAGATCGGGCAGCTTGATGCGCTCGATGTTTTTCTGCAGCTTCGAGAACTCGGCCAGCAGCGCGAGATATTTGTCGTAATTTTCGCTCCACGCGATCTCCTGTTTAACCGGGACTTCGCCCATGCTCGCGTTGGTCGCGACCTGATCGCCTGCATGCAGAACAGAGTCGCCGCCCGCTTGAGCAACGTGAACCGTGCCTTCGATCACCGAGACGCGCGAGCCCTTGATGCCGGAGTTTACGGAGAAGATCGTCCCGGTGACGGCGACGCGAGCATCGGCAGTTTGGACATACAGATGTCCACGGCCACGATGCGCGGCTTGAACGATCACGGCACCGCGTCCCAAATTGATACTGGTATTTCTCCAGCCGAGCGAGACATAGAGTTCGCTGCGTCCGTTCATCTCGACCAGCGAGCCATCGCGCAGGCGCAGCATCGCACGCGAACCTGAAGCCGTGCGCACGATCTCGCCTTCGCTGAACTGATCGCCCGGCTGGGCGCGATGCTCGCCGCTGGCATCCACGCGATAGAGAGTCCCTTGAACTGATTCGAGCGCTGCCCGGTATCCAGAAGGAGCCAGCAAGCCGCTCCGTCCGATAGTCACGCCCAGAACTGCGGCAATCACCAGACTGGCAGCGAGTGCGTACTGTCCAAAACTCCACCGCTGCGGACGCGCTACTGAATTCGCGCGCCACGGCAGGATGCTGTCTGCACTCTTGTCGAGTTTGGCTTGTACGCGGCAGGTGGCGCACTCGCGCAGATGATCAGAAATCAACATCGCTCGCGCGGGCGAGAGTTTGTGAGCTTCGTAGTCAGGCAGCAGACGCAGCACATCTGCGCAGCCTTCAATGCGGTTGAGCGGAGCGAGCGTCGCCTCAACCCCGATCGCCTGGCTGATGCGCTGCCATGCATTGGCGGTCGCTGCCTGCTCCGCCTGAGGATCGGCCTGATCGGCGCGAACCGCGTCGATGGCCTTATCGAGTATGTAATCCGGATTGTTATGAATGCCCTTCATTTGTTGCCTTCCATATAGGCACGGAAGTCCTTCTTGAGCAGAGAGCGTGTGCGGTGGAGAGTGACGGCTACGGTCGCGCGTGAGGTCTTCATCATCTTCGCGATCTCGCTGTTGTCACGGCCTTCGATGTAGCGGAGGACGAACATCTCCGCCGGTCTTGTTCCTAATTTGGGAACGGCCTGACGCAGCCAGCGCCGCAGCTCCAGCGGACTGTACTCGCCTTCAGCGCGCGACGAGAGCTCCAGCGGACGCGAGATTTCGGCGTCCTCCAGCGGCATGTTCTGTGCGTCGCGCCGGGCGCGCACCAGATCGAGCGCGGCGTTCACGGCAGCTCGATGCAGGTATCCGCCGATGTTCTGGATGTCGTCGCTCATCTCTCCAAGTTCGCGTCGCGCGAGCTTCAGGAAGACGCTTTGCACCACGTCTTCCGAATCGCTGACGCTGCCGGTAACGCGATATGCCGCGCGAAAAACGCGTTCTTTGTGTTCCACGAACACGCGCTCGAGCGACACTCGTTCCAGCACGGTGGGACCGGTCTGCGCCGGCCTCGGTATGTCTCGATCAATAGCCGCTGGCAATACTGCCTCCACGTGCCCATCTCCTGCCCGTCCTGCCGTTCGGGGGTACCCGACAGGCAGTTTCCGTGCATTCCGAAGACGCGACAACTCGGGTTTAATTAACAGGAAATACGCAACCAGGGATGCCGCCGTTCATCTTTGTCCGTAAGTGGCTGGAAAGCAAGCGTTACCTGAGGAAAGAGGAGGTATGGCATATTGTTGGCAAAACCGCGATTGAGTCGCGGGCCCGAGTATGCGGAAACTAATACTCAGCATCGTAATGCTTGCGGCGGCTGCGGTGGCCTCTGACAAAGTCGAAGTCACTACTCAGAATGGGAGTGCACGCGAACTCCAAGCCAAGGCAGAACTGGAAAGCATTCTGAACAAATACGATCTCAGCAAATACACTTTCACGCGCAGGGTCGTCTTCGAGCAGAAGGTGATCAACCATGCCTTTCCGGTACTGACGATGAATCCGGGATTTCTCGGCTCGGACGATGAGATGCTGTCTACATTCGTACACGAGCAACTGCACTGGTGGCTTCGCGAGCATCCCAGCGAAATGAGGGATGCGGTGGCAGAGCTCCGGCGTTTCTATCCGCGAGTCCCGGTTGGACTTCCCGAGGGTGCTGAAGCCGAATACAGCACCTACGGACATCTAATTGATTGCTATTTGGAGATTCAGGCGGACCGAGAGCTAATTGGCCAAGAGCGAACGGCCGAGGTGATCAAGCGCAAGCCCTGGTACACATGGATTTACGCAACCATTCTGCGCGATGAGCCGCGAATCGCTGCAATCGTCGCGCGAGAACGCCTCAACGTACCGGATCGAAAGAAGTCGAAGGAAGGTTCCTGACAACCACTGAGGGTAATCGGTTTCTTCATACTTGGGTGTTCGCTTTCGGACAGAGATTGCGATTTTGCAGATTACGAAAGCCAGGCGCGTCGGAACTTCGTTTGATTTGCAAGTACTTAGCTGACCTCGAGCTGGTAACAAAGCTGCGTTGCAAGCCATCGGCAGAGTCCATTTGCGCACACCCCTATGTCGCTTATTCAAGATCTTCGCTACGCCTCACGCCGTCTTGCCAAATCTCCCGGATTCACCGTGACCGCGGTTCTTACGCTAGCGCTCGGAATGGGTGCCACGACTGGGATGTACAGCGTGATCCATGCGGTGCTGCTGAACAGCTTACCGATTCCCGATTCGGACAGGCTCTATATCGTTCGGGAATCAACCAAGGGTGGCCCAATGAGCGTTGCCTGGCCGAATTTCGAGGATTGGCGGAGGCAGGCACATTCGTTCGAACCTTTGGCAGCGTTCAGCGGCAAAGGATTTCAGTACTTCGACGGAGCTCACACGGCGCTGACCGGCGGATTAGAGGTATCCGCGAATTTCTTTTCCGTGGCCCGTGCACATCCATTGCTGGGTCGCTTCTTCACTGAAGCAGAAGACAAGCCCGGAGCTCCCGCGGTCGCTGTCCTCGGCTATAGATTCTGGCAAAGCCAACTGCGCGGCGACCCAAAGGTTATAGGTTCGGCGATCAACCTAAATGACAAGTTGTACACGGTAGTTGGTGTGACCCCTCCCGAGTTCCATTTTTGGCTTAGCCGACCAGAGGGTGTTTACATTCCCGTCGGTCCGGAAGCCGCCGACCCAGGCTTCAACAACCGGACTGCCCACGGCAGCATGCAGGTACTTGCTCGACCGTTGCCTGGAGTTAGTGAGACTACTGCCCGAACCGAGTTGGAGAACATCGCTGCCCGTTTGGCTGCGCAATTTCCGGCCACTAATGGCGGCCATTCTGTCAGGTTGTACCGGGTCGATAAATGGTATTTGGAGGATATCGCTCCGGCACTTTGGCTTCTGATGGCTGCGGTCTGTATCGTGCTTTTGGTCGGTTGCGCGAACGTGAGCAATCTTCTACTCACTCGCGGCGCCGATCGACAGCGCGAGTACGCAATACGCAGCGCATTAGGCGCGAGCGGCTATCGTGTGTTTCAACAATCCGTGGTTGAGAGCCTGTGGCTTGCCTTGCTGGCAGGAGTATGCGGCGTCGTCATCGCCTATCTATCGCTTCCTATTCTCATACGACTTGGGCCATCAAGTATTCCCCGATTGGATCAGACATCAATTCGCTGGCCCATTCTGGGATTCAGTTTTGCATTGACGTTTCTTGTCGCTCTCGTTTGTGGCGCGTTCCCAGGCTGGGCTACGTTGCAGATCGCTCCCGAGCAGGCGCTGCGCAGCCATTCGAGTTCTTCCTATGCTGGAAGAGGTCGGCAGCTAGTGCGCTCCTTCCTGCTGGTGGCTGGAGTTGCGGTCACGGTGATCTTGTCGGCGGCAACAGGTCTAATGTTGCAGAGCTTGCGAAAAACACTGGCTGTCGATCCGGGTTTTCGACCAGATCATCTGCTGAGTGT
>CAYNPS010000243.1:0-1175 GCA_964399125.1 uncultured Terriglobales bacterium
CGCAAGATTTGGGCATTCGTAGGCGATGGCGAAACCGATGAAGTCGAAACGCTCGGAGCGCTGACTGTTGCCACACGCGAGAAGCTCGACAACCTGATTTTCGTTGTGAACTGCAACCTGCAGCGGCTCGACGGACCAGTGCGCGGGAATGGAAAGATCATCAACGAACTCGAAGGCGTCTTCCGCGGAGCTGGCTGGAATGTAATTAAGGTCATTTGGGGAAGCGATTGGGATCCTCTCTTGGCACGTGACAGCTCCGGACTGCTGCTTAAGCGTATGGAAGAGTGCGTCGATGGCGAGTACCAGGCGTGCAAAGCCAAAGGCGGCGCTTACACGCGCGAGCACTTCTTCGGCAAGTATCCCGAACTGCTGGAACTGGTCGCCGACATGACCGACGAGCAGATCGCCAATCTGCATCGTGGCGGCCACGATCCGAAGAAGATTTACAACGCTTACCTGCGAGCCGTTGAACACACTGGCTCGCCCACCGTGATCTTGGCGAAGACAGTAAAAGGATACGGACTTGGCTCAGCGCAGGCTCGCAACGCAACGCACCAGGAAAAGAAGCTAACTGACGAAGCGCTGCAAACATTCCGCAAGGTCTTCGATATTCCGGTGCCTGACGAAGCCGCAAAAGACGGCGCGCCATATCGTCCGGAAAAGGACACACCGGAAATCGAGTACATGAAGAAGTGCCGCAAGAACCTTGGCGGCTTCATGCCAGCACGCAACACTCGCAAACCGAGTCTCAAAGCTCCGGAACTCGAGTTCTTTAGCGACGCGCTCGGCGGATCTCGTGGCCGCGCTGTTTCCACCACGATGGGATTCGTGAGCATGCTGCGCACCTTGCTCAAGCATCCTGAAATGGGAAAGCTGGTTGTACCCATCGTTCCCGACGAAGGCCGCACGTTCGGTCTCGAATCCGCGATTCGCCAGGTCGGCATCTACGCCAGCCAGGGACAGCTCTACACCCCGCACGACCAGGACATCCTTCTCTATTACCGCGAAGAAAAAGACGGGCAGATTCTGGAAGAAGGCATCACCGAAGCAGGATCAATGGCTTCGTTCACCGCTGCAGGAACCGCCTACTCGAACTATCGCCTGCCGACGATTCCGTTCTACATGTACTACTCGATGTTCGGTTTTCAGCGCGTAGGCGATCTCATTTGGGCCTT
>CAYNPS010000243.1:1275-4999 GCA_964399125.1 uncultured Terriglobales bacterium
GACCGGGAACGTGTCTTCGAAGCCTTCCGGCGCTGGGGGTATCTTCAGGCTCAGCTCGACCCGCTAGGCCAGTATCTCAAGCCACAGGCAGTTCCTGAACTCGATATCCAGGGAGACTTCGCCGACGAGGCTCGTCGTTGCTACTGCGGCACGATCGGCGCCGAGTTCATGCACATTCCCGATCCGGCACGGAGAGAGTGGATTCAGGAGCGGCTTGAAACCGATGCTCCTGCAGTGGACCAGAAGCACATTCTTGAGCTCCTCACCAAAGCTGATCTCTTCGAACATGTAATCCAGTCGCGCTACCTGGGGACGAAGCGGTTTTCGCTCGAAGGCGTAACTGCTCTAATCCCATTTTTGGACGAAGTCCTGAACGACGCTGCCGAACGCGGCACGATCCAAGTAGTGATCGCGATGAGCCATCGCGGACGACTGAACGTGATGGTCAATACGGTAGGAAAATCCGCTACCGATATGTTCGCGAAATTCGAAGATGTAGATCCGCGAAGCATTCTGGGCGGCGGCGATGTGAAATACCATCAGGGTGCGACCGGCACATTCACCGGACGCAACGGCAGCACAGTCAAGCTGCACCTGGTTTCGAATCCAAGCCATCTTGAGGCAGTCGATCCGGTCGCCACGGGCCGCGTGCGAGCAAAGCAAATTCGTTGGGGCGGAGAGGACAAAGTTCTTCCCGTTATGATCCACGGGGATGCTGCCTTTGCCGGCCAGGGAATCTGGGCGGAGACGCTCAATCTCGCGAGCGTCGATGGATACACCGTCGGCGGCGGGCTGCACGTGATCGTCAACAACCTGATCGGCTTTACAACGGAGCCGTATGAGACGAATTCATCGCGGTATTCGTCGGATTTGGCCAAGCGTCTTCCCATTCCGATCTTCCACGTTAATTCAGAAGATCCCGATGCTGTTCTGCGGATTGCGAAGCTCGCGGTCGATTACCGCTATACCTTCCATTCCGACGTAGTCATCGACTTGATCGGCTATCGCCGGCATGGGCACAGTGAAGTTGACGATCCCACGATCACGCAACCGATTCGCTACGCGCGCATCAAGGACCATCCGCCTCTGCATGAGATTTACGCGAAGCGTATTGGCGTAGATAACAGCCAGCGCGTACAGGAGATCACGACCGAAATCAGCGAGGCGCAAAAGCAAGCTACGCGCATGAAGAAGATGCCGAAGCTTGCCCAGCTTCCCGAGTACTGGGACAAATACAAAGGCGGATGCTTTTTGCCGGAGTACGAGGTCGAAACGGGAATCTCCGCGGAAGAGATCGCGAAAATTTCTGATAAGCTAGCGAGCTATCCAGCCGAGTTCCACATCCACCCCAAGATCAAGAAGCTGCTGGAACAGCGGGCCGAAATGGGACACGGGAAGCGTGCTTTCGACTATGGCATGGCGGAAGCCGTGGCATTTGGCTCGTTGCTGATTCAAGGCACGCCGGTGCGCCTCAGCGGCCAGGACTGCAAACGTGGCACTTTCAATCAGCGCCATAGCGTTCTCATCGATATAGAGAACGAAGACGAATACGTCCCGCTGAATCACATTCAGCAAGGGCAAGCGAAGTACGAGGTTTACAACTCAATCCTCTCCGAAGCAGGTGTGCTTGGCTTCGAGTACGGATACAGCCGCGACTATCCGGAGTCCCTTGTGCTCTGGGAAGCGCAGTTCGGCGATTTTGCTAATGGCGCGCAAATCATCATCGACCAGTTCATCTCTTCCGCCGAAGACAAATGGGGACTGCTCAGCGGACTTGTGATGCTCCTGCCGCATGGCTACGAAGGACAAGGGCCGGAGCACTCCAGCGCGCGTATCGAGCGCTATCTTCAACTTGCAGCGCGCGACAACATGCAGATATGCCAGCCTTCAACTGCCGCGCAGTACTTTCACCTGCTGCGACGGCAGGTGATGCGTCCGTGGCGCAAACCGCTGGTAGTGTTTACGCCGAAGAGCATGCTGCGTCATCCTGACGCGAACTCTCCGATTCAGGATTTCAGCCGTCCGCATTTCCTGAATGTGCTTCCCGAAACGGAAATCGCGAATCCTGCGCGTCTTCTCATCTGCACCGGCAAGATCGGGCACGAGCTGCGCATGGAACGCAAAAAGCGCAAGGACGACTCCACCGGAATCATCTTTGTCGAACAGCTCTATCCCTGGCCCGAGGCCGAATTGACCGCGGAATTGCAGAAGCATGCGAATGCTGCTGAGATCGTTTGGGTGCAGGAAGAGCCCGCCAATATGGGCGCGAATTGGTTCGTGGTCCCGCGGCTCAAGCGCATTTCCGGCGGACGCCCGGTGCTCACGGTAAAGCGCTCGGCAGCGGCAAGTCCCGCCACCGGATCAGCAAAGGCGCACGACATGGAGCAAAAGACGCTCATTGACCTCGCATTGGGCGGAAGCAAGTAGCGCCTGATGCCAGTCAATGTACGTGTCGATCGCAGCCGGAAGTTCGTCGTCACCACCTACTCAGGGCATGTGACGGACGACGACGTGGCGCGCCAGATCGCTGAGGTCCAGCGCAATGCGCCCTACAACGGCGAGTACTGCGCCATCACCGATTTCACCCACGTGACCCATTTTGAAATTTCATCCGATCAGATTCGACTGGTTGCTGAATCCAAATCGCCGCTCGAACAAGCACGGCGGGTAATGGTCGCACCTTCCGATGTTGCATACGGAACTTCACGGATGTTTCAAATGCTCGCCGGACGAACCAGGCCAAACATCACTGTCGTTCGTAGCCTCTACGAAGCGTACAAAACATTAGGAATCGATGTGAAGGGAGATTAGCCGCTTTGTTCTGACCAGACGGCTCTCCTCGCTACAATGAATTTATGAACAAGATGATCATCTCCAACCTCGTACACCGGCCGATCCGGTCCCTGATCAGCATTTTTGCTGTGGCCTTGGAGGTGACTTTGATTCTCGTTCTGGTGGGAATTTGCTTCGGCATTTTGAACGACAGCAAAGCGCGCCAGCAGGGGATCGGCGGAGATGTGATGGTGCGGCCGCCTGGCTCTTCCAACTTGATCGGCCTAAGCAGCGCGGGTATGCCCATTAAAGTCGGCAATATCCTGGCCAAACTTCCTCATGTGAAGGCGCTGACACCAGTACTCATACAGGCATCTTCGGCAGGTACGCTGGAAAACATCTACGGAATTGACGTTCACTCGTACCCCTTAGGAGCGCCCTTTCATTACTTGTCAGGCGGGCCGTTTCAAGGCCCGAACGACATCATTGTCGATGACTTCTATGCGGATTCTGCCCACAAGAAAACCGGAGATACGGTGGACGTGCTTAATCACACGTTTCGCATTTCCGGAGTCGTAGAGCACGGGGCAGGCGGCAGGAAATTTGTGCCGATCACGACCTTGCAGGACCTGATCGGCGCGCAAGGCAAAACAACAATGTTTTACATAAAACTGGACGATCCCAAAAATTATCCATCGTTTCGAGATGAAGTGCTCAAAACACCAGGAATGGAACAATACAGTGTGGTCTCCATGCAGGAGTATTTGAGCCTTATCACTCCCGAGCGCTTGCCTGGTTTTTCGATCGCCATCAATGTGATCATTGGCGTCGGCGTTTGCATCGGATTCATCGTGATCTTCCAGTCGATGTACACGGCGGTGATGGAGCGAACGCGGGAGATTGGCATTCTCAAGTCGCTCGGTGCATCGAAGACATACATCGTGAACGTCGT
>CAYNPS010000244.1:0-4925 GCA_964399125.1 uncultured Terriglobales bacterium
GGAGAAGGTTTTCGTCTGTTTCCTGACGAAGTTGCCTGCATGAGGCTTTTAATGGTCTAGAGCCCATCCAGAGTTCAGCAGCCCCCGGACCGCGGCTAACGGTATTCGCCACAATGATTTGTAAGATTCAAGCAGAAGAAAGCTATTCTCACCGCTTTACGAAATAAATGGCGATTGTGGTCACTTCCCCGACACAAAAATTTTTTTGCGTCCATTTATTTGAGGAAATCCTATTGTGGGCTTCAGCACAAGGAGGTCTGCGATGCCGTTAAGAACTCCCCTGACGTGGCGAAGCTCAGAAACTCAGCCACCGAGCAGCAAAGCCCCGCATATCAGTCCTCCTCCGGAGACCCCTGTGGAGCCTGTAGTCGAATTCCTCCATGGAATCGAAATTACGGACCCATATCGCTGGCTTGAAGACCAGAATTCAGCGCAGACGCGCGAGTGGATCCAAGTGGAAAGTGAGCGTACTCGCAAGTACCTAGATGCCCTCCCCGACAAACAACGAATCCGCAGCGAAGTCTGTCAGCTTCAGACTTCTGATGTTTACGATTCGTTGCAGAAACTCCATAGCCGATATTTCTTCCGCAAGCGGGCGCATGGGCAAGAGCAATTCTGTTTGTACTTCCAAGAAGGGCCCGACGGGCGGGAAGAACTGATCATTGATCCCAATGAACATCCGAGATCACCATACGTATTTAGTCGAATTCGTAGCGTGTCCACTGATGGCAAGCTGTTGGCGTACGAGCTGACAGTCGGCGGGGCTTACCAACATACTCTTCACGTCTTTGATGTGGAGAGGAGGGCAATTTTGACCGACCCCTTGCCGGAGGGCCTAATCCGCGCGTTCGTGTTCGCACCGGAAGGAAACGGCTTCTACTATGTACCGGATCCAGCATGGCCAGGACAAGGACCATCGTGGCGCCTCTGCAAACATACCTTGGGGACCCGGTTGAAGGATGATGAGGTGGTTTTCGATACCGGTGATCTCACGCAAGTTCGGATTGGCTTGCGGTCGAGTCATACCCAGTTGGGTATTGTGCTTGTCACGGACAGCGCGGACGGCGCTTCGACCGACTTTTACGTCAAACGGGTCGGCCAGGCGCGCCTGTTGCATGTGGTAAAAGCATTCCGCGGAACTTTTGCACCGTTTTTGCTTGGAGACCGCATATTCGCATTGACAAATTGCGGTGCACCGGCCGGTCGCATTGTGGAGGTGACCTACACAGATTCGGAGCAAAGCGCGCTTGTAGAACTTGTTCCGGAAGAACGCTCGGTTGTTTCCGGACTTGCTGTTGCGAATGAGCAGCTGTTCGTCGCCTATCTCCTCGACCAGAGGACGGTATTTAGACAATTCGATCTCCGCGGCACATTCCAAAAAGAAATATCCTTCCAGCCAGACGAAAGCGTCACTTTAGTGGCGCAGTATGTGAACACAGACGAGATACTCTATGAGCGCGAGTCGTTTACACAGCCTAAGTCATTTTATCGCTATTGTCCGAAGACGGGACGACATCTCCCCTGGCGGAAATCCGAATCACAATTTCCGTTTCGAACCGGCATATGCCACCAGACCATCAGCTTCAGATCGAAAGATGGCGCTGAGATCCCGTTGCATGTGGTAGGTCGAGACGATATCACAACTTCTAGTCCTCGCCCTACTGTCTTGACCGCATACGGCGGCTTCGGCCTGTCCATGACTCCTCGGTTCGGCGCTCTAACCAGTTTTCTTGTCGAGCATGGTTGCTGGTTCGCACTCGCGGCCATTCGCGGGGGATCGGAGTTTGGAAGAGAGTGGCACAATGCTGCAAGAAGAAAAAAACGTCAAAACGCCTATGACGATTTCATAGCAGGAGCAGAGTTCTTGATCGCACATGGCTACACAACAGCGCGACAGCTGGGCATTTTCGGCGGATCGAATTCTGGCCTGCTCGTAGGCGTGGCCATGACTCAGCGACCTGAGCTTTTTCGAGCTGTCCTTTGTCTAGCCCCACTTCTTGACATGCTGCGATACCACCTCTTCGATTTCGCAGCTGACTGGAAAGAGGAGTTCGGATCCGCAGAAGACAAAGAAGACTTCCAGGTACTCCGTTCATATTCACCCTATCACAATGTCCACTCAGGAGTATCGTATCCAGCAACCCTGATCGTCTCCGGCGATGCGGATGAAAATTGTAACCCGATGCATGCCAGAAAGATGACGGCAAAACTTCAAGCGTGCAATAAGTCAGAAAGGCCAGTTCTTCTCGACTATCACGTATTCCGCGGACACTTGCCCGCGCTGCCATTCAGCGAACGTTTGGAAGCATTAACGGACCGACTCTCGTTCCTATGCCACGAATTGGGTGTCGATCTAAATCTGTAAAAGGGAGGAATCGTCGTGTACCTCGTTATACGAGCTTTTTATTATCTGCTGGTATTCGAGAGCTATTTGGTATTCGGCAGCTTCGCAGGTCTGCACCAAAGAGTAAAGAGAATGAATATAAAACCCAGTGCGCACAGTGATGCCGCTATTCGTCACATATGCTACGCCGTTAACATCGCATGTATCTGGTATCCAAAGAGAGCCTTGTGTCTTCAAAGAGCCGCGACAACTACGTGTTTGCTCAGAGAATCCGGATTTCCGGCCCAGATGGTCGTTGGCGCGCAGAAGCTTCCATTCAAAGCACACGCTTGGGTTGAGCTTTGTGGCGCTGTCGTGAACGATGAGAACCACGTGATCGAGACGTATGCGGTGCTTGAACGCTGCTAAGACTTGTAATCGCCAACGCCGGCGGGGAAATTAAAATGAGCATACAAGCTGGAATCTTAAATGTCGATGGAAAGATGGTCGATCACCGAGCTCTCGCTCGCTTGAGTTCCTATATGAAGTTGTTCGGTCCTTCGAGCCAGAGTTCATTCCGTCGTGACAATTTTGGCTCTATTTACAGTAGATTGAGCAGCAATGCCCAATCGAAAGCTCCGAGCCAGCCTCACCTCTCGCCTCAAGGAGTGGTGATCACATGGGACGGGCGCCTGGACAATCGTCAGGAGTTGCTCCAACGGTTAGGGCTTGATGACCTTACCGCGGCGTCCGACTGCGATATCGTAGGTGCTGCTTATCGGCAGTGGGGCCTGGAGTGTCTGGGCCGTCTTATTGGAGATTGGGCGCTATCACTCTGGGACACCGCAGATGAGCGCCTAGTTTTGGCAAAAGATTTCCTGGGCACACGTCACTTGTTCTATTCCTTCGAGTGCGGCCGACTGGTATGGGCAACTACTCTGGATACGATTTTAGGGTTTGCCGAAAAACCCTTGCAAATCAACGACCGCTATATCGCGGAATACCTCGTCTCATTCCCATCAACCCGTTTGACGCCCTACGCTGGCGTATTTCCAGTTCCTGCCGGCCACGCAGTCACAATCGCGCACGGAATTCATTCTGTCGCAGAGTATTGGTCGTTCGACTCATCTATTCACCTGTTTCTAAGAGACGATATCGACTATCAGGAGCAATTTCGAGAGCTGCTGGCCCAGTCGTTGAGACGTCGCTTGCAATCCGAACGCCCAGTGCTCGCTGAGCTCAGTGGAGGAATGGACTCTTCATCCATCGTGTCCATGGCGGACCTGGTTTCCAAACGGGACCCAGGGCTTGCCCGAGTAGACACGATTTCCTATTACGACAGCACAGAGCCGAACTGGGACGAACGTCCGTTTTTTACCAAAGTTGAAGAAGCCCGGGGACGATCAGGATTCCACGTCAATGTAGGACAAATTACTGATGATTTCGAGATGCCAGCCACTCCAATGATCTTCTCGCTGCCAGGTGCTACAAGGGGCTCTTACGAGATTGAAAAAATTAGGGCAACTTACATCCAGTCGCATGGTTATGACGTCCTTTTGTCAGGCATTGGCGGAGATGAGTTGCTGGGCGGCATACCAAACCCAATTCCGGAACTTGCTTTCTTGACGCGCGCTGCGAACCTGTCTCAGCTTTACCGGCAAACCAGAGCGTGGAGTTTGAAAGGGCGCCGTCCCTGGCATCATCTGCTATGTGAGACGATCACAAGTTTCCTACCGCGTAATCCCTTAACTCAAAACACGGTCGAGCCCAACTTGGCATGGCTCGCCCCCTCCTTTCTGAGAACACATCGAGACCTGTTAAAAAATGGCTGCAGAAACAGATTACATGTCTTCGGTCCTGATCCAGTGTGGCAGGCGAACCTTGCAGCATTTCACCATTTACAAAAGCAAATAGGATGCTTGGTCCCAAGCCCATTTGGGAATTATCGAAAATCATATCCGTTTCTTGACAGAGACCTGATGACATTCGTTTACAGCATTCCGCGGGAGCAAATCTTGCGACCTGGTGAAAGACGGTCGCTGATGCGGAGGGCGTTAGTGGGCATTCTGCCGCCGGAAATTCTTAATCGCAGGCGTAAGGCACAGGTATCTAGGCGCCCTTTTGCTTCTATCGAAGCGAACTGGGGCCAGATCTCCCAAATCACCAGACATATGATGATCGATTTCTTGGGTGTCATCGACCGCAAGACCTTTCTTGGAAGTCTTGAAAGAGCGAAGCACGGGCATCCCGAACCGATCATTTTGATTTTGCGGACCTTACAGTTAGAAATTTGGCTCCGGGATCTGTTCCAGAAAGGCGTCATAGGGGACGAACATGCGAAACGCACAAGCCGCAGAGCAAGTTTATGGCCTGTTCAAAGGCCAGATTTCGCGACCAGGTTTTAGAACTCAGCTGAGGAACAACGCCAAACGAAAGGAGGTGACAATCATGAGGTACACGAAGCCGGAAGTAGCGACCTTGGCAACAGCCAATGTGGCAATCCAGAATTCGGAAATCGGGAAGCCGCTGTACGACCAGGTGGATTCTCGGACCGGAGAACTGAACGCGCAGTTCCCCGCTTATGAGGCGGACGAGTAAGCGA
>CAYNPS010000245.1:0-4918 GCA_964399125.1 uncultured Terriglobales bacterium
TAGTGATCGAGCCAAGCGCACTAGCGATGTTCCGCCTCGACAACCGCCACTTCCTCGATCGCAACACCTTCGAAGAAATCCGCGCGCACAGCTTCGAAGCCGTCGAATACCTATGGCGCATGCTTCAGGAGCGAAATCTCGACGCAGCAGACTTCTTCCCTGCCTCGCGTCATCCGCTGGGAACAAGGCTCTTCTACCATAGCCACTGCCAGCAAAAGACCATCGGCGCAGCAGAACCAACGGAAGCATTGCTCCGCGCCGCCGGCTTCGACGTAGCCACTTCACGAGTAGAATGCTGCGGCATGGCCGGTAGCTTCGGCTACAAGAAGGACTACTACGAACTAAGCGTGGCGGTAGGCGAAGACCTGTTCGACCAAGTAAGAGCCGCAGAATCCGACGGTCCGCGAACTCTGGTCGCTACTGGAATCTCCTGCCAAGAGCAACTCCATGCTGGATTGAACCGAAGGGTTTTTCATCCGATGGAGTTACTCGGGTCAATCATGAAGGCCTAAGAAAAAAGGGCGCTGGATTTCTCCAACGCCCGTCAGTTTTCAATCTGAAACTAGAAGCTCACCTTTAAAGCCAACTGAATGTTACGAGGATCGCGCGCATTCAGAATCTTGCCAAACAAACTGCTGGTTCTGCTGGTGCTCATGCCCGAAACCGGTGCCCCCTGAGCAAAGTTTGTGATGTTAAGAGCATTAAAGAATTCGGCGCGGAACTGAGAGGTCACGCGCTCGGAGATCTTGATGTTCTTGAAGACCGATGCATCCCACCGCTTGTAGTCTGGACCCACAATCGATCCCCGGTGCGCATTACCTGGGCGAAGAGGCGGGTTCGTCGGATGGCAAGTCGGAGCCGACACTGAACACCCGGGAATCACGAATGCGGCAGTATTAAACCACTGCGTAATCTTGTTCGGAGCTCCAACGTTTGGGTCGGCGACCATGTCCGGGCGGTCCCCAGACCAGGTGTTGCCGCACAAACCGATGCCTGCGAAGTCTTCACGGCAACTGCTAACACTTGGATCATAATGCCGTCCAGAAGTAAGATACGCAACACCCGACAGTTCCCAGCCTCCCAGCAGGTGTCCGGCGAATCCATGCTGTTCTTTAAAGAACGGCAAGAAGTAGACATAGCTACCTGAAAATACATGGCGGCGGTCAAATACCGAGTTACCCCAATCACCTTTCAAGTTGTAGGTGTTCTGCGCGCCACGGAAATTCTCCGAAGCGTCGGTGAGGTCGTGGGACCAGGTGTAGTTCAGTACAATCTGCGAGCTGTTCGTGAACTGCTTCTGAAACTGCGCCTGCAGGCTGTTGTAACTCGAGGTGTAGACCGAGGAGAAAAGGTTGATCGCATCGTAACCCTGGTACGGGCGAACCTGGTTTAGAAGTTGATAGTCGAAAGCATGGAAGTAGCATGGCGCCGGAGCATGACTGGCGCAGTAACCCGGGATATTCTGGAACGCCAGCGGCCTCGGCATGTTGACATCGACTACGCCCATCAAGTGACGTCCGAGGTTGCCAAAATAACCAATGTCGAACATCGCCGACGGCGTGATCTGGCGCTGAAAATCAAGATCAAACTGCTGCGTGTATGGCGGCTTCCATTCGAGTGGGTTTGGCCCATAGATGAAAGGAGGCGTCAGCGTTGTATTCGGTCCAGCAGCAGGACCGGTGGGATGGCTCAGGTTGGTCTGAAGGTAGAAAGCATTCTGCGGCGAAAACGTGGGATTTGAGTCTTGACTGTATTCGTGATTGTCCAGCGAATTCGTTCCGTAGAAGATCCCATATCCGCCACGGACGCTCGTTTTCCCGTCGCCCCATGGGTTCCATGCGAAACCGAACCGTGGCGCGATGTTAGTTTTCTGCGTTGGCGCAAGCGCCTGACCCCAGGGTGAGTTGTGACCCGCTTGAATCAACCCGGGCAGTTTCGAAGCATCCACTGGTGCCGTGTAATTGCCGCCCGTATTTGGATCAATGCCGGTCTGAACCGCCGGTGCCGCCGATGCACTGTACAGGTTCGGATCGAAGGTGCTGAGGAGATTGTTGGTCGAATGCGGCGACTGGAAGAGCGAGTAGCGCACACCGAAATCGAGCGTAAAGTCGGGACGAATGCGCCACTCATCTTGCCCAAAAAACTCGAATTCCTTCTGACTGATCAGATAGTGGATTGGAAACTGGGATTCAGTGAATTGATTCACGCGCCCGAGCAGGAAATTAGCCCAGTTCTGCTGGAATGTGCTGTCGGCTGCTGTGCAGCCGGCCGGTGAACTGGCGCCGCAGTTCGCGGAAGAGTCGATATAGAACGACGGGTTGTTATTGGAATTCTCATCCAGCGTGAAGTAATGGAAAATCCCACCAAACTTTAGCGAATGCTTTCCGGCACTCTTTGACAGGTTATCGAAAATGCTGTGGTTTACGTTGTAGACATTGTAAGGACCGAATCCCGAAAGGCCCTGTACGTAGTCAAATGACAAGAACGGTACTGTACCTGCAGTCGTTGAAAACGGGAGCGTGGGTTTGATATCGGGCGAGTTGGCGCTAGCCATCGTTCCGATTGGATGAGTGGTGATAAGGCCCCACGAATAGGTGTACCCAGCATCGTTGATTAGCGTCGGAGACAGAGTCAGAGCAGCATGAGTAGACAAGATGTGTGCCGGAGAATTGCTCTGGGTGGTTGCAACGCCCGGCAATGGGAGTCCAGTAAACAGCCCACCAGGTTCAGTGGTAGGAATGGAGTCATCGCTATACCGTCCGAAAACACTTAGCTTCTGCCCGAAGTTATGGTCCAAGCGAAGCGCCTCTTCCCGATAGTAATAGAGATTGCGGTTGGTGCTCACCAGCGTATCGGCTAGATTCGCAGCCGGAATCTTGCCGTAAATGTCTTTGATATAAGCCGCGGCAGTGGGATCGAAATTCGAGATTGAGGTTCCCATCGCGCTGCACTTTCCGCTCGCATCGAACGCAGTACAAACAGAAGTGGGGAACGTTCCCTGCATTTCAGCCGCGGAAGGAAGCTCTCCACTGGTGAAATTTGTGTACGTAATGAAGTGCCGCCACTCCTGCGAGTAGAAGAAGAACGTGTTGTCTTTCTTGATCGGTCCGCCAATGGTGAAGCCCCAGTCATTCCAGCGCATGGGAGGTCGCTTAACCTGCGGTGTTACATGGTTGTTGAAGTAGTTATTCGCGTTCAGCTTATCGTTACGAAAGAACTCATATGCGTCTCCATGAAACGAATTGGTGCCGCCACGCGTGATAACGCTCACTTCGCCAGACGAACTTCGCCCATGTTCCGGAAGAAAGTTGGAGCGAGCCACCTTGAATTCGGCGATGGAATCAACACTCGGATAAGCCAGCAAAAGCAGGTCGGCGCCTCGCTGCATGTCGTCCGCTCCATCGATGAGAAAGCTGTTCTGCGATGGACGATTGCCGTTGACGACAATATTGATCTGGTTCGATAGTCCGGTTGGATTGCTCGCACCCACAAAAAATTGGTCAGTGGCCATGTCGGACGAGACACCCGGTTGCAGCGTCACGAGTTGGACGAAATTGCGCGACAGCACTGAAAGTTCGCGCAGCTGGGTTCCGTTGATCAGGCCGGACGACGTGTTGTCTTCGACATCGACCTGTACCGGCGATTCTGTAACCGTCACCTGCTGCTCTGCGGCGCCCACTCTGAGCTTGATGTCATAGACGCGACGGTCATTCACGTTTAAAACAATATTGCTGGCTACATAAGGCGCGAAGCCCTGAGCGTCAACTCTAATCTGGTAATTCCCAACAGGCAGCACCGGAGCGTTGTAAGTGCCATCGCTGCCCGTCGTGACCGTGCGCTCGGTGATATTGCGATCTGTATTAATAATGTGGACATTCGCACCACTGACCACCGCGCCCGACGGATCGTAAACCGTTCCGCGGATGTTGGCGGTCGTATCTTGCGCGATGCAGCCGATAGCGAAAAACACACAGAGCGCTGTGTAATACAACGCTTTCAAACGCATAATTCCTCCTTCAATCGAGGCAATCATTAAATTGCTTTGTGCAGCTCTTGTTTCTGTTTACTCGACTGACGGCAGCGACGAAGACTTGCCGGTGCGCCGACTCCACTCAGTCGCGTCAATTTCGAATGCAATAACGTTCAATTTAAATTCAGCTAACTTTCTCTTTTCGGGTTTGTGCAGTTAGTCGGTTGACGATCCTGTAACGATCGCCACGATAAGTTGAGTTCACGTACTCCACAGGCTTGCCATCGCGGAGGTAGGACGTGCGCGCAAAATGGAAGACCGGACTACCCTTGCGGATCTTCAACAGGCGCGACTCTTCCGCATCAGCCACAGCAGCTTCTGCAACTTCTTCGGTGACCGCGATGTGGATTCCGTACCCGTCTGCAAGTTTTGCGTAAAGGGAAGTCCGAGGATCGAACGTTTCCAATAAGTCCGGGCAGAAATGCGCAGGAATGTGGCTCCACTCGATGGCCATGGGGATTCCGTCCGCGAGGCGCAGTCGGCGTAGGCTGACGACTTTGTCATTCGTCTTGATCCTCAACGCCTCAGCCGTGTTGACGTCCGCGGGCGCGATGCTGAAAGAGAGCACGCTGGAGCTGGGGCGCGATCCACTGTTGCTCATCTCCTCGGTAAACGACAGAACATTGCGAAAATTCTTTTCTAGCTTGACTTCCGAGACGAACGTTCCCTTGCCGCGCTGGCTGTACAACACTCCCTGATCGCACAGCGATTTGAGCGCCTGCCGCACAGTCATCCGGCTTACCCGCAATCGCGCAGAGATCTCCTGCTCCGATGAGATCGCCTCGCCAGGCCGAAAGGCGCCGGAATGGATCTGCTCCAGCAAGAACTGTTGGATCTGGTAGTACAGCGGGACCGCACTCTGCCGGTCGAGCATTGTGGAGTTCAGTC
>CAYNPS010000246.1:0-4906 GCA_964399125.1 uncultured Terriglobales bacterium
ATCGTGGTGGGGATTTATCACTTCTTGCGCGGTCCAGCGCAGGGCTGAGTTCTGGCTTGCTACTGCAAGCACCCAATTACCTCCGTAATCTCACTGATTATTCGTCCTACGTACCATACTAAGTCGCGTATGTCGCGGCGGACCGAGCGGCGGAGCTTTCTCGCGGTGCCTGTACGCGTGTCCGGGACGGACGCGCACGGCAGGAATTTCCGTCATGTGGTCTGCACCCTCGATCTGAGCGCCAAGGGTGCACGCATCACCAGCCTGCAAACCCTCACCTTGCATGTCGGCCAGGAGCTGACGCTGGAACATCAACGGGACCGGGTTCGTTTCCAGGTGGTTTGGATTGGCGAAGAAGGTACCTCCCGACAAGGACAGATCGGGCTGCGCACGCTGGAGCCAGAAAAGAAGCTCAGCGCAGTTGAAGCCCAGATTGACGGCGCAGCCTACATCGATACCTGGCAGCCCAACATTCAAGCAGAGGACGAGCGGCGCTCGGCTCCGCGCTTCGACTGTGATCGCGGCGTGCAGTACTGGACCGACCAGAGCGCTTCTCCTATTGCGGGAAGGCTCGACAATATCGGTCTCGGCGGCTGCTACGTCACCACGAAGTTTCCTCTGCCCCGGTACACACGCGTTCAGTTGATCCTCCACCTCTATGGAATGAAAATCCCTGCCCAAGGCGAAGTGCGCGCTTGCGACGACGGACATGGCATGGGAATCATGTTTACGAGTCTCGATAAGGACTGCGAGCTGCGCGTGAAAAAAGCCGTGCAACGCCTGGCGCAAACCAGCCAGTCAGAGACCCGAAACCGGCACGTTTCATCCAGCGATGCGCAAATTCTGGCAGAGATCCGCGCCTGGTTCGATCGAAGTTTGACCATGACTTGGGAGGATTTCTTCGATATCCAAGTGCGGTCGAAAGGAAGCCTGGTTAGCGCGAGCCTCGAAAAGGAAAAGGAATTATGAAGAGCACGCTCAGACAGCAATCTACCGGGGTATTAGCGGTCTTAGCGTCATTCTTGCTCTCCCAAAGCCTTTGCGCCCAGTCTCTCGGCGATATCGCCAGACAGCAGCGCGAGAAAAACAAACAGCAGTCCACGACCAGCAACAAAGTGCTCACGAACGAAGACATCAGTGCTCATGGCGAGTCTACGGATGCGACCCCTGACGATTCACAGAAGAAGAAGGCGGTGAAGAAAAAATCTTCAGCCAGTGGAGACTCTGAAAAGGATGATGCACCATCGGCCGAGGAACTCAAGGCTGCAATCCAGGAAAAGAAAGAGTCAATTGCCGAAATTCAAGACCGCGTCACCAAGCTTCAGTCGACTATCAACTACGTTCAGAACAATCGCAATATCTACACCAATGCACCGGAATACAACGAAGTGCAGAAGAGAAAAGAGCAGGAAGTGAATCGCCTGAAGGGAATTCTGCAAGAGCAACAGGACGAGTTGAAGGAACTGCAGGAAACAGCGCGCAAAGCCGGCTATGGCAGCGCGGTTTACGACTGAACTGAATTATTCACGTCCTTTTCGTGGCGATGCTTCAAAGCCTCTCATCCTGAGCGCCTCCTCTGCGCGAAGGATCTCCCGCAATGCCTCAGATTGAGATTCGCTTACCAGGTATTTCGCCGATGAACGCAAGCTCTTTTTAGAGAACCAGGACAGAACATTCAAAGTTGAAACATCGCCGGAGATCCTTCGGCCAGAAGAGGGCCTCAGGATGACAGGGCGACGAAGTGCTGATTTTCTCCTTCGTGCAAACCTTCGATGAAGCGCATAAACACTCTTCCCCCAACGACCCAACTTCATCATCCCTCGCGTTTATTCTTACTTCAGCATCTCGGGAGGAAACCGATGATGAGGAATCCATTGCCGGACACGGCTCTCGATCAGATATTCCGCTCGGCACGAACCCACAGCGCTTGGCTGGACAAACCGGTCGACGACGAGACACTGCGCCGGTTATACGACCTGATGAAGTGGGGGCCGACCAGCGCGAACGGCAGTCCTGCCAGGTTTGTCTTTTTGCGTTCCCGGGCGGCGAAGGAGAGGCTGCGTCCCGCTTTGGCACCGGGAAATGTGGAGAAGACGATGGCTGCTCCTGTGACTGTGATCGTGGCATATGACCTGCTTTTTTATGAAAAGCTCACGAAGCTGTTTCCGCACAATGCCGGCATGCGCGCGATGTTTGCTGCCAATCCTCAGCTCGTCGAGACCACGGCCATGCGCAATTCTTCGCTGCAGGGAGCTTATTTGATCATCGCGGCACGGGCATTGGGACTCGACTGCGGTCCGATGTCAGGATTCGACAACGCCAAAGTCGATGAAGAATTCTTTGGCACCGGCAAGGAATGCGAAGGATGCGAGCAGGAATTTTTTCCTGCCGGTCACGTGAAGTCGAATTTCCTCTGCAATCTTGGCTACGGCGACGATTCCAAGCTGTTTGCTCGCGCTCCGCGGCTCGAATTCAAAGAAGCATGCACGCTGTTGTGAGCTTCTAAGCCCCGAAGCTGCGGAGCCACGAAGCCAGATGGTGACTTAGTTGATCCCGCCTCAGCTTGGAATTTTCGAAGCACGCTCCGGACATGCTATTCGTCGCCAATGCTCTCTGCGCTAGCTAGGGTGAACCGGCGATCAGCGCGCTTCGCGCGTGAGCCAGCGCTAAAGCGCTCATCTTCGTGCCTCCTCAAAGACGCGCGGCTTACGCCGTGCGCCCCCGACTAAAGTCGAGGGCTTCCACCAAATTAGAAGCCGAGCCTCACGTGAACGGTCGAGCAGCCACTAATTGGAGAGCGAGCAAGAGCACGCTTCGAAACTTTGCGCCCTGCTTCGACGTTATTCTGCTTTTTCGCACCCTAAGGAAATAAAAAAGCTGCTGAATCCAGAGACTGTGGTTTCTGCTGGACCAGCAGCTAGCCTGCGTGCGTAGTTTCATGCTGGTCCACTAGTTTGTTCCTGTCAAACTGGTTCTATTGAAAAGAATCTTTAGCCGAACTAAAGTATCGGGCGTCCTTACTTCAGCAACTCAGGAGCCGCGTGGACGTCCATCAGCTTGAGGTATTCCTGTCGGTTCTCGAAACCGGCAGCGTTACGCGCGGAGCCGAACGTGTCCACCTCTCTCCCGCAGCGGTTAGCCTGCAGCTTCAGAATCTTGCCGAACACCTGAAAACCGAACTCTTCGTACGTTCCGGTCGCAGGCTGGTCCCAACGTCAATGGCCCATCGACTGGCGGAGCAGGCACGATCGGTGGTTGACCAGATTCGCCGCATCGAAACCGATTTTCATGGGCGGCCGCAGGAAGATACCCGTCCATTCCATTTTGCAACCGGTGTGACCACTCTGGTTTATCGACTCGGTCGGCCGCTGCGAATGCTGCGTAAGCAATATCCACGCACGGAGCTGCACGTAACCGTGGCAAACACCGAGGAGATCGTAGTCGGGCTGCTCGATCGCCGTTTCGACTTGGGACTGATCTCGCTCCCCGTTTCGGAATCGAGCATCGCCACGATTCCTCTCTTCGATGAAGATCTCCTGGTCGTGCGGCCCTCGCCCACGCGGGTGCGTGGCGGCCAAATAGGTTCCATCCGAGTCCCAGAGCTTACGCGTGTTCCCTGGCTGCTCTATCCAAAACAGAGCAACATGCGCACCATCATCGACGGCTTCTTCGCGCGTGCGGGAGTTGAGCCCAAGGTCGTAATGGAGGCCGCCGATACCGAAGCGATCAAGCGACTGGTCGAGTCGGGCTTTGGTTATTCGATCCTGCCCTCGTTTTCATTGAAGGGACAATCACGTTTCTTTCACACAATGCGAATCGCTGGGCACAGCCTTGTCCGCAGCCAGGCTCTGGCCATGGTAAGCACTCCCTATCCCCGCGGATTGACACTGACGATTGCAGAGTTTATTCGGCGCGCGCTGCAGTAATTCTGTCCCGTTTCATTTCGACATATGAGTGCATCGCAACGATTTAGTTTTTCTAAAGATATCCTTTTACGTATCTGAGCTTGACAACTGTAACGAAGCACCAACATCATGCCGCTCACGCTAAGGGAAGCCCGTGCGTCAGGCGGAAGCACTGCGTCCGTGATTCAAGAGGTTTTCATTTACTACGGATGCAGTCGTCCTGCTTGTCTTCCCTCCGTTACTCCCAGGAGAGACAGCGATGAAGAGGCGTTTGCTTGCGAGTTGTTCCCTTGTTTTGCTGCTGAGCACGATTTCGTTCGCGCAGGGCCTAGGCAGCATTGTGGGGACCATAACCGATGCTTCGGGAGCAGTACTCCCTGGAGCGAAGATCACTGTGGTCGAGGCCGGAACTGGACTCAACAGAACCGCTGTCACAGACGCGCAGGGTTACTACGTAATTCCCTCTCTGAAACCGGCTCAGTACCTGGTGTCAGCTGAAGCTTCCGGGTTTCGCACCGCGAAGGAAACCGTCACTTTATTGGCCAATCAAACGCTAACGGTCAACTCGCAACTGCAGATCGGCTCGCCTACGGAGACTATAGAGGTGACCGGCACGCAACTGCAGGTGGACACCACGACGCCCACGATCAAGCAAGTGCTGGACGCTCAGCGTGTTCTTGATCTCCCGCTCGAAGGCCGCAACGCTGCGCAACTTACGCTGTTGGTTCCAGGTACAGTCAACGATCCCAACAATGGCGGCGCCGACCAGGGCGGCCAAAAGACCTTTCCGGGCGCAGTGACATACTCCATCAACGGTTCGCGACAGAACCAGACCAGCTATCAGCTCGATGGCGGCAATTTCGTCGATGAGTACAGCAACGTCAACCAGCCATTCCCATTTCCGGACGCGCTGCAGGAGTTCAGCGTTCAGACGAGCAATTACGGCGCCGAGTACGGCCAGAACGCCGGCGGTGTAGTAAACGTGGTGACCAAATCAGGCA
>CAYNPS010000247.1:0-4897 GCA_964399125.1 uncultured Terriglobales bacterium
GCGACTTCGCGCTATCGTGCCGCGACATGGTGATCGACTCCTCTACTGCGACCACATCGAAGGAGACGGCGAGGGGTTGTTCCAGTTGGCCTGCGAACACGATCTCGAAGGCATCGTCGCTAAGCAGAAGTACGCGCCCTATCTTCGCGAGAGGGCGGAGTGGCTCAAGATTCGCAACCACAGCTACAGCCAGTGGATCGGACGGGAAGAACTGTTCGAGCGGGAGCGCAGTGGCGATCCCAACGTAGGGGACTGGGATGGATGCGCTTTGGCTTGCGCTGAAGCAGTCAGGGACGGCCTAGTATAGCGTCTACTGATGACATTGTTGGTAGTCCTCTTCTGAAGCTTTTGTCATCTGATATTTTCGAGATAGTATATGTTCGCTCCCACTCGATTCTTATCGGCATAGTGGCCGCTATCGCAGGCACCTCTGTATTTGCTTCTGTATGGTGGCTGGCCTTCTGATTATCGCCCTTTCCACTCGCAATCAGAATTCACAACCAAAGAGTGATAAGGCCCGTTATCGTCAACTATCGTGCGAGAATGCCAGTTGCGCTCATGAAAACGATGCCAGTGTTCGTGTCAGTTCTTGCCTTAGCGATCATCACGACAGTTTCGCACGCCACATCACCTTTCCAGTCGTCAGCCAACTCCGGCGCACAAGTCCATGCAGCACCAAAGAGAGAGATTGGTGCTGAGAATACCGTGGCAAAGCTGTTTGAGAGCATTAGACGGGATGCAAAAGAGCACCGATTGCATAGAATTGAAGATCGAAAAGACCTTCAGCAGCTAACTTGCAGTGTCGCGGTTACTGGTGGCGTCCCTCGTTCCCCAAGCGGAACACCTGCACTTGGAAATAGCCAGTTCAAAGATGAAGGCAGTGCGCTATACAGAACCAGCAATCCGACTGAGATTACACCGGAACTGCAAAGGATCGCGACATTCAAGGTGAGGCGCTCCTTATTGGAGAGGTACTCAGTTGCTGTCTGGTCATCTCCGAACCAAAACGACAGAAAGGACGCATATTGGGTCTCAATAAAACTATATTACGGCGCGGGGAACGAGTTTTTTCTGAATCACTTCACTGACCAGATGGGGTGGAAGAATGAGTGGAAGCGGTTCGTTGTTCCGCAGTGTACAGGCGTTAAATAGCGTATCGAAGCTTCCTGTTCGGAAAATGGGGCTTAAGCACAATCATGTCAGACTGAGACACTGTGGAAACAATGCACAAGGTAGACGAGTACCACGAGAAGCATTCGACATACCTGAAACTGCTGACTCTTCGGATCGATCTGGTTCCACCGGAGTTAGGCAGAGCGGAGCAAGCGATAACGATTGAGGTGCTGGCGAAAGACGGCACCCAAGTGCTATCCACCCAGTTCACTGGAGTCCAGCAGTTGCGAATTGACGGCGTGACACCCGGATGCAGCTGTTATTTGCAGATTGTTTCTGTCAACAGCCGACCAACTCGAGGGACTTCGCTACAAGGTTTTCAACGGCGAACAGGACTTAACAATCAGCTTCTACTGCAAGGATTTCCAATCAACCCAATCGCGTGTGTTGCGATAGCCATTTCCGACTTCTGAATGCTTTTCCACACTCGCGCAGATCACTTCATTGGCATCCTTGCGTACCATCTCGGAGACATTCATGTGGTAGTCGCAATGGGGACGGTGGTAAACAGGGGCGGGAGCGGTGCGTTCCGTTTGCGGCGCATCAATCTGCCATCGCGGGATCGCGATCTTTGGCGGACGCGATGTCCTGCTCTAGTTGCTCCCGCAAGACTTCCAGCTGCCTCCGCGTAGAAAGCGAAATTAGCGGCTACTTTCCCGGTAGAGTCATGCAGCCCTTTTGGGCGCACCAGCCCGAAGAAGAACAATTTCATCTTGGATACCGGAGAGTTGCGCCTGAAGTTTCAGCGTTTCCGCATGGGACAGTTCTTCATGAATGAGCAGGTAGAGAATATTGTCCCGCTCTCGTTCCAGCCTGCTAAGTTTCGCAATCGATTGTTCTGCGACGATTCGCATACCTTTCTTGTGTTTTGATGTGCATAACTCGATCAAGGTGGTTGGTAGCCAGATGAAGCAGCGAGGACTTATAGACACCAAGTTGCGCCGAGTTTTGGGCCTAAGACTCTTCTGGATTGCTTTTTCGCGGGTCCTCTGCGAAAGGGTGGCGGCCTTCGCGGCTGCTTGGTTCGTTTGTTGTAGCGCGGTGGGAGATCAGTTTGCGTCAGTACAGCATTCGCGGATGACGGTAGCGACGTGTAGTTCTAATCTGATCCCACTCCTTCAGCGTTTTCGGCTGCGTATAGATGCTCATCCCATTGCTGTATCTCGTTGCTGCTTCCTGCCGCGATGGCTCTGCTGCCTTCGTTTCAGTTGTCCCGCTGTCCCGTTGTGTTGCAGTGGGACGCTGGAACAATGGGACAGATTCTGGCGGTGCATCTTGCGGAGTGCGACGGTACTGCTCTTGGCGATGTCTATAGAAACTGACGCCGACGTAGCAGGTGCCCGGAATCAACCCCACCGGCCCCCAAGGCATACCACCGGCTTTGAAGTACAAACCCGTGAAAAAGTTCCACGCTATTTTCGTAGGGTTATCGGGGTCACGAAATTCCGCGGTCAGTTGGTCGAGCAACTGGGTTGGAATCCGATACTGCATGGCCGCCGCTTTGAACGCCCGTCGTAGGTCGCGGTGTACCCTTCCGCCAGATGGCACTGTGTAGTCCAAAGCACCACACTTCGCGCGAAGCTCGTCTGGCAGCGCAAGCAGGACATACTCGGGAGCCAAATCCCGACGCGATATTAGCGCCAGCTTTGATGAGAGCAAAGCAACGCAATCTTCAAATTGCTTCTTCTTGTCGCGGGTATGCAGTAATTCCTCAAACTCAGAACGAGAAATCTGCTCGTTCCAGCCTTCGCTGAATTCGAGCTTTGTGTGGAACCCTCTGTCTTCCGAGCATCCCGGAAACCCCGGATGCGCAACGTCACCGGGAACACCTCTAGAGTTGATTTCAATCCACTCCCTTGCCAGCTCGGTGGTCTGGGCCGTACCGATGAAGCCAATGCGAACGCGGGACGGATGTCGGCGCACATCGTTCAGTGACTTCGGGCCAAATCGCGCAATCCCATGTTTGGGGTCTATATGCAGGCCTCCGTGCGCGAATGCAAGCTCAGGTTCTTCAAAATACTTAACAGTGAACGTTGGCTTTGTGGACGACTGAGCTGTGTTCGTCATTGAGCCTCTGTTGATTCCGCCTCATCGTAATCATCTTCCAAGCTTTCGCGTTCGGATTCTGCTTGAGCGAGTTCGGCCATCGTAAAGAGGTCTTCTTCGTATTCAACGTTCTTGAAGGGCTTTGAGAATTCTTGAGGAATACCCGGCCACGAAATTGACGCAGACATAAGCGTCGTTGAAATTATGAGGCGTTGTCCTCCCCCGAAATTCAGCGATATTCGGGGAGCGCTATCACTCAAGTAATCTCGCCAGAAATTTACTTCCTCAAGCATGTCGTAGTTGTACATCTTCGATTTCTTCTTAGTTACATGTGACCCTGTCTTTTTAGGCTCCACGGGGATAAAGCCGTCCTGAGTGACCCTCAACTCCGGCCTGAGTGACAATGCCCATTGGTTCCGACCCGCTTGGACAAATGAAAGGCTAACGGCGGCATGGAACCAATACTTTCTTGGAAGGCCCGTTAATTTGCTGATTGGCCGCCAAACAACCTTTCTCTGAACAGGCGATGATAGATTGAGTGGGCGATATTCGACTTCGACTTCTTCTCCCTTGTCGCGGGGTTCAAAGTAATAGCGGGTATGTTCTCTGTCCAGCCGCAGGCTCTTTCGTCCCGTGAGTTTATTGAGGGTGCGATTGAGAAGTGTCACACTGAATTGAAGTGGGATAGCTATGCGGTGAGGATGCGCAGATTTCGCACGCGTTCTTTGTTTCTAACTTCTATTTTGTCCTGACCACCTTGGCGTGGCTTTTTGGCAGTGTGGACCATTTCGGCACGGCTCGAACGTAGGGCACGAGCACACAGTAGTAAAAAAAGGCGCGGACCGAAGTCCGCGCCGAAGGTGTGGCCAAGTTGTTTACCAGCTCAGTTTCAGTTGTGACTGAAGCACGCGTGGTGAAGCATCCGCGCCCAGGAAGGAGCCATAGATGGACGTTGGAGGACTGACGGTCGTCACGATCTGTCCAAACTGCGAGGAAGCGACATCGCCCTGAGGCATGTCGAAATTCGGATGGTTGAACAAGTTATAGGCTGTTGCGCCGAATGTGAACTGGAATCTTTCCGTGATCTTGAAGTTTTTGGAGATGGAAAGATCAGTGTCAAAGAAATTCGGTCCGCGCACCTGGTTTCTCCTCTGGTTGCCGAATCCGGTTGGCGAGGCCGTGAAGTTGTTGGTGAGTATCGGGCACGCACCGTTTTGTGCAAAGTTCGCATATTGAGAACCGCAGGAATTCGTACCCTGTATGGCACCAGTCTGATTAGCGAAAATCGCCCCGAAACCAGGCAAAGTGGCACCAAGATAACCGTAACTTAACAAACTGCTTCCCGTTCCCGTGTCGACTGCGGTGAACGGAATCCCGCTACGGGCGAAGATTGTCCCTCCGATCGTCCAGTCGCCCAGAAGTCTTCCCAGCTTTCCCTTCGTTATGTTCGCCGGGGTGGTGTAGACGTAGTTGGCGCTGAAGTAATGCCGCACATCGTAATCGGCATTGCCGTACATGTTCTGTTTTACATTGAACGGATTCTGGGGAGAAGTCACACTGAAATTCGTATCGAAGTTAAACGGCGTAATCCCCTGTCCTGCATTGGAGACAAAGTCCATCGCGTGGCTCCAGGTGTAGTTAAGCTGGAACTGAAGCGAGGAGAAGCGGCGCAGGAACG
>CAYNPS010000248.1:0-4844 GCA_964399125.1 uncultured Terriglobales bacterium
AAATGAAAAATACTCCCCTGGTTCTTACGATCCTCGATGGTTGGGGATATCGCGCAGAAACCAAAGCCAATGCCATCGCTCTCGCGCGCAAGCCGAACTACGACGCCTTGCTCCGCGAGTTTCCCAACACGCTGGTTCATACCAGCGGCCGGTACGTAGGGCTGCCAACGGGACAAATGGGCAACAGCGAAGTTGGCCACCTGAACATCGGCGCCGGACGAGTGGTGTACATGGACATCACCAAGATCGACGTCATGATCGAGAATGGTGAGTTCTTCTCCAATCCAGTGCTCTTATCGGCGATGAAGAACGCCCGTTCAGGCGGTCGGCGTTTGCACATCTTCGGCCTGCTTTCTGATGGTGGCGTCCACTCTCATCAGAACCATCTCTACGCGATTCTGCGCATGGCAAAGCAGAACGGCGTCGATCGTGTTTTCGTGCACGCCTTCATGGATGGTCGCGACACTCTGCCCACGAGCGGCGCAGGCTATCTCGAACAGCTTCAGCAGAAGATGCGCGAACTCGGCTGCGGGCACATCGCAAGCGTAAGCGGACGCTACTACGCCATGGATCGCGACAGGCGCTGGGAGCGTGAGCGTAAAGCATATGACGCAATGGTGAACGGCAAGGGCGAGGGCGGCACGTACATCGACGCGGTCCGCGGAGTAAAAGAATCGTACAACCGCGAAGTAACTGACGAATTCATCGTGCCGTTCGTTTGCGTCGATAATCGCGGCGAAGCGGTGGGCCGCATTCGCGACGACGATAGCTGCATCAACTTCAACTTCCGCGCGGATCGCGCTCGCCAAATCACGCGCGTGCTCGCGCGGAACAGTGGCATTACGAAGCAGAACGGGAACGACCTCCCCGATGCCGAGGCGCTCGAAAAAACAATTCCCGCGAGTGAAACCCCGAAAAACCTTACTTACATCTGCATGACGCGCTATGACAAACAGTTCGAGCTGCCGTTCGTCGTGCAGCCAGACTCGCTAACAAACATTCTGGCGAATGTCATGGGCGCCGAAGGTCTGCGCAATCTGCGCGTCGCTGAGACCGAGAAGTACGCGCACGTCACTTACTTTTTTAATGGTGGAGTCGAGCAACCGTTTACAGGAGAAGAGCGTGTCCTTGTGCCCTCGCAGAAGGTCGCGACTTACGACTTGAAACCGGAGATGAGCGCTGAAGGCATTGCCGATGCTGTTGTCGAAGCTGTTGAACGCGGCAGCTTTCAAGTGATCATTGTGAATTTCGCCAATGCCGACATGGTAGGCCATTCCGGAAAAATCGAGCCGACAGTCAAAGGCGTTGAAACCGTCGATGCCTGCCTCGGCAGAATCTTCAAAGCAGTAAAGCAAAAAGGCGGATCGATGATCGTCACCGCCGATCACGGCAACGCGGAAATGCTCATTGATCCGGTAACAGGTGGTCCTCACACAGCGCATACTCTGAATCCCGTGCCGTTCATCGTTGTCAGCAATGACGATAAGTTCGCACTTCGCTCCGAAGGCGCTCTGCAGGACATCTCCCCGACCGTTCTTGGCATGCTCGGCATCTCTCAGCCTAAGGAAATGACCGGACATGACCTGCGGATCAAGCGGCAATAATCTTGATGTTGCAGTAACTTCGATCCAAACTGCCAGTCCTCAATCCGCGCTATTGCTTTTCAAGTAACCTTAGTCACTTTTGAATCTTCGGTATCGCCGCAAACACTTCCAATGCGTCGAATCTGCAGGTAGAGTCATGGGGACAAAGCTCTGGAGAAGCGAAGGGAGTAGTCTGCTCAACGCATGCACCTGATGCTCGAATCCGCCGGTAGGACCGACGTAGGCTGCGTGCGCGCCAACAACGAGGACAATCTCGGTTGGGACCAGAGCCTGGGCATTTACGTTGTTTGCGACGGAATGGGGGGAGCCCAAGCAGGCGAAGTCGCCAGCAGAATGGGTGTGGATCTGGTGCTCGATTACTTCCGACGGTCTAAGCAGAACGGCAGCCACGCCGAAGTAGCCGATGTTCCGTCCGATATTTCGCCTGCCGGGCGCCATCTCTGGAGCGCCATTCAGTATGCGAACTCCGCCATTTTCGAGGCCGGACAGAAGAACGATCTGCAGCAGGGCATGGGTACAACCATCGTCGCAGCCTTCTTTCATGATGACGGTCTGCTCACGCTGGCTCACGCCGGCGACAGCCGCGTGTACCGTTTGCGGAATGGCGATGTTGAGCAGCTTACTCAGGATCATTCGCTGGTGGCGGAACAAGTTCGTCGGGGCATGATGAGCGCCGAGCAGGCTGAGCGGTCGGAGCTGCAGAACATCATTATTCGCGCGCTTGGCTCCGAGCAGACGCTCGAACCCGAGGTGCAGGATCTGCTCGCGCTCCGCGACGATGTTTATCTGCTGGCCACAGACGGGCTTACCAAATTGGTAAAGCCGGAATCACTCACGTTAATCATCGAAGGCTCGCACTCGCTCGATAATGCCTGCGAGCAACTCATCCAAGCAGCCAAAGCTCAAGGTGGAGACGACAACATCACGTGTTTGCTCCTGCGGGTCGTGGAACGCCGCTGGTATCACAAGCTTTTTGACTTCGCACGTAGCGGAGGAAATTGAAATGGCGAAGCTCTTTCTTAAATTCGAAGACTCTGTCCTGAAAGAAGTCCTACTTTCGCAAAACCCTGTCACGATCGGACGGCTGCCCGACAACACCATCCAAATCGACAACCTTGCAGTCTCGGGCCATCACGCGAAGATCTATTGGGACGCCGGCAAGTACGTAGTCGAAGACAACAATTCCCTAAATGGAACGTACATCAGCAACGTCCGCATCAATCGCCAAACACTGAAAGACGGCGACGACGTGGTGATCGGCAAGCACACCATCTCGTTCAAAGATGAAGGCTTCACTCTGCTCTCAGCGCAGCGGGCCCCGGTGCAGCAGAACACGCCTCCTCCTATGCCGAAGCTCGAAAGCACAGTCATGCTCGATACCAAGCAGATGAAGGAGCGTCTCGCCGGTCCAGCTCCGGCAGGCGCGCAGCAAGGATTTGGAACTGCCAGCGCCGGTCCTGCGCGCCAAAGCTCCGCTGCTCCTGCAGACCGTATTGGAACGCTCACTGTACTCGATGGCAAGACCGACGAGCGCGAGTACTTGCTCACCAGCAAGATGAGTGTGATCGGCAAGTCCAACATGGCATCGATCAAGCTGAAAGGATGGTTCGCGCCAAACATGGCGGCGATCATCTCGAAGCGAGACACCGGATATTTCATCGCCGCATCTGAAGCCAAGATCAAAGTGAAGATCAATGGAGAAGAAATCTCCGGACAAAAGCCGCTCTCGGACGGAGACACAATCGAAGTCGGCGGTGTAAAGATGGCATTCGGATTTCAAGATCAAGCAAAATGAGCCGCCGGTTGCGCGCCAAAGCGGCAGCCCCGGCGCAAGCCGGGGCTTTTCCTTGCGCACAGAAACAGTCGACTGAGGTGAATGATGACCTGCGATCGTGAACTATTGAGGAACGTTCCTTTGTTCGCTTTGCTTGATGACGATGAGGCCGCCGTGCTTGCCGCCCAGGTCGAGTTGAAGCAATTCGCGCCACGCGAGCGCATCTACAAGATGGGAGACGCAGGCGGACGCGGATACATCCTCGTCTCTGGTCGAGTCCGTGTCTCGACCATCGATCAGGACAACCAGGAGGTAGTGATCGACGAGCCGGCTGCCGGCGAATTCTTCGGCTTCGCCTCTATGCTCGATGGTACCGAGCACAAGAGCGGTGCCATCGCGCTTGAGCCTTCGATGTGTATTGAGGTCGATCGCAACGACATCGCCGTGCTGCTCACGCGCAAGCCGCACGCTGGCATGGACATGCTCAGCGTCCTCGGCCGCCAGTTCCACACTTCCCAAGAGCTGATCCGTCTGCGCGCGGCGCGCAATCCTAATGAGTTGATCGACGAGAAGACCACTACCGGGGAGCGCGTTGCCGATGCCGTTGCCCGCTTCGGCGGCTCATGGAAGTTCATCATCATCTGCGTGGTCGTGCTTATCATCTACACCGCAACCAACGTCGTGCTCGGACGCTCCGCCTGGGATCCTTATCCGTTTATCCTGCTGAATCTCTTCTTATCGATGCTCGCGGCGATCCAGGCGCCGATCATCATGATGAGCCAGAATCGGCAGGACGCCAAAGACCGCGTCCGCAGCGAGCTGGACTACGACGTAAACCGCCGCTCCGAAATTCAGATTCAGGGATTAGCAAGGAAACTGAATCTGATCGCCGACAAGATCGACGATGTAGAGGACCTGGTCCGCGGCAAAGTGAACGCATAAACCCGGAGAGGCGAACACGAAGCTCGCGAAAGTGAGCGCAAGACGTCGCGCAGCGCCCTCTTCGTGACTCCTCGAAATTCGCCTCCGTGACCTCCGTGTTCGCCTTTCTCGGGTTCCGCCGTATATTGGTGAGGCAGGGCCTGTAGCTCAACGGTTAGAGCAGGGGACTCATAATCCCTTGGTTGGGGGTTCGAATCCCTCCGGGCCCACCAAGGAAAAAACAGCAGTCGGTAATCGGCATTTGGCCACAGTAGAATCGGGAAGTTGCTTCTCTCGTGGAAGCTCGGGTCTTGGTCGAGCGCGACGCTTTAGCGTCGTGTTAACGAACGCGCTCAATTAAGATTGAGCTTTAGCGCTGGTGTTGGCGCCACGGGGTTACATCACCCATAGGGTCGGCTTGCTGCACAGCAACATCGTCGTTTAGGATGATTATCGGCGCAATCAGCGCGCCGCAGATCCTCGCGATCATCCACCCAGCTCGTTCTTCCAACATCGAAGCATGGGCGCGTAGCTCAACTGGCAGA
>CAYNPS010000249.1:0-4825 GCA_964399125.1 uncultured Terriglobales bacterium
TCATCGGCTCCCTGAACACGCAGGAAGTAAGCATGACTGTCCAGTCAATATGGGCAGCGATTCAGATAGGAGACATAGCTGGCGATCATCTCCTTATGGCGGCGAGAAAGGTGGCCCTCGGAGAAGTGAACCGTGTTCGAGAACTGCATGACTTCGCGCAGGAAGTCAGGACGCGCTCCGAAGCATTTCAGGATGCCGGGCACCTGTGTCCTGCCGGTGGCAGCGCGCCATTCGTCATATACGACAGCGGTCTCGCCCGTGGCTTCGGCATCTTCGATGATGCGGATCTTGGTGCGCTCGGGCGCGGATTTTGTGGCTGCGGGATCTTTGAGTTCGCTCATGACACGTTCTCATTTAACAAAGTGGGTTCGGTGATTGCAATCGTGCGGCGTCGCCGGTGAATGATTTCATGGACCGGCAGGCCAGCAAGTACAACGAGAATGCCAAGGGAGGCCTGGCGCGGACTGCGCATCGCCATCAGGAAGAGCATGGCGGCAACGAGAAGTAGAAAGAGCAGCGGCGTGACGGGGTAGCCGGGCGTGGGGACAGATGGAAGCTGATCGTGCGAACGGCGGCGTAGCAGAAAGAGTCCGGCGACCGTGAGCCCGAGGAACAGCACAGCAGAGAAGATCAGATAGCCGAGAATCTGGTCGAAGGTGCCGAGGAGCACGAGAATCGAGGACATGGTCCCCTGAATCATGATCGCTCGGGATGGCGTTCCGTGCACCGGATGCGTGCGCGACACAGACGACAGGAATATGCCATCTTTCGCCATGGCGTAATACACGCGAGGGCAAACCATGATAAGCGCTGCCAGCGTTCCCAGCACACAGATGACTACGGCTCCGGAGAGAAGATCGGCGCCGATGCGGCCGAAGAGCACTGCACCGGCTTGAGCAACAAAAGTCTGATCGGAAGTAACGCTTTCGATTGGGACCAGATAAATGAAGATGGCGCTGACTGCGATGTATGCGGCAATCACGGCGAGCACGCCCAGAACTAACGCGCGCGGCAGAGTGCGCGTCGGATCTTTCACTTCACCAGCAATCTTGCTCACATCCCACCATCCGCCGAAGGAGAAGAACGCGGCCACGAGCGCGCCGGCAAGCGCAGGTAAGAGCGGCGTCGATCCAGGATGCTGTGCGACAAAAGGCTTGAAGTGCGACCAGGAGCCGAGATGAAACACCAGCGCCCAGACGACCAGCACGCCAAGGATCAAAAACTTCAGCCATGTTAAGGCGCGCAATAACCCAGCGCCTATGCGCGTATTGAGGATATTCAGAAAACAGAGCAGAACGATGGCGCCGACGGCAACGAGTTTGGTCACGATCGGCGGCCAGGCGACGATGTAGGACGCATATGCCGCCATTCCCATGGCGATCGCCGCGGTGATGCCAGGATCCATGACGAAGAGGCTCATCCATCCATACAGGAAAGCCACGCGGCTGCCGTAGGCTTCCCGTAAATAAATGTAGAGACCTCCGGCTTGCGGGAAGCGCGCAGCGAGTTCGCCAAAGCAAAGAGCTCCACTGAGCGTAAGAGCTCCGAGAGTTAGCCACACGACCAGGAGCCAGAAAGGTGAACCCAGGGATTTCGCCATTCCCGCCGGTGTAAGGAAGATACCGACAGCGATCGCTTCTCCGGCGACAGCAGCCGCGGCCGAGCCGAGCCCGAGTTCACGACGAAGACTTGAAGTTGACGTAGCCATTGTTCACTCATCTGCGAATATCCCACCCACGACCGAAAAGAACGGTCGAGGGTGGGGCACCCAGATTAAAGTTGTTAAAAGGTGACCTTAGCGCCGAGTTGGAATGCTCGCGGTCCGCCGGACCCGAACACGCCTCCAGCAGTCGAAACTGGTTTTCCGAACTTCGAAGAGTAGTTCGGATTGTTGTTGTCCGGCACGAGCACGTTGAAGTAGCCGGAATAATCTGCACTGTCCACGCCGAGAACGTTGGTCTTGTTAAACAGGTTGAACGCTTCACCGAACGCCAATAGGCGGAAACGCTCGCTGACTTTGAAGGACTTCGCCAAACGCATATCGAACGAATCGAAGGTGTCGTTGAAGCGCGCGCTTGGTGAGACGAGCGGAAGATCGGCTCCGTTCTCACCGCCATTGGCATTGATCTGGGAGATGAGCGCGTTCAGTTGCGCTCCATTGGTGATGGAGCGGCCTCCGGCATTCCGTGAAAGTTGTGGCACGCGCGATTTGTTGCCATTCGCATCGACGTAGAGAATGTCCATGGGGACGCCCGATGCGATGCTCCAAATGGGCGAGAACTGCAAGCCCCATGGCAGGTTCACCGTGGCCTGGGCGACGAAGTGATTGCGCTGATCCACCGGCGACGGCCCGTATTCACGTCGCAGATTGGTGGGATCGACCGGCGGATAGCCGAACGGTACCTGATCGTAGTTGGTGTAGTTAAGGCTCTTGGCGAGCGTATATGCGGCATGGAACTGGTAGCGGTTGGAGAAGTTCTTATCGAGCGTGAGCCAGAGTGCGTCGTAATGCGTGTTAGCACTGGACTGTAGGCGCGTAACCGTTTCCGGACCGCCGGAATCAGGATTGAACACCGAGCCAACCGGTACGCCGATAAGGAAGTGCGTGCCGAGATTGTGAATGCCATCGGCGCGAATGGTCCAGTTCCTCGCGAACTGATACTGCACGCCGAGGTTGAACTGCTGCACCATGGGGTTCTGGATGTTGTTGTCGATGACGTTCATGCCTTCGGACGCGCCACCGGCGCCAGGAATGATGAAGCCGGTGAACGGGTTCGAGAAGGTCGGAGCTCCGGGTACGAAGTGGCCAGTGGCGTCGAGATAATTCACATTGCCACCGTAGACATTAATGGGAAGCGCGCGTCCATCGAGTCCCTGCTCGAGCGACAGAATTTCCAGCGTGACGCGATCGTAGTAGATGCCGTAACCGCCATGCACGCTGAAGTTTGCGGCACGGTTCGCCCAATTGAATCCGACACGCGGGCCCCAGTTGTTGGTGTCCATGTGACGCGAACCGTTCAAGAATGGCAGCAGAAGAGGATTCAAACCGTTGTGAGAATAGCCAACGTCGTTAACGCCAGTATCGAGCTCATATCGGATACCGAGATTTAGCGTGAGCTGCGGAAGAACGTGCCAGTCATCCTGCGCGTAGCCGGCGATGTGGTTGTTGTCCGCATTGGGGATCACCAGCGTTTGCGTAGGCTTGCCGCTGCGGATACCGACCGCGAAGAGCAAGTCCTCGTCATTGATTACGCCATCGCCGTTGTGATCGAAGTTCGGGAAGTCCTGGACGAACTCGACGGCCCCGTTCTGGAAGACGCCGAGAACGAACTCATCCAGTACGCGCTGGAACTGACCTCCGAAATGGAAGTTGTGCTTGCCGTGGCTCCAGTCGATAGCATCGTCAATCTGGTAACGGCGTTGGTGTGTACCCTGCGGAACACGGTACGAGCCGCCGTCGGCGATGCTGGGGAAATCGAGCTCGGGACCGGCGGAAATGGGATCAGTGTTGTTTTGAAAATCGTTGATGCTGAAGCTGGTCTTGTTCAGAACATTGGGGCTGATGATGTGTGTCCAGGAGGAAATAAAGGACTGGAAACGGTTCGCCATATCCTGACGCTCCGAAGCGGTGCCAATGGGCGCACCGGAGAGGAAGCTGGCGGCGCCGGTGGCATCAAGGCGTTCGATGTTGTAGTGCAGGCTGAGCAGATCATTTTTCGCCATCTGCCAGTCGCCACGAAGAACGCCCATGCCGTCGGTGAGAGGCTCGGGGGCGAAGCTTGTGGGAATGGTCTGTGTCGCAGTGTCACGAGTTCCAACGAGCACTCCGCCGAGCTCGTTGCGAAATTCAAATCCGGCAAACCACCAAGCCTTGTTCTGCACGATAGGACCACCGATGTTGGCCGCGTATTGCTGGCGACTGAAGGGCGGCGTCTGTCCGGGCTGAGAGTTTGGGCTGCCGAAGGTCGGCGGCTGTGCCTGTAGGGCTTTGTCGCGCTCGTAAAATGAAGCGGCGCCATGCAGATCGTTGCTGCCGGACTTGGTCACGACGTTCACGACCGAAGTTCCCGAGCGGCCGAGTTCCGCCGAGAAACGATTCGTGGCGATCTGAAATTCCTGAACGGTGTCTTCGGGCACGTTGAGCAGCATGCCACCGACGGCGTCATCGTTATCGTCGGCGCCGTCGATGCTCACATTGTTTCCGCGGCCAAGTTGTCCTGCCGAAGAGATCAGTACGGTGTTGCTCTTGGTTGGATCGAAATTGGGAGCACTCGTGTTCCCGGGCATCAGCAGCGAGAGTTCGAGGAAATTGCGCCCGTTCAGAGGCAGCGTGCCGATCTGCTGCGAATTGATGACGCCGTCAACTACAGAAGACACAGTGTTCACGCGGACAGCGGATTGCGTGTCATGGATATCGATCTTCTGCTCTTCCTGCTGTACGCGCAGGTGGAGTTTCAATTCCACTTGCTGACCGACTTCCAAAGTGACGAGCGAGATGTAGGGCGCAAAGCCGCCAGCCTCAGCGTGGATCTCGTAGGTGCCAGGGCGCAAATTGTTTAGGACGAAACGTCCCGCGCTATTTGTTGCGGTGGTGCGCGTTACGCCGGTCGCTTTGTTCTGCGCAGTGATCTGCGCTCCCGAAATGATTGCGCCGGAGGGATCGGTGACATCTCCGTTGAGCACGGCAGTACCTAGCTCTTGAGCCATGGCAAAGGAAGCCAAGAGCAACAAGGAGACACACAATTTTCGAATCATGAATCGGTACACTCCAGTTTCCAATTTGAGTGAGAACTGCGAAGCAAGCTGCTGAGCAGGTCAGGACCGC
>CAYNPS010000250.1:0-4820 GCA_964399125.1 uncultured Terriglobales bacterium
AACGGATCGCTCGACGGTGCTCATGTTCGACTTCTTCAGCCTCGGTCTGGATCTTCGTTCGTGCTGATCGACGTACCAGAAACGAGCTCGAAGTGCCGTCTCGCTGCCTGACGCTCCAGGCAAACTTATACCAGTAGGTTTGACCTCGTTTGTAGATCATCATTGCCTCATGTTGTTTTAAGAAATGAACTTAGGTAGGGCAGTAATTGCGTGTAGAGAATTCGAAATTGGTATTGAAGGGTAAGAGGGGTTAGAACAGCGGAACGGTAACGATGCTCCGCAAATGGGCGCAAAGCGGAAATTTAGGGGGAACCGATCACGCGAAGTCGATCAAAACGACCGCCCTCGAACAAGTAGCTGTCGGTCGCCGCTAAGAGTGATGGAATGCGATCTCCCAGTCCCGCTTGGCTAAATCCAGGTTGAACGATCACGGCCTGAAACAGCATTCTTCTTCGCTGCTGCCTTTCGAGAGCCTGCTCAATTGCTTCCATGTTTCCCTTGTCAAACCTGGAGGCACCGTTCCGGCGATTGAGTCTCCTCCTTAGGGCGCTAATGATGCGCTGGCGGTCGGCCCACCGTTCGCATTTTGCTGCCTGGCCACAAACCTCATACGCGTCCTCAATCCGTCCGCCAGCAACTGCATCAGACGATCCTTTGCAATGATAAAGCGATACGCGAACTTCGTTTGCGCCAAGATCAAAGGTTACAAAATCTGCGATCTCACCTGGACCATGATCGTAGAAAACCACGGCTGAGTCTGATTGCACCAGCCGAGCGCGCAGGTATTCATGAACAGAGCCGCCATTGGCATCACCCGGCCCGAACTCTCGCTGTATATTGACGCGTTGCTGCCCCCAGTTAACAGCCTCAAACTGATCTGCCCTGAACGCAGGCGGGTCAGGCACAGCCGGAGGAAAATAAGAGAACTCTTGAAAGCTCCCGAAATTCGAAGTGTAAAAAACTGGCGGATAGTGATTCAGAAATTCATCGAGCACTATGTCATCACGTTGTACCAAAACATCCTGTAAGTTCTCCTCATTGGCATTGAAAAGTCGCCCTGCCTGGAGCGACATAGTGGCTCGATATGTCAGATCATCAGAAATAATTATCAAACCAACCTGCTCAGCGTTGGTATTCTCAAAATCGACCCGCAAATCAAGATCCAGCAGTTGCACTGTCGCAGGATTGCCATTCGGGTCGGTATATCGTACCGTACGTGGCAATGTGTAGGTATTTTGGTGCCAATCGCAAAAAACAACGTCGGGTGGAATCGCTATCAAGTCCTCTCCTGCGGAAAGGTAATCCAGACCACTCGCTGTTACAGGAACTCGGTCGCTGGTGATTTTCCGCGCAAGTCCTCTACACCATTCGACTAATTGCGGTATTTGTGTGTTCCTATTGCTCCATAATTTTGAACCGCTGCTGAGGCCAATGGTGATGCGCTCGCCGTTGGACCTCGCTGATGCGTACCAGTGTCCCCGTCGGAACGCACGGCTGTGACTCTGGTCAATGGCTTGGTCAACGCTTGAACCAGCCACCGTTCTATACGCTTCAATATTGTTCCCGATGCCGGACTTTCTCATGCCAATGTTGAAGAACTGAAGCTCATCTAGATCGAGGAGAACTTTATTCAGCCGCTTCAATGAGGGGCCGCGCGGAGAGGCATCAGCTCCTTCATTGGAATACTGCGATCCCAAGTGATCATATAGACCGTCAGCGCGTAATGACGAGCAAATGAACAGGAGACCAGAGTTACGATCAAAATAGTTGACCACCAGATCGTAGGAAGTCGAATCCAGGTAATCCACGGTTGTCCATTCCGGCGCAGTCTGCTGCCGAATGACAAACACCGCCGTCGATAATTCTTCACTAAAGTGCTGATGCACTATCTCGATCCCCGACGGGAACTCAATTTCGCGCAAGATATTCACCGCTGGACCCATGTTCAGGACTTTTACGTGGTGATACGGTGTGAGCGAGTACAAAGACAGATCGGCGGACTCAGCAATATCAACCTCATTTTCAGTGAATGTCGCCAGCGCCTCGCGGACGACTTCTTCCTGTCGAATCCTTCTGCCACTCAGGTCTGGTATGATTTCTTCCCACGCTGCCGCTTCGTCATAGAGCTTGACTCGCTCGATTTCCATATCGGACGCAAGTGCAAAAAACGTGGCACTACCGAGATTGGGGGCATTGGTACGCGCAAATCGCCCGATGAATTGAAGCGTGACGGCCAAGGACCGATGCGGACTGTGAAGAGCTGCAATCTTGAGGTTGGGAAAATCAAATCCTTCCCCAAGCATGTCGACGCATACGACGCCATCAAGGTCTCCGGCACGCAGCTTTTCGACGGTGGCTCGCAGGTGTCTGAGCGAGTGATCACCTGTGATTACGTTTAAAGCTAAGCCGGTCTGCTCAGTGTACAGTGCATGCAACTCATGAGCACGAGTCTTGGTCGCAGTTCGGACCATCAGCCTATGCTCTAGCCCGCGCTCCCGATCCTCTCGTAATTGGCGTGCGGCAGCCGTCGCAATTGCGACATCAGCATTCTGTCCCTCTGCGGGCTGAACTGGCCTGTAGTTAAGCTGCCCAAACACACCATCTTCATAAGCCTGACGCAACTCGTAGTTGTAGATCAGCTTTCCGGCCAATTCTCGCCGGTCCCGCCGAAAAGGTGTCGCTGTGAAGTGTACCTGCTTGGCAGGTGATAAAATCTCCAGCAGGGCCTTCCAGCTTTCTGCTGCACTGTGATGCGCTTCATCTATCAAAACAACATCAAAGAAGTCCGCCGGAGGCTCTGCGATCCCAGAGATACCAGGACTTATGCTGTTTGGGGTGCTGATGATGACGTCGTGAAAGGAGAGCGCCTGCCAATCTGTGGTGTCCTCAATTCTGTTTTCGACTGCATGCACGGACGGTGCCGCTAGATCGCCGGCTACCGCCCCTAGTCTCTTGAGGACCCTGAGCAACCTGAATTCTTCAGCTATTTGTTCGCGCACCATGCGACTTGGAGTGATGACCAGGACGCGACGAGCCTGTAGCAGATATGCTGCCCCGATCAGAACGGCAGTTTTGCCTGATCCGGTAGGCATCGTGACAATGGCGGGTTCTGCCTTTAAGCTGAAGTGCGATGCGACTGCATGCAAAGCGCCCAATTGCGGCCAGCGAAAGCCCTGTCGCTCTAATTCTGCAATTGGCCAGCGAAACTGGTTGTAATTATTCCTGAAGTAATTCAGTGCTTCCCCTCACCATCACTTTCCCAGGAAGTTTGACTGATGCTTTAAAGGGGGTGTTTAGCGAATAATACATCAGCTCTGGTAAGCAAAACAATCAGGATTGCCCGGAAGAAATCTTCCCCTTGGCCGCCATCGAGGTGCTCGCCATACCGCAGTTCATCCGGCAGCCTTTCAACGGGCGCGAAGCTGCTTTGCTTCACATACAAACTGGCATACTCGAGAGCCTCCCTCGTGGCTTCAACCTCATTTAGAAGTACTCGTCCTGCTTGTCTCAATCATCCGGCGGTATAATGCGGCTTCTCGGCGGAAGAGGCTCCTTTTCGATCAATTGATCAACTTTGGATCGCTCACGTAATATGCGTAAAACAGGAATCCAGACGCTGCTTCCAGCTACGCAGCTGAAAATCGAAATTGAACCGGCTTTTGTTGCAGTCTTGCAACTGTCGGCCGGGCAAATTAAGGCTCTACTCGATGATTTGGAGAAACTGTCGCTTTCGAAATCCGATGCGGCGCCTCCTGGAACAACGTGGACGACTATGCTCTCCGAGGCTTCTCGGGTCGTGGCTATGCGCCACGACCTCCCGGCAACGCTTGGCGATGTCATACGATCAGGCACAACAATCCACGTGAAGGTCCGAGTGAGTCAAGTCCGTGCCATTGCCGCACACCCATTCTGGGAAGGCCGACAACAGTTCCAGCAGCTTCGGCGTCTTCGCTCTGCCATAGCTTGGGTAATTCGAAAGCAACTGGCGGTAGGTCGCGTATTATGCAATATTCAGAGGGAGTATCTTGCATTTGAAAACGATCTTGACCTGAAGCCACTGAATGAGACCACTGTGGCTACAGCATTGTTGTTACACCCGAGCACAATCTCGCGATTAATGTCGGGACTAGAGCTACGCCTTCCTTCAGGAAAGATTGTGCCTTCGTCCCATTTGACTCCCGGAGTTGCTGGCTGCAAAGCTATGGCAGTAAACCATTGTTTGGACCAGTTGAGACGCGATGAAGCCCACTTTTCTAACGGTTATTGGAAATGCACTGCCGAGGAACTGCGCTTGCTTGTGCTCAAGCGCAGCGGTGTGGAAGTCTCACGACGTAGCCTCGCAAACCGTTTGCACTTGCGCGGCGAAGGGCGTTTCCGCGTCGGAACATTGGTGCAAAAAGCGGCAAAGCGGCCGCGAGCATGTCCATCATGCGGGAAACAATTCGCTGCAATGAGTGATGCTCAATGGGCCAGTACATATGACTATCACTTAAGATTTTCGAAAATTCACGGCAGCTCTTAAATTGCCGGAGCTGTCAACGCTCGTTTTCGTTTTTACAGGTGACCGGAAGGAGCGCTGCAGGTCTCGGGATTCGCCCTCGTGAAAAGATTAAGCTGGTTCAAGTCCCCCACTGCCTGGGGCGAATCCACTTACACAAGTTCAACGAGCCTCACGAGTGCAGGCACGGCTCGCGCTGCCACGAGGATGCGTCTAAAAAGAACGTCGCCGTCACAGCACTTCCGCCCACATCCCGTTAGCGGAGTTGGCTCACTAAACTTACCGTTTGATGACCCCGCCAGGCTGCATCAGAGCCTTATCC
>CAYNPS010000251.1:0-4811 GCA_964399125.1 uncultured Terriglobales bacterium
GCGGAATCATTCAAACAGGTGATCGCAGCCAAACCACAGGAGCCGGAGGCGTACTACAATCTCGGCACCCTGTATCTGCGGAAAAATGATTTCGATCAGGCGCGCCAATATTTGGAACAAACAGTGAGGCTGCGCCCAACGCACGCCGAAGCCTGGAACAATTTAGGAATGCTGGCCGCACAAACAGGTCAGATTGAGGAAGCCGTCCGTGACTTCCAGCAGTCGCTCAGCATTAAGCCGAACTATGCCACCGCGCTGCTGAACTTAGGAAATCTGTATCGTCGCCAACACAATTTCTCTGAGGCTGAGGAACTTCTCGGTCGCGCTCTGAAGGCCGAACCTGATAATCCGGAAGCCAACTACAACCTGGGCATGCTCTATGCCCAACAGAATCAGTCTCCAAAAGCTTCTGAATATTTCGAACGGGCTTTGGCCCTGCGGCCTGACTATCCCGACGCGCTCAACAATCTCGGCGTCCTCCTGGTGCGTGAGGGACGTTATTCAGAAGCACAGGAAAGATTCGCAAGCTGCATTCGGGTCGCTCCCAATCTGGATCAGGGATATCTCAATCTCGCGCGACTCTACGCCGTGATGAACGACAAGGAGAAAGCCAGATCAGTGCTGCAGGATTTACTACAGCGCCAGCCAGAAAACAAAATCGCTCAGCAATCGCTGGAAATGCTAAAGTGACCTCCTCCGTCGGGCAGGGCAGATGAGAAGTTATCAGGGTTCCGGAGTGGCAACCTTAGCGCAACCTTTTGCCATTGGTCTTCCACGAACTTCACTTAGCGTTATTGCTCTTTCCGTCCTCCTCCTTGCGAGCACAGCCCCGTGCCAAAATGTGACGCGCCAGCCTGCAATTCACAGCCGCGACCCACTCCTGGTGGAAGCGGAAACGCTGATGACCCAAGGCCAGACAGCCGAAGCCAAAGAGAAACTGACGCAAGCAGTCGCTAAAAATCCATCGAGCGTCGAAGCTTATAACCTGCTGGCCATCATCTACACCGGCGAGAAGGACTTCCCCAAAGCCTCCGATGCCCTGCAGCACGCTCTCAAGCTGAACCCCAGCTCGCCCGGAACGCATATCAATTTGGGAAACCTCTACATCGCGGAGGGCAAGTCTGCTCTCGCACAGCAGGAATTCCGGAGAGTCCTGCAGAGCCACCCAACCAATGCCGAGGCAAACTACGATCTCGGCGTTCTGCTCCTAAATTCCAGCAAGCCGACCGAGGCGATTCTGCACCTCAAACGCGTGCAGCCACAGAATGTACAAGGCGAGATGAATCTGGTTCGCGCCTATCTGCGCGCAGACCAAACAGCTCAAGCTCTGGCTCTCGCGAAGCAAATCTCAGCCGCATACAAGGATCAAGTACAGGTGCATTTCACGCTGGGCATGTTGTTAGCTGGAGAAAAGCAATATCGTCCGGCATTACTCGAGCTTGAAACCGCCGACGCACTCGCACCCGGAACTTTCGACATCCTGCATAGCTTGGGCGAGACCTGTTTCCGCGCCGGAGAGTACGCGAAATCGGAGGTCGCGCTGAATCGCGCACTCACGATCAAGCCTCAATCGCCGGATACTTTGTACGTTCTGGGCGAAGTTTATAGAGCCCAAGACCACTCTGTAGATGCGCTCGATGCTCTGGTCCGTGCGCACAAGCTCGCTCCGCAAAACCTCGACATCATCCTTCTGCTCGGGCGCACCAGCATTGCGCAAAACTACTTCGAAGATGCGATTCCCCTTTTGGAATCCGGCGTCAAACTTGCTCCCAAGCGGGCGGATCTGCGGGCTGCCTTGGGCGAAGGTTACTTTCTTTCCGGGAAGGTGGAGAAATCCCTTGAGGAATTCAAATCGTTAGTTTCTCTCGATCCATCAGCTCGCTCTTATGGGCTTCTCGGCCTGACCTATCGGCATTTGGGCCGCTTCGCAGAAGCGGCAAAGTATTTCTACGAGGGTCTCAAGCGCGATCCGCACAACGCATTCTGCCTTTTTAATCTTGGCTACATCGAAGAGCGGCAGGGCAACCCGGCGAAAGCCGAAGTACTGTTTCGGAAATCCTTGCGATTGAATCCAAATCTTGCGGACGCGCTGCTGGAGTTGGCCGATCTCCGCATTTCGAGCAAGAACTTCGCGGAAGCGGCTCCGATGTTACGACGCTATGTAAAGATCAGTCCAAATCCCGCTTCCGGATACTACAAGCTCGCGATGGTCGAACGCAGCCTCCACCAGACCGAAGCAGCGGACCGGGACCTCGCAACCTTTCAGGCACTTTCAAAAGATGCTTCCGCAGGCGCATATCACCCGCACCTCTTCGATTATCTGGACGATCGCGCGAGCCTTAGCCCGCAAGCTCGCGCCGAAGTCGACGTGGCAGAGTTAACCGAACGAGTCCGCCTGCATCCCGATCGCACGCAGGACCTGTATCTTTTGGCTGGCACGCAGTTCAAATTGGGAACGCGTGCGGAGGCGCTCCAAACTATCGCGCAACTTGACCAGCTCAGCAAGAACGATGAACGTCTGCAGACTGCAGTCGGAGTATTGCTGGCTAGAAACCATCTGTATCAGCAAGCGATTCAGCATTTTCAAACCGCGCTGCAACTCAATCCCGAATCAGACGACGTAAAGTTCGACCTCGCGGAGGCGTATTTTCGGACTGGCAACTACGCCGAGGCCCTGACTTCCGCCCAGACAATTTCCGCGCAAGCGCAACAGGATGACTCGTATCTCGCCCTCGAAGGGGACATCGAAGCTCACCTGGGCAACACCGACGACGCAATTGCAACGTTCCATAAAGCTCTCCAGCGGAGTCCGGACAACGATCAGTACTACCTCTCACTGGCTCTCGCCCAGCTCCGCCGAGGCGATGTAACGGCGGCGAGACGCGCTCTTTCGCAAGGCCTGGCCAGAATTCCCAATTCAGGAAAGCTGCTCTGGGGTATGGGTCTGGTCGCCGTCCTCGAAGGCAAAGAAGCCGAAGCGGAAAATCGGCTGGAACGTTCAGTAGATCTGCTGCCGGAATGGCCGGGGAGCTACGCCACCCTCGGCGTCTTCTACTATCAAACTGGTCAGATCGCGAAAGCTCGCGAGGTATTGCAGAGGTTTAAGTCCAGCGATACGAACACCGGTCTTGATATTGGCCGAATCGAGCAGGTTCTAGCGCGAGCACCCGCCGCGGACGAACATCCACAATCGACGATTACGCCCGAGGCTCGCCGGCAACTCCTTCAGTTCGCCCTGTCGATTGCCGATCGGACCTTATAATTTTGTTCTCACTCCTAAATGGCGATTGGTCCTCTACCCTGATGATCCTCTCCCGGCGACGCTTCCTCGGCTCCTCCTTATTCGCATTCAGCAGCACGATGCTCGACGCGCTCACCACGCCGTTGTGGAGATGGAGAAATTCGGTAGCGATTCAGACTAAGCCCAAGGCCTCTGTGGCATCGGCAGTAAGTTTCGTCGATGTCGGGCGCGAAGCTGGACTGAACACGCCGAACGTGTGGGGGGCCGTCGATCGCAAGCGTTACATCATAGAGGCAAAGGGCAGCGGTCTCGCGTTCTTTGATTATGACAACGATGGCTGGCTCGATATATATCTAACGAACGGCACTCGTCTCGACACAAACTGGCCTGTGGGAAAGGCGCCGACCTCACATCTTTACAAGAACAACCGCGATGGTACCTTCACCGACGTCACCGAAAAATCCGGCCTCGCCCGCACCGGATGGCAGACCGGCGTCTGCGTTGGCGACTACGATAACGACGGGTGGGACGACCTCTTTTGCACGTTCTGGGGTAACAACATCCTCTTCCACAACAACGGAGACGGAACCTTCACCGATGTAACTCATAAAGCTGGTCTCTACAACGAGCAGATTCGCTGGGGAGCGGGCTCGTGCTGGCTGGACTACGATCGCGACGGACGCCTGGATCTCTTCGTCTGCAATTACATCAAGCTCGATCCGGAAAAGCTGCCTTCCCAAAATGACATTTACTGCCAGTGGAAGGGCATTCCCGTCATGTGCGGCCCGCGCGGATTGACCGGCGACACGAATGTCCTTTATCACAACAACGGCGACGGGACGTTCACGGACGTAAGCGAAAAGGCGGGCATTCTGAAGCCCGGCCCGCGATATTCGATCACTCCGGTTTCGTACGATTTCGACAACGACGGCTGGCCAGACATTTATGTCGCGGTTGACTCAGAGCCGAGCATTCTCTTCCGCAACAATCACGATGGCACCTTCACCGACATCGCCGTCATGGCAGGCTGCGCGTACAGCGCCGACGGACATGAGCAGTCCGGCATGGGCGTCGGCATAGCCGACTACGACTGCGATGGATGGTTCGACATCTTCAAGACCAACTTCTCCGACGACACTTGCAACCTCTACCACAACAACGGCGACGGCACCTTCACCGATGTGACCTTTGCCTCAGGCGTGGGAATCAACAACCGCTACGTAGCCTGGGGATGCGGATTCATTGACTACGACAACGATGGCTGGCCCGACATCCTCCAGGTCAACGGTCATGTGTATCCCGAGATCGACTCGCACGATGTCGGACAGACCTTCAAGAATCCCCGGCTGGTTTACAAGAACCTGGGCAACGGCAAATTCAAAGATGTGTCTGCGGAAATGGGGCCGGGAATCAGCGAGAAGTTCTCAAGCCGGGGGGCAGCTGTTGGCGACTATGACAACGATGGCGACATCGATGCTTTGGTCCTGAACATGAACGATCTGCCTTCCCTGCTGCGCAATGACGGCGGGAACGCAAAAAACTGGATCAAGCTCAAGCTGATCGGCACGCA
>CAYNPS010000252.1:0-1995 GCA_964399125.1 uncultured Terriglobales bacterium
ATACCTTCAACCACTTCAATCCCGTCTGCTGCGGCTCGAACAACATGGGTAGCTCTGTGTTCGACCAGGTCACGAATGCCCGCGAGCCTCGCATTCAGCAGTTGGGACTGAAGTTGAATTTCTAAATCTAATAAATCTCACCGGTTTGGGCCTGCGATTCTTGATGTGGGCCCTTTTCTTTTGAATTGCGGAACGAGGGGTCAATCTCGTTCGCTTGTCCGGCCAGCGGAGACGCGAAAATCCGATTTCCTCCCAGCACCCAGCCTTGATGTGACTAACTGCTCGATCCGCAATTTCTTGGGAAATCTTACGTAGCACCGCATCCGTGCGCCTGGCTTCTGAAGAGCTGGCTTATCCCTGTTCAAGAACACCAATTTTCACCGAGCGATTCATCGGTCAGTTCCGGTTGGACTCTTTCAACACCTTCAACCACACCAACGCGATTGAAAATTATTCGGATTTTTTTCTTGACTAGGTTAGTTCTCGGGACGTAAAAAAACGTCTAGTTGTCTAGACATCTTGTTTGGATCGATTCTCAAAAAGTGACCTCACAGTGCTCGACCGCCAAAGTGTAGTTCCGCTTTACTACCAGATCCAACAGTTCTTGTTGGAGCAGATCCATTCCGGGATCTTCAAGCCCGGCCAGGCGATTTTGTCGGAAAAGGAAATCTCCGCCCGGATGGGGGTTAGCCGGATGACAGTCCGGCAAGCGCTCAAATCGCTATGCAGCCAGGGATTTCTCTACAGTCAGCGGGGCAAGGGAACATTCGTCTCAGAGACTAAGTTGGAAAAGAATTTCCGCAATGTCCTCTCCTTCACCGAAGAGATGAGCAGTTGCGGGTCACGTCCCACTTCTAAGGTGCTGTCTTTCGCCGTAGCGCAGGCGGACATCAAGACAGCCGAGGCTCTGAGCATAAAGACCGACGAGAAAGTGATTAGCCTGCGAAGGCTGAGGCTTGCAGACGGAATCCCAATGGCAATCGAGTGGAGCCACATTCCGGTCCATTTTTGTCCGGACCTGGTGGAGACGTTCGACCCACACACGTCGCTTTACCAAAGACTGGCCCAGCGTTACGGAATTCACATCGCTGTCACCGAGGAAGTGGCCGAAGCGGCCCTGGCAGATGCCGAGGAGTCACGTCTCTTGAAAATCGGCAAGCGCAGTCCAGTCTTCCATTTTGTGCGGACTTCCTATCTTCGCGATGGCAAGCCCGTGGAGTATGTGAACTCGACTTATCGTGGTGACCGTTACAGGATCGTAAACCGACTAACGGCAGAATCGAGCAAGGAGAGATCGCGCAGTCAAGCGGCCCACGTTATTTGAAATGGGACTTTTAGCTGCGGACGGATTCGACAGTCTTGGGGACTCCGTCGCGCTGCTAATCAAGCGAAAAAACAAGATTCATGAAGGAGGAGATATGCGTTTCAAAGCGTTTTTTTGCGTAGCACTCGGCTTGTTCTTCGTCATCGGCTGCGTCGCGCAGGAGACCACTGCCGATATTCGCGGCATTGTTCGGGATCCCACCGGTGCCGTCGTAAGCGGAGCGACTGTACAGATCACGAACAGCGATCAAGGCGCCGTGCTGCGAACAGCAAAGACAGGTCCCGACGGCACCTATTTTGCCTCCCTGCTGCCGGTCGGTCACTACAACATCCGGGTGACCGCCACGGGCTTCAGAGCCTATGAAGGCAACAACATCACGCTCAACGTGAACGATCACCGCGTGATCGACGTGCAGCTTAGCGTGGGCGCGACGAACGAAACCGTCAACGTCCAGGAATCTCCCGTCCAGGTCGATCTTGAAACACCTGAGGCCTCGGGGTTGATCAATGGCACGCAGATCCGGGAACTGTCGGTATTGTCGCGCAACTTCGTGCAGCTCGTGGCCCTGCAGCCGGGCGTGACAAGCGACATGGCGACGGATCAGCTGTTCGTAGGCGCGAGCAATCCAACCGGCTTCTCGAACCAGATCAACATCTCCGTGAACGGCAACC